>NZ_JALHAT010000041.1:0-55502 GCF_022818885.1 Novosphingobium mangrovi | reverse complement strand
ATGGGTCACGGGAATTGGCTTGCCGTGCGAGGATTACGGCACGCATTCCTTGAGAAGGACCAAGGCATCCATCATCTACAAGGCCACGGGCAATCTCCGGGCAGTTCAGATCCTGCTCGGGCATACGAAGATCGAAAGCACGGTCAGGTACCTTGGGGTCGATGTGGAAGACGCCTTGGTTTTGGCGGAGGGCACCGAAATCTAAGATTTTCTGGCTCCCTGTTTAGGCGGGGAGCCAGAACCCTACTGCTACCGTTAACCGCAGCGAGTATTGCCCATCTACACAACGCGCACCGACGCATCGTTCATATCCGGCAAGGGGGAGCAGACCGTCCGCTCTTTGGGTGCCCAAATTGACCACCGATTGGAAAAGCAGGGTCGCGTGCTGAAATTCTGCCACGCGTCCATTTGGGGGGCTCGGCACAGGGCAATCGCTAATCACGAAGCTCCACTTGAATGCAGGCTTGGTATATGCCGGACTCGCCTTCTTCGCGGTGCCAGATTTCGACTACATGGTAATAGCCGAAATATCCGCCTATATCCTTCGATATGTATTCCCCAATTCGGGGCAGGAACGTGAACTCTCCCTCAAAAAGGGGGGTGTCTTCATTCTGCTCAAATACTTCAACTTTCGGCATTCGCATCCAGTAGAGCGACCCACAGATTCACGCAATATTCGCCGGAACGTGTAGGGTGCAACGCCCATGGAACGGCCGAGAGTTGTCAGCCTTACGCTGTGAACCTGACATTCCGCTACCGGCCCGTGTTGGGAGTCCAAATTGGAAATCTTGCTACGAAGTTGAACCGCTGCCCTTTGCCGTCAAAGCTTCCGTGTCCAGATAAAGGTAATGCGAATTGAAGTTGCCGCGTTGGGCGAGACCTGTGGGGTCGAGAAGTTCAACCGTGGGCGCATGAACCTCGCACAATCCGGCTTCGCGCAGCTGGCGCAAGGCGCGATTGGTGTGGACGGTGGTGAGGCCGCAGATTTCGGCGATATCGGCCTGGGTCAACGGCAAGGCAAATCGCGTGCCGTCAGATAGTCCGATAGCTTGGAGGCGCAGGTTCATCTCGCTCAGAAAGTGCGCAACGCGGCCAACCGCATCGAGCCGGCCAACCCGAAATAGCCAGGCACGATGCAGCGCTGCGTCAAGCAGTGTCGAGAACCAGAGCTTGCGGGCAAGCTCGGGGCGAGGGTCCAGTATGCGTCTCAGGGCTTCATGCGGAACAATCGCCACCCGCGCGGCGGTCAACGCGCCAATCCCGTGATCGAGCTCGCGCATGGGGTAGGCGTGCAGATCGACGAACTCGCCGGGCACGTGGATGGCGACAAGCTGGCGAAGCCCATGGCGGTCGTCGATGAAGCGAGAGACCAGACCCTCGATCAGCAAGGTGCTGATCTCGACCGTGGTTCGTGGAGGAACGATGACCTGTCGACTTTCGATCTCGCGGACTTCTGCAATCGCGGTTTCCAGCAGAGCCCGCTCTTCCAGACTGAGGTCAACATCGCGACGATTGGCAAGAAAGGCATCCATTAGCACGACGAGGAAGGCTCCATTCGAGTCTACGGCAGGCACCGAAGTAATTCGTGAAAGGGCAGGGTGCTCCCGGGATACGTGCCTTTTTATTGCCGGTCCGTGTCCGGGGCTGGCGGCGCATCACGCCTTGCGCCTCGCCGGGCTTCAGCCTGCGGCGCGTGTGGACTTGATAACTATCAAGGGGATTTGGGGCGTGGTGCCTTCGCTGTCATGCTATCCAGATGGCGCACGAAAGATGCTCGGGCCGTGCGAGCCGCGGGCAGAAAGGTACTCCATGCCCATCTATACGCTGACGTTTGCAGACGACGATCATGGCGTCGCCAAACGCCTGGATTTTACAGCGCCTGACGCCGGTGGCGCGCTCGCCGCGGCGAGGACCGAGGCCGAGAACCGGCCTGCCGAATTGTGGCTGGGAACCAAGCGGCTGTGCCGTGTCCAGCGCGCCGACGAGGTCTGGTATATTTCCCCCTGACACTGGGCTCCAACATCCCGTGCCCGGGGGGACGGGATGGCCGCGCTTCGCCCGTGGCCGACAATCGGCTTCGGCCCCTAGGAGCGGGCCCTGTCAGCCAAAAGGCTGCAGTTCCCCCTCTTCGAAATCGAGGTCGAGCGCCTTGAGGCTCGATCGCAAGACGTTCAGAAAATTATGCGCCCAGGCCGTGGCATCGGTCCTGCGAACAACTTCAATACAATGCCGATAGCGCCGCTGGCGTTCGTCCAGAGGCATGCGGAACGCGTCATCGATCCTGTGCGCCATGGCCTCGATGTCGTAGGGGTTGACCAGAAGAGCCTCGGTCATGTCTTCGGCGGCTCCGGCGAACTGCGACAGGACGAGCACGCCGGGATCTTCCGGATCCTGCGCGGCGATGTATTCCTTGGCAACCAGGTTCATCCCGTCCGCAAGAGAGGTGACGAGGCAGCAGCGAGCCGTGCGAAAGAGGCGCGCCAGACGGGCGCGCTCCACGGAGCGATTGATGAACCGGATCGGTGTCCAATCCAGCTCGGCAAACTGCCCGTTGATCTTGCCGGTCAGGCCCTGAAGTTCTTCCGTGATGTCCTCGTAAGCCTGTACGCCGAGACGCGTCGGAGGTGCTATCTGGACCAGGCAGGGGCGGATATCCTCGGGCCGCAGGTCCTCAAGGTATGTGCCGAAGGCCCGAAAGCGGTTCGGCAGGCCCTTGCTGTAGTCCAGACGATCGACCCCGATCGCGAAGGGAGCGGGACTGGCCCCGCCAAAGACATCGGGCAGCTCGCGCCGGGCTTCCTCCTCGAACGCGGCGGCGTCGATCCCGATCGGGAACGAGCGCACCTGTGAGACATGCCGCCCCAGCTTGATCGACCCATCCGACATGAACTCCGCGCGCGGGTCGTCGCGGAACATCTCCAGACAGCGCGCGACGTCTTCGCGAGTCTGCAATCCGATGAGATTGTAGTGCGCGAGGCATTCGGCAAAGGTTTCGGCCTGCGGCATGATCGAGAGGTCGGCCAAGACCGGAAAGGGAATGTGCAGAAAAAAGCCGATCCGGTTGGTGACACCTAGTTTGCGCAGCTCTCTTGCCAGTGGAATGAAATGGTAGTCCTGCACCCAGATGACGTCTTCGGGGGACACCTGCTGTGCGATCATCGCCGCAATGCGGCGATTGACCGCTTCATAAGCCTCCCGATAGGCGGGCCGGATCTTCACCAGGTCCGGACGGCGATGGCACAGCGGCCAGAGCACCGAGTTGGCATAGCCGAGGTAGTAGTTCTCCATCTCGCTTTCGGTGAGGCGGAAGGCAAGACGCTGGTAGGGCTTCTCGCCGATGCTCTCGAACGCTCCGTGATCGTCTCCGGGCTCGGGGTGTGAGCCGATCCAGCAGCCACCAGATGCCGCGAGCACGTCGTGCAGCGACACCACCAGGCCGCCTGAAGGCGTGTCTCCCATCGGCAGGCGGTTCGAAACCACGATCAGGCGCTCATTCATCGGTCTATCTCCACCTGCATGTGAAAGCTGGTGCAGCGAGAATGCGGCAGTGGAGCGCCTCGTTCCGTCTGGCGTTGGTCAATTGACAATTATCATAGGCTTTGACCGGACTGCGCACGGCATGCCTCATGGGAGCCCGTTCAGAGGCTTCTTTGGCCGCTGAGGAACTGATTGGATCAGATCACGTTCCGTTGGGGAGCGGGCAATGCATACACTCCTAACGGCTTGCGCGCTTTGACGAGGTTTCGTTCCTACCACGTATTCCGTGGCTGTCTGTGCCCTGCGCCAATCCGGCACATGAGTTCCCGGTTGGCGCGCCCATTTCACGCAACACCCGAAAATCGCAGAGCGTAGGGAGACTGGAGCAAGGTCCGTGAACCGTTTCTATTTTGAAGTTCGTGACGGCACGCCCGACGCTGGCGACGTGTCGGCGGACTTCGCGAACGAGGACGCTGCCATCCTTGCCGCGATTCAGCTTGCAGGGGAGCTCCTGCTCGAAGCTCCGCAGCGCTTCCGGCAAACCCAGCCCTGGCAGGTACGGGTTGTCGACGAGAGCCGCGAAGAGCGTTTCGCGATCGCACTCGGTTCGGAGCAGGACGGCTAACGGGCCAAAGCGGCTATCGCGAAAGTCCGCGGATCAGCCGGTCGAGGCCATCTTCGAGCCGTGCGCGCGGGCAGGCGAAGTTGACGCGGATGAAGCCTTCGCCCTGTGCTCCAAAGATCGAGCCGGGCGTGACGCGCACGCCAGCTTCGTGAACCAGTCGATCCGCAAGAGCCTCACTGGACATGCCCAGGCTTCGGCCGTCGATCCAGGCGAGGTAGGTTCCGTCCTGATCGATCACATCGATGTGGGGAAGGTGCCGGGCAAAGGTCTGGCGCAGCAGGCGCTCGTTGCCTTCCAGGTAGGCGATGAGTGCGTTCAGCCAGGCTTCCCCATGCGTGTAGGCCGCCGTCGTGGCGGCCAGCCCCATCGGGTTCAGGTCGCGGATCTGCTGTGCGGTCATGGCGGCCTCCACACGCGCTCGCAATTCGGGATCGTCTACGACCACAAACGCATTCTGCAGCCCCGAAATGTTGAAGGCCTTGCCAGCTCCGGTACAGGTGATGCAGCCCGCCGGAGCGTCTCCAGCCAATGCCGCGAAAGGGGTGAAAGGGTGGTCGCAGAAAGCGAGATCGCCATGGATCTCGTCGCTCACCACGCGTACGCCATGGCGCGCACAGATGCTGGCGACCTGCTCCAGTTCAGCCCGGGTCCACACCCGCCCGCCCGGGTTGTGGGGGTTGCACAGCAAGAGCACGCGCGCCCTTGGGCACGCCGCCTTTCGTTCCAGGTCGGTGAAATCCATTTCGTAGCGACCCTCGCGCAGGACAAGCGGGTTCTTGATCCGGCGGCAGCCCCTGTGCTCGATTGCGGAAAGGAAGCGGTTGTAGACCGGCGGCTGCACGATCACGCCATCCCCCGGCGCGCACAAGGCACCCAGAATGGCCTGGATCGCGGGTGCGACCCCGATCGTCGGGATGATGGCGCTGCGCGGCAGGCGAACGCCGTGGCGCCGCGCGAACCAGTTTGCGATAGCCTCGAAATAGGCCGTATCGGGTGCGGGGTAGCCGAACACGCCATGCGCCACCCGCGCTTCCAGTGCCGCACGCACGGCCGGTGCGCTGCGAAAGTCCATGTCGGCCACCCACATCGGCAGGATGTCTGGACCCTCCTGCCACTTGGCGCAGTCCGATCCGCTGCGCTCCACAGGGGTGTCAAAGTCGAAAAGTCCCTCAGTCACACAGAACGGCCCCATTCGCAGGCAAAGGTGCGGTCACGCTGGCCTTGTTCGGGCCGCTCGAATGCGGCACCCTTGGCAGATGCACGGCGAAGCCAGCCAAAGCGCGCGCAGCGCCGAACCCTTGCCTTCTGCTCATCACGTGCCGATGCCCCGGCGCTCGATGGTCATTGCCGCGCTCTCGACGATGGTCGAGTGGTACGATTTCACGCTCTATCTCTATTTCGCGACGGTCCTGGCGCGGGTGTTCTTCGCAGCGGACGGACATTCGATGACGCAGACGTTGGGGGGCTTCGCCGTCGCCTACCTGCTGCGTCCGATCGGCGCGCTGGTGTTCGGCCACCTTGGCGACCGCTTCGGGCGGCGGTTTTCGATGCTCGGCTCGATGGCGCTGATGACGGCGGCCATGCTGGCCACGGCCGTCTTGCCCACTTATGCGCAGGCGGGCCCTGTGGCGGGCGTGTTGCTGGTGCTCCTGCGCTGCGTGATGTCGTTTTCGGTCGGCGGTGAATATACCGGGGTTGTCGCCTACCTGCTCGAAGGCGCGCAGGCGCATCGCCGGGGCCTCGTCGCCAGCTGCGCGTCGGCATCGAGCGAAATCGGCGCTCTTCTGGCGGCGGGTGCCGCTGCGCTGACGGTGTGGGTCCTGCCGCCCGACGCGCTGGTCGTATGGGGCTGGCGCATCCCGTTCCTGTTCGGCGGGGCGCTGGCAGGCTCTGTGCTGATCGCCCGGGCCGCGCTTGCCGAAACCCCCGAGTTCCATGCCCAGAAACGCAGCGGCACGGTCCCGGAGCGACCGATCCGGCACATTCTGGCGGGACATCGCGCCGCCATCGCACGTGGCTTTGCGATCTCGGCCCTGGGTTCGATCACCTACTATGTGGGGATCACCTATGTGCCCGCGTTTCTCGACGCGACCGGAACCATGCCCGAAACGCAGGCTCTCTCGATCTCGACCCTGGCCGCGCTTACGGTGATCCTGGTGACGCCGCTGACGGGAATACTCTCGGACCGTATCGGCCGGCGCCCGGTGCTCGTCGTGTTGGCTCTTGTCGCGATCCTCCTGCCCTCGGCCCTCTTTGCAGGCATGACCACGAACGGGCTCGCGACCTGGACAGGCGCCCTGATCATGGCCGCGCTTGGCGGAGCGGTCAGCGCGGTGGGCGCGGTGACCACGGCCGAACTGTTCCCGGGCGAGGGGCGTCTCAGCGGCCTGGCTCTGGGCGCGACGAGCGCGACCGCCATCTTCGGCGGACTTACCCCCGTGCTCGCGCATCTTCTGGTGACCGGCACCGGTTGGGCGGGGGCACCGGGCGCCATGATATCGGCTGTTGCGCTGTGCGTGCTCGCGGTGTTCGTGCGCATGCCCGAAACGGCGCCTGTTCGCCAAGCCCGCTAACCTCTCAGCCACGCTCCTGATCGCAGGCTCGGGCGAGCAACAGGGAATAGTCCCCATCCGCATCGCTCCAGTGGCACTGCGTGGCCCAGCCTCCGGCGGCAAGCAGATCTTCCATGCCCTGAGGCGTGTACTTGTGGCAGTTTTCGGTGTGAATGGTCTCGCCATGGCCCATGGTGAACGGCCTGCCGGCAACTTCGAAGCGGACATCGCGAAGCGCTTCGAGGTGCATCTCGATGCGGCTACGCTCCTCGTTCCAGAGAGCCAGATGGCGGAAGCCGTCGAGCGGTATCGATCCCTCGAGTTCGCGGTTGATGCGGGTCAGGAGGTTGAGATTGAACCGGGCGGTGACGCCCTGGGCATCGTCGTAGGCGGCAATGAGCCGGTCCGGCTCCTTCGCGCGGTCCATGCCGATGAGCAGCCAGGCGCCTTCGCCGAGGGTACGGCGCATGGCGCGGAGCATGTCGAGAGCTTCGGCGTGCAGCAGGTTGCCGATGGTGGAGCCGGGAAAGAAGCCGAGCACTTCGGGTGACTCGCGGTCGGAGGACTTCACGCAGGAGGGCAGCGCCACTTCCTGCATGAAATCGCCTTCGACGGGCAGAATCTCCAGTCCGGGGAAGCGCGCGCCCAGTTCGGCGCAGGCGGCATCCATGAATTCGCCGCAGATATCGATGGGAACGTAGGTCGTTTTCGGCATGTGTTCGAGCAGGATGCGTGTCTTGAGCGAACTTCCCGATCCGAATTCGACCACCGGCGCGTCCGCGCCGCTCTGGCGCACGACGTCCGCGCTGTGCGCGCGCAGCAACGCGGTTTCGGTGCGCGTGGGATAGTACTCGGGGGCCTGCGTGATCGCCTCGAAGATCTCCGAGCCTGTCTCGTCGTAAAGCCAACGGGCCGGGATGGACTTGGCCCTCCCGCCAAGGCCGCTGAGCACATCGGCCCGAAAGGCGGGGTCGAAGCAGGGGGGGCGCGATTGCCGGGGTGCGTCGAGCGGTGATGTGGCCATGTCTAGAGATCCCTTGCAAGGCGCAGGCCGGTGAATTGCCAGCGCTGGTGCGGATGGAAGAAATTGCGGTAGGTCGCACGCACGTGGCCGCGCGGGCTCGCGCAGCTTCCTCCACGCAGGACGAACTGGTTGGACATGAACTTCCCGTTGTATTCGCCCACAGCGCCCGGAGCGGGGCGAAACCCCGGCCAGGGGCGATAGGCCGACCCCGTCCATTCCCAGACATTGCCGAAAAGCGAGGCAAAGTCCCCTTCCGGGAGCACGCCACGGGGGTGGACGGCTTCGGCGCGGTCGAGCTGGACTCCGCCCGTCGCGGCATGCGCGCTGGCGGCCGCTTCCCATTCCTGCTCGGTGGGGAGGCGCGCGCCGGCCCATGTGGCATAGGCGTCCGCTTCGTAGAACGAGATGTGCGTCACGGGCGCGTCGAGGTCGATCATTTGCCACCCCGAAAGCGTGAAGGTCTCACGCGCTTCGGGCTCGGCCTCCTCGCGCCAGTAGAGCGGAGCCGCCACGCCCTCGCGGCGGACCCAGTCCCACCCGTCGGACAGCCATAGGGAGGCCGTCGCATAGCCACCATCGGCGATGAAGGCGCACCATTCGCGGTTGGTGACAGGGCGATTGGCGAGGGCGTGGGGCGCAAGCCATTGCGTGTGCGCTGGCCCCTCGTTGTCAAACGCGAACCCCTCGCCGGTGTGGCCGAAGGTCCGGGCGCCTGTCGGTCCTTCGATCCACTTGAGATCGGCGGGAACGCAGGAGGATGTCCGGAGGCCTTCCTCACGATAGGAGGGCCCCAGCGGGTTGCACGAAAGGAGATGTTTCAGGTCGGTCAGCAGCAATTCCTGGTGCTGCTGTTCGTGCTGCAGGCCCAGTTCCAGCAGGGCGGCATGGTGTTCCTGAAGGTCGGGCCAGACGCGCTCGAGTGCGGCATCGACATGCGCGCGATAGGCGAGGACCTCCTCCAGGGTGGGACGGGTGAGCAGGCCGCGCTGGGGGCGGGCCAGACGGGCGCCTTCGGCTTCGTAGTAGCTGTTGAAGAGGAAGGGCCACTTTTCGTCGAACAGGCGATAGTCGGATCGCGTGTCGCGCAGCAGGAAGGTCTCGAAGAACCAGGTCGTATGGGCCAGGTGCCATTTGACCGGAGAGGCATCGGGCATCGACTGGACGGTCGCGTCGGCTTCGTTGAGCCCGCTGGCAAGCGCGACGCTGAGGTCGCGTATCGTCCGGAAATGCGTCAGGTCCGGCGGACCGGCCCGGACCTGCTCGGTTGCGGCGGACGCGATTGGAGCGCGGGGTGAATACATGCCTTCGGCCTCGATCCCGGTGGGTGGTCGATATGGCCGCCCTCCCCAAACAAAGGCCGTTCAGCGCGAAAGTTCCAAGTCGGAACGCAGGACATGGCCGCGAGGCCGCTTTGACGCCCCACATCGCGGCATGTCCGGGGCGCAATGCAATGGCGTCTTCCCGCCACATCCGCCGACAAAGCCGCCACTGCGGGCTTCAAAGTGATGCGCCTGCAGCAGCCTTAGGTTTATAGTCCCGATCATGGGGCGATCTGGCCAAACGAGATCGTGCCTGTCGTCCTTCCCGGGGTGCCCATCACGGGTTTTGCATTGCTCACATAGTGGGTGATCATGTGGGCGATGCGCTGGCACGGCTCCGTCTCTGCAAAGCCTGCATTGCCAGCCTCATCTCGTACAAGTCCGTCAAAAGCGGCCTCTGTACGTCTCTCCTGCACGGCACGATAGGCGGGCCAGCTTTCAAACGCATGTCGGATCGCCATATCCAGATCATCGTCTGGCTCGATCACGGGCCCGAAGTCCCACATGGCATAATCAGGATTGCCCTGCCATGCGGCATCGTGGCCGTTAATGAACAAGCACGGCCGCGGGCGAACCAGATATTCGTATATCTGGCTGCTGACATCGCCGACGTAGAGGTCGGCCGCCATTGTGTAGCTCATGTCCACCGACCGCTCCGACCCCAGATCGACAAGGACTCGGTCCTTCACGGCGAGTGCCTGCCAATCCTGCTTTAGCGTATCGCTCCAGTGCCTTGCCATGCGAATATGCGGTGCAATCACAAGGTTGTAGCGTTCCGATGCGCAGACTGCATTCGCTAGTCGGCGCGCCATTTTATGGCCCGAACCCATGCGAAGATGAAAATGCGGGTTGTAGAGAATGACAGGCCTGTCATCGGGAAACAGAGACTGACGCCTCAAGCCGGCCCGCATCGACGCAGCCAGTTTTACAGGACCGCCAACCACACACCTTTCCGGTGTGCAGCGTCCCCCGGCAATCAGTCGCTCGCGGTCCTTGGCCCCTGCCACAAAGACCTTGTCGAAATGACGGAACCGGTCTTCAAAGCCTACGGCACGATCGCCAGCCCCATGTGGAATATGGAACAAGGGAGGGCAGTGGCCAGGTAGTCGCTTCAGGATCGTGCTCGTCCGCTCTGCGCACAGGATGGCATCGCAATCGCGGATCCGGTTTGCCGCCAGCAACAGTTGCGCGGTTTTCTGCGTCGCAGGCGGTAACATAGCCCGCAGAGCGCTTGGCATCTTCATGATCACGATCTCAGGCAGCGGCATGGCCAGCTTGTCGGCCAATGCCGCGATGCCGTCCGCATCGTCAGAGGTCGGTGCGAAAATCCGCACCTGGCACTGCCTTGATTGCTCCAGCTCGAACGCGACTGGCAGAAAGTGGAGGTGCTGGTGGGAACCGCCGATCGCCGGCACATGCACAGTCACAGGCACAAGGCTACGCGCCGATTAGGATAGGCTGCAGTCATGCCGCGCATCTGGCAGCACCTCATGACCGGGGCATGGGCGATACATTTGATTTTGCCCATGTTCGCGCACCGCCGCGTCTCGACCACCGGGAGCGCACGCTCTATCGTCACGATTGGTGATGAACGCAGTACGGCGGGCAAGGCGATGGATCGGAGTGCGGGGCCGGATGCAGATATTGTTGATTGAGGATGACGATGCGTTGGCCGCGCATGTCGCAAACGGGCTGCGCCAAAGCGGGCATGTCGTTACGCATTGCCGCGACGGGCGGCATGGGCTCATGCAGGTCAGCTCTGAGAGCTATGACGTCATCGTTCTTGATCGGATGCTGCCACACGTGGACGGGATGAAAATTCTTGCCGCGCTACGTGCCACCGATGACGAAACGCCCGTCTTGCTGATCAGCGCGCTAGGGGATGTAGATGAACGAGTTAAGGGGCTGCGTGCGGGTGGCGACGATTACCTGCCCAAGCCCTTTGCGATGTCGGAATTGCTGGCAAGGGTGGATGTGCTGGCGCGCCGAAAGGCACCTGTTGTCGAGAGTGGGTTTCTGCACCATGCCGATATCGAAATCGACACATTGGCCCGCATCGTGCGTCGCGCTGGCCAGCGCATCGAACTGACCTCCCGCGAATTTGGCTTATTGGTCGAGTTGGTCCGCAATGTCGGGCGTGTCGTCACCCGTTCCATGTTGCTGGAGCGCGTCTGGGATTACAATTTCGATCCCCAGACCAACATCATCGACCAGCATATCAGCAATTTGCGTAAAAAGCTGGAGATTGAAGGACGAGCCTCGCCGATACAGACGGTGCGTGGCGCCGGATACATGATCACCCCTTGATGAAGAACTTGTTCCGATCTCTCTCTTTCCGGTTGGCTGTGACCTATGCGGCGCTGTTTTGCGGTTCGCTGGCGCTGTTGTTCGCCGCCTTTTTCTGGCTGGCCGCGTCCCGACCGCTTGGTGCGGTACGTACGCAGGTCAGCGCCGAGCTGGCCGAAATGGAAACGGTCTATGCCGAAGAGGGCATGCGCGAACTGGCCGAGCGGCTCGAAGCACGCGCCAGGCCAACGTCAGGTGTGGACCGCGCCTTTCATGCCCTGATCGCGGCGGATGGGACTGTGATTACAAGCAATCTGCCCAGCTGGCCCAGCCAGGTGCAGACCGGCTTCTACTCGATCGAGGCGGATGTCTATCTTGAAGGAGGTGAGATCGATTTCAGCGCTTTGTCGCGCGAACGCCAGTTTCCCGATGGGACGCGTCTGATCGTGGGCCGCGATGCCGAGGTTGTGGAGGATCGCCAGGAGGTGCTGTTGGCCACATTCCCTGTCTTGATTGCCTTGGTCCTGTTGCTGGCCGTGTCGGGTGGATATTTGATGAGCCGAGCGATTGGCCACCGGATTGAGGTCATTTCGGCCGCCGCCCGTCGCGTGATGGGGGGACGATTGGCAGCGCGTGTTCCAGTCCATGGCAGCGGCGACGACTTTGACCGGCTCAGCCATACCCTGAACCTGATGCTCGAGCAGAACGAGGTACTGTTTGAATCGGTGAGGCGCGTATCTGACAATATCGCCCACGAACTCAGAACTCCGCTGTCGCGCGTCCTTGCTGTTCTGGACGATGCGACTGCAGATGATGCCGCAGATGAAACCAGCGTAATGCGAGAGGCGCGCGAGGAGCTGGCTCGCCTGCAAGCGATTATCAACGCCACCTTGCGCATCGCACGGATCGAAGGCGGGCGTCATGATTCCGGTTTTGCAGCGGTCGATCTTGCCACAATTGTACGCGACGCAGTTGAGTTATACGAACCGGCAGCTGCGCTGCGGCATCTAAAAATCTCCGTCGAAGGGCCAGCAACCCTGTCGCTTTCGGCAGACCGCGATCTGCTGTTTCAGGCAATTAGCAACCTGCTCGACAATGCCGTCAAATATAGCCTTGGCGGTAGCATGATCGGCATCACACTGCGTGAAGAGGATGATCGCGCACGTCTGGAAATCGACAATGAGGGTCTGCCCCTGCTGGCAGCCGAGGCGGAACAGGTGACCGAGCGCTTTTTTCGCGGAGCGGCTGCGAGCGATCTGCCCGGCCATGGACTAGGCCTGACCCTCGTCGCCGCCATCGTCCAAAGGCATGAGGGTGAACTCAAAGTGCATGCCAACGGTGGCCATACCAAAGTCGCTATCGTACTGCGCCGACGACGTCCTGCTGATGCGTCGACAAAACCTCAGGAATGACCGCTATCCGCAAGCCACCCTCAAGCATGCCGCAAATCCCGCTCGTTGCCCCTCAAATGCGACAAGCGTCGATACAGGCGCCGCAACCACACCTGGGAACGGAAATCTTACAGCTGAGCGCCCGAGAAGGGTCGGGAGCTGCCTGGTAGGAACCTGCCAATTTCATGCATTTATTATTCTAATCAGCAATTTGTTGATTGCGAAGGTGGGGACAGGAAGGCATTTTGCGGGCCGCTGTCGAGGAAAGCTGGATGCAACACGCCACGGATCAACCCACTACTGCCCAAGTTGCTCCTGCGGACACATCCTCCGACATTATCGAAGTGATCGGCAAGCGCGTGGACACTGCGCTCGATTTAGACAGGCGGACCTATGAAGTGCGCGAAACGGCCCAGTCCGTGCAGAAGAATGCCCTGCAACTCCTGCGCGGATTGCCTGCCGTAACCGTGACGCCGGACGACAGTCTTCTCGTGCTCGGCGCCGGGGTGACTACGATCTATGTCGATGGACGTCCGTTTCTCGGTGACATCTGTCAGTTCCTGCGCTCACTGCACGGGAGTGACATTGCGCGGATCGAGGTGATCACCAACCCGTCCGCGCAGTTCTCGGCCGAAGGCGCAGGCGGCGTGATCAACCTGATCTTGCGCAAGACGCAGGAGGAAGGTCTCTCGGGAAACGCGAGTTACGAGGCGAGCAGCTGGGGCTTCGGTCTGCTCGACACCACGCTGAACCACAGGCACGCGGATTGGACCTACCAGCTCAAGGCCTCTGGCAATATCGGGCGCAGGCTGCGCCGTACGCATCACGACACGCGAAGTGTCCGTTCGGAGCAAGGCGCTCAGGCCACGATCAACCGCGAGGATGGCCTTGCCACCTATGACGGAACAGACGGACGCGTCACGGCCAAGGTGACCTACGATCTCGATGCGAAAACGAGTCTTTCCGGACAACTTCGAGGCGGCGGCGGCCACGACGTCACAGTCAACAGGCTGAACTTCTCCGCGATAACGCCCGATTTCGCACCGTTTTCGCAGCACACCCGCCTCGACAGCTACGGCGCATTTCTCGATGGCCAGCTCAGTCTCGCCCATACCGGGACCACCAAAGGCGAGGCGGTGAATGCGAGTGTGCAGTTCTTCAAGAGCACCCGGCTCCATGACATGACGCAGGCGCGGTTCAGCGACGGGCGAGTGTACGCGATTGATTTGAAGCATCCCGCCTACTCCATCGATGCCAAGCTCGACTGGAAGCATCCGATGGCCGCAGGACAGATCCTCTCGACCGGGGCGTCCTGGCACGTCGACGGCATTTCCCAGGACTATGCCTACACCAGCAACGATGCCGCTTCGCTGGGAGCGGACGCCCGGGATAGCTACGAAGCGCGCAGCAGCACTGTGGCGGCCTACGCGACGTTCCAACAGGCCCTTGGACGCTTGACACTCGCCCCTGGCCTGCGCGGGGAGACCAATCTGCGCCGGATCACGAACCCCGGCGACGAGACGCTGCGGCTCGACCGGACCAAGCTCTTTCCAAGCTTCCACGCCAGTTTCAAGGCCAGCACGACCCTCCGACTCCAGGCCAGTTACAGCAAGCGTATCGAGCGCGTTCCTCTCGACTATCTGGCCCCCTATGGCGCGGTGAAGGATGTCAACACGGTCTTTGAAGGCAATTCCGAGCTCAAGGACCAGAGCATTGATTCCTATGAGCTGGGCATTCAGTTCCGCCCAGGCAAGATCGAAGCGAGCGCCACCCTCTATCTGCGCCAGACAAGTCGGTTGTGGAACGAGAGCTACTCGGTCAACAACGCCGGAAACAGCGTCTACACATATGTGAATGCGGGAAGCCGAACGAGTGCCGGTGGCCAATTCGATCTGGCACTTCCCCTTCCTGCAGGTCTCAAGGTTCAGGCCAGCGCCAACCTTTTTGACGAACGCTCACCCGTCTATGGGGGGGAGGCTAGTCGCGTGCTCCATACGCTGCGCTATTCGACCAACGGAACACTTGAGTGGTCGGCCAAGGACCGCGGCACCATACCGGGCGACGTAGCTCAGCTGCAATGGTCGTGGAACAGCGCCTCGCGTGAGTACCAGATTCGCAAAGGTGCCTGGTACGATGCCAGCGTTGCCTATACCCACAATTTCTCGAAGACGATGTCGATCACCGGAACCTTTCGCTTTTCCGGAGTGAGCCAATATCGCCTTGCTGCACCGCTGGTGGAAGAGACCACACGGCGTCAGCGTACCCCGGAATTTCAGCTGAAGCTGTACAAAACCTTGTAGTCCTGGAACCGGCGATCATCGCTCACGGAAATCTGATTGTCTGCAGTTGGGCGATGTGATTCGGGCATAGAGCCAGAGATTCGCCTTCCGCCCCCCTCGTCTTACAGTAGCGTCAGAGGATAGCGAGCCGGCCCACTCATGGGCCTGGGCAGCTTTTGAGATCGCTTCTGACGATTTGGAGTGCGGATGCGGAACGCGACAGGCAATACGCGATCCTGCCATGTTGTGGCCTTGGCGCGAGACTTTGACCGGAAGCTCGCCAAATATACATCGGGGGCGCCACCCTTTGCAGGCCCACCGCATTTGTAAGGCCTGAAATTTCGCATGCAGCCCGGTCCGTGGGGAGTTGCGCCCTCAGCAGCACTTACCGCCGCCCGCACCGCCGAAGCGAGCCGCCTCGCGGTTGCGGAAGAATTCGACGCGGCTCATCGGCTCCTGCCCCGGGTGGTGGCGGGCCATGTGCGCCAGATAGACTTCGTAGGGCGGCTGCCCGACCATGAGCCGCAAGGTGTCGCGCAGGATCTTCATGACGCGGCCAGCATGTGCGCGGGGCTTTCTCGGACACTGGGCGCTTCGCTTCGCAGGGCGGCAAGGCAGGTGCGCACCGTGAAGCCGAGCAGCGAGAGGACCACGGCGAGGAAGATCACGCACAGCCCCGCATCCACCCGGTCGTTGAAGATGATCGCGTCCATCTCGGCCATCGATTTGGCCGGGGCCAGAACCGTGCCGCTTGCGGCGGCGGCGCCGAACTTGGCGGCGTGGGCGAGTAAGCCGACCGCCGGATCGGCCGAGAAGAGCTTGAGGAACCCGGCGCTCAGCGTGCAGATCAGCAGCCATACGGTGGGGATCACGGTGACGAAGGCAAAACGCTGGCGCTTCATGCGGAACAGTACGCAGGTTGCCAGCATGAGCGCGACCGCCGCCAGCATCTGGTTGGAAATGCCAAAAACTGGCCACAATGTGTTCACCCCGCCCAGCGGATCGGTGACGCCCTGATAGAGGAAGAAGCCCCAGCTTGCGACGCACAGGCCCGTGGCGACGACACCCGGCACCCACGACGTCCCGGCGCGGAACGAGGGCACGGCAAGGCCGATCAGGTCCTGGAGCATGAAGCGCCCCGCGCGCGTGCCCGCATCCACCGCAGTAAGGATGAAAAGCGCCTCGAAGAGGATCGCGAAGTGGTACCAGAAAGCCTTCATCGCGCTGCCGCCCGCGATGTGGCTGAAAATCTCAGCCATGGCGACGGCAAGGGTGGGGGCGCCGCCGGTGCGCGAAATGATGGTGTGTTCGCCCACGTCGCGCGCGGTCTGGGTCAGCAGCTCGGGCGTGACAGGGAAGCCCATGGCCGAAACCGCCTGCGCGGCGCTGGCGGGGTCGGTGCCCAGAACTGCGGCGGGGCTGTTCATGGCGAAATAGATGCCCGGATTGAGGATCGTGGCCCCCACCAGCGCCATGATCGCGACGAAGGCCTCCATCAGCATCGCGCCGTAGCCGATGAAGGGGGCATCGGTTTCGGCCGCGATCAACTTGGGGGTCGTGCCGCTGGCGATGAGGGCGTGGAAGCCCGAAACCGCGCCGCAGGCGATCGTGATGAAGAGGAACGGGAAGAGCGCGCCCGACCAGGCCGGGCCGCCGCCGTCCACGAACTGGGTGAGGGCGGGCATGCGCAGCGGCGGCGCCATGACCACGATGCCGATGGCCAGCGCACTGATCGCGCCGATCTTGAGGAAGGTGGAGAGATAGTCGCGCGGGGCAAGCAGCAGCCACACCGGCAGCAGCGAGGCGAGCGCGCCGTAGACGATGAGAATCCAGCACAAAGCCTCGGGGCTGAACGTGAAAAGCGGCCCCAGGACCGGTGAGGCCGCGATATCCTGTCCGAAGACGATGGCCGCAATCAGCCCCGCGCAGCCCAGGATCGAGACTTCGCCGATCCGACCGGGGCGGATCCAGCGGGTATAGACGCCCATCGCGAGGGCCAGCGGGATCGTGGCGGCGACGGTGAACATGCCCCAAGGACTTTCGGCCAAGGCGCGCACGACGATGAGCGCGAGGACCGCGAGGATGATGACCATGATGAGGAAGGCCCCGGCGAGCGCGATCGTGCAGTTCGCCCAGCGACTTGCCGTCGCGCCGCATCGAGATGAACAGCACCATGAAGTCCTGCACGGCGCCTGCCAGCACCACGCCGAAGATGATCCACAAGGTCCCGGGCAGATAGCCCATCTGCGCGGCCAGCACCGGGCCGACCAGCGGACCGGCTCCGGCGATGGCGGCGAAGTGGTGGCCGAACAGGACGCGCTTGTCGGTGGCGACATAGTCGAGCCCGTCGGCGCGGGTGTGAGCCGGTGTCGCGCGCCTGGGATCGAGCTGCATCACATGGCGCGCGATGTAGAGCGCATAGTAGCGGTAGCCGACAAGGAAACTGCTGATCGCCGCGACCACGATCCACAGCGCGTTGACATCCTCCCCGCGCGACACGGCCAGCACGGACAGGCACACGGTGGCGGCAAGGGCGAGCACGACCCAGGGGGCGTGGCGGAGAAGTGAGGAGGCGTTCATGCCCCGGGTATCGAGCGCTTTGGGCGTTCTGGCAATCCTGTGTGTGATGTGCGCTGGCTCACACGGCTCCGCCAATGGCATAGGGCGTGAGGACAAGGGCGAGGAGGATCAGCGCCAGACTGGCCCAGGCCCAGGCGCCCATCCCCTGCCAAGCGATGGTGACAGCGCCGCGCGCGCCGCGCTCCGCCTTTTCGAGGCGCTTGGCGTAGATGATGACCCCGGTCACCGACATCCCGGTGAGGATCAGGCCGAAGAGGAACCAGATGACCTTGGTGAAAAGCCCACCGAAGGTGCCGAAATGCAGCGGGTCGGCCATCTCCGAGATGCGCTCATGGAGGCCCAGCTCCTCGCCCGCCAGCTGCGTCAGCACCGCTCCGTCGGCCGGGTCGAGCGCGACCCCGTTCGCCCGGTCGCGCACCAGCCAGGCGGCGTCCTGCCCCAGCACGATCACGCCCTGCCGGGGTGTGAAGCGGATCTCGCGGATGTGGAGGTCCGGGCGCAGGTGCCGGGCCCGTGCGACGAGCCGGTCGAGCGCCGCTCCTGTCGGTGCCGCGCGCGCCTGTTCGGTCCGGGCAAGTTCGGGAACAGGCGCGCGGCCACCGAGCGTCTCGACCAGATACCACAGGCCGGTCAGCGAAATGAGGGCGACGAACCACAGGCTCCACAGCCCGCCAAGGCGGTGCAGGTCTCCGCTGAGGCGCCGGGCATCCCCGCCCCGTGGCCTCTTGAAGAAGCCGCGCCACCACTTCTTGTAGGTGACGATGCCGGTCACGAGCGAGGCCAGGAAGAGGAGCGCCAGCGCGCTGACGATGGGAATACCGATCTGCGTCGGCAACATCAGGTGCCGGTGGATCTGGCGCAGGAAGCGGTGCACGTTGGCCCAGCCATGCGTGCCGGTGACCTTGCCGCTCCACGGATCGACATAGACCCTGCGGGGGGAACCCGCGCCGGTATCGACCCAGGCTTCGGCGGTGAACCAGGGGTTGATCGGGGCGTGGAGCGACTGCAGGCGTCCCTCGGGCACCGCCCTGGCCGCAGCGGCGGCCAGCGTGCCCCAGCTGGCGCGCGGTCCCGTGTGCGGGGTGGCGCGCATGGCGGGCGTCACCAGCCAGTCGATCTCGTGGGCGAAGACCGCAAGCGTGCCGGTCGCCAGCACGAAGGTCATGAAGATCGAGAGCTTGAAACCCGCCCAGCTGTGGACCCGCCACCACAGCGAACGCCCCTTGGGCTTGCGCGTCTTTGCCATGCCTGCCGCCGCGCTCAGAACCGCACGCGCAGTTCGGCCAGGAACGTGCGCGGCGATCCGGGGAAATGGCCGCTGCGGTTGGAGAAGCCCGAGGCCGCATAGACCTTGTCGAAGATGTTGTCGGCGCGCAGCAGAAGTTCGGCGAAGCCCAGGCTCTTGGTGATCGAGGCGTCGAAGATGGTGTAGGGCTTCACAGTCTGGCCCGAGAGGCTGATCCGGCGTGAGACATGCTCGCCTCCGAAAGCGAAGGCCGCGGCGATGGCGGGCACCTGGTAGCGCGTCCAGAAGCCGACCTTGTGCCGCGGCGCGTTGGCGAAGCGGTCGCCCACGCCGTTGGTGATCGCCTGGCCCTCGACCGTGTCGGTGATGCGCGTGTCGTTGTAGCCGTAGTTCACCATCAGCACCCAGTCGGGGGTGAGGTCGGTGGTGAGGTCGATTTCGAAGCCCTTGCTGGTGACTTCGCCGATGGGCGCGAGCTGGTCGACGCCGTTGACGGGGGGAAGCGCGGGGTCGACCTGCAGGATGTTGCGGCGCACGATCCGGTAGAGCGCCGCGTTGGCCTGGAGACGGCCATCGAAGAGCTGCGTCTTCACGCCGCCTTCGATCTGGTTGCCGGTGACGGGCGCGAAGGGGCCGCCGGCATCGCTGTTCTGATCCGCCGCGCTCTGCGGCTCGAAGCTCTGCGACCAGCTGGCGTAGAGCGAGACGTCGGTGCGGGGCTTGAAGATCGCGCCGCCGCGCAGCGTCACATCGCTGTCGGCGTAGCGCGTACGGTCCTGCAGCGCGCCGCCAAGGCTGCGGATCACCTCGTCCTCGAAATGATCGTAGCGAATGCCCGCCACGAGCAACAGTGCGTCGGTGAGGCTGATCTGGTCCTGGAGGTAGGCGCCCTGGCGGCGGGTGCGCGTGTCGGTGGTGGTATAGGGAAGCTGCGCGGCGCGCTGCGCATCGCCCGCACCCAGGCCATAGACCGGATTGCTGAGGCTGAGCGGGGCGACGTC
Source organism: Novosphingobium mangrovi (assembly GCF_022818885.1). NCBI lineage: Bacteria > Pseudomonadati > Pseudomonadota > Alphaproteobacteria > Sphingomonadales > Sphingomonadaceae > Novosphingobium > Novosphingobium mangrovi. The sequence continues at coordinate 35,722 of NZ_JALHAT010000041.1, read as the reverse complement.
GGTGCGCAGGATGCGCGAATGCAGCACGCTCGTCTCGTCGTACCAGTCGGCCCCGGCCTGGAAGTTGTGCTCCAGTCCCAGCAGATTCACCCGCGCCGTCGTGTTGACCATGAACGAGAGCCCGTCGACGGGACGGATCTGGTCGCGGAATTCGCGCACGACCAGGTCCGGGTTGTCGGCCACGAGCCCGCGCGGCTCGTGGTACTGCTGCGTCTCCTTCGCCTTGAAGTAGCGCGCGCCCGCGTTGAAGGTCACCGCCTCGCCGATGCGTGTCTCATAGCGCGCCTGGTAAGCTTCGGAGCGCAGGTTCAGAAAATCGGTCTTCTCGTTCGCGTTCCAGCGGATGTCGGTGAGGAAGTTGCCGTCATCATCGACGAGCACCCCGCGCAGGCGGTTGGCCTGCAGCTCATTGTCGTAGACCGTGGCCTGCAGGGTCAGCTTGCCACCCTCGTTCGTGCGAATGGCAAGGCCCGCATCGCCGATGCGCGATTTGTTCTGGGTGTTGCGGCGGTAGGGATCCATCGATTCGTAGAAGCCGCCGAGCCGGTAGGTGAGGATCCCATCGCGGTCGATCGCTCCTGTCGCTTCGGCGGACAGGCCTATCCGGTCGTAGGTGCCGCCGGTGAGGACGGCGCGCAGGCCGGTTTCCTCGGACGGGGTCTTGGAGACGTAGTTGATGATGCCGCCGGGCGAGCCGGGGCCGAAGAACAGACCCGCCGGGCCCTTGAGCACTTCCACCCGCTCGATGTTGAAAAGCTGGGGGACGGAGAAGCCGATGAAGGGATTGCCGCGCTGCCCATCGTAGAAGGACTGGTCCTGCCGGAAGCCGCGGAAGGTGACGCCCGCATAGCTGAAGAAGCTGACGCCCGAGATGTTGCGGTAGATGTCGGTCGCATCGCGGGCCCCCTGGTCGGCGAAGAGCTCCGAATTGATAACCTGGAGAGCCTGGGGAATGTTCATCGGGTCCTGCGCGACCTTGCCGACGGTGGTCTCCTCGACACGGTAGAGGCGCTGTGCGCGGCCGGTGACGAGAATCTCGCCCGCTGTCGTGGTGTCTCTGGTCGGCGTGGACGCGGCCTCGGGGGCCGGGGCCTCCTGGGCCGCGGCGGGTATGGCAACGAAAGCGGCCGCCGACGCGATCAGCGCGGCCCGGAATGAAAGCACGTGTATCTCCCCTGTTACATTGCTGCGAATTGTTCGCAGCAGGGGCTTCGTAGCTACCACTACTCATATTGCAATAGCTATTGCGACTTATTTGCATTCTGGGGGGGGAGTTCGTTGCACCATGGGCGCTCAGTCTTGGAGGCAAACCATCGAGGCCGCAGACCAAGAACCGTGGCCACGCCCACGTGTGGCACAAGCCGTCTATCGCGGCAGGGGCAGGTCGCGATCTAACGGCCCCCGTCAGGGCGGCGTTAGACGACGGCCTTGTGAAAGAGCGCGAGCGAGAGGCTCGATCTGATCCTCGGGAATGCGCCTTGCGATGACCGGCATGGGCAGCTGCGACTTGTGTAGGTCGATGACGGTATCGTCCCCCTGCCAGGCCCGGAGGCGATCGGCGAGGTAGCCGGCCCGCTGTCCGGCCAGGATCGGGGCTGTCTTACCCGGCGCGTGGCAACGCGCGCAGGCAGGCAGCTGCCTGGCGCGATCCCCTCCATTTACCAGAGGATGCGCGGCGTCGAGCGGTGCATCGTGCAGTCCGGGCAGCTGCGCATAGTGCCTTGCCAGCGCCTGCATCTCGCTGTCGGTGAGCGTGGCTGCGGCGACCTGCATCGGACCGCTGTGGCGCGCTCCCGACGCGTAGCGGCGCAGCGCCGTGTAGAGGTGGGCACGCTTCTGGCCTGCAAGGATGGGGATGTCGGGCTGGCCGTGGCCAAGGCCATCGCTCCCGTGGCAGCCGGCGCATTGGCGGACGAGGGGGGGAGATAGTGCGACATCCGAAGTGGCGAGGCTCAGCTCGGCGTAGCGGCCCGCGTCCATCGTCGACAGCTGGCGCAGGAAGCCGACCATACGGCGCACCTCGTCGGGGCGATCCTGTGTCGGCCAGGCCGGCATGCCGGTGTATTTCACCCCGTGCGTGACAATCCAGAACAGTTCGCGGTCGGAATAATGGGTAACTGTCCGGGCCAGATCGGGGGCATGGGGGGTGGCGCTCTGCATGGCGGGGGAGGGGGCTACACCGGGCGCTCCGTGACAGACCTGACAGGCTTGCCGGAAGTGCCCAGCAGCGCTGATGAGCGCACCATCGTCGCGCACCTGCTCGGGGGTCTGAATCGCCGAATAGGTGCGGGCCGAATTCTGCATCGTCCAGTGCAGGAACCATTCGGTCACGGCCCAGTGGCCCGTTGTGGCCGCAAGCGGAAAGAGGCCGGACCAGGCGAACAGCAGGCCGGCGGCGGCAAGCGCGGAAAGGCTGGCAAGGACGCGTTTCCAGGTAAGGCGCAGGGTCATGCGGTCTCCTTGGGGCCAGCGCGCAGAAGGGTTGCAAGGAGGACGAGCCCCCCGATCAGGTAACTGGCGCCGCCGACCAGCAGCATCACCACTCCGCCCAGTTGCTGGTCACTCAGCGCATCGAGCCCAAAGGGCCCCGATCCGCAGATGTAGAGCGGGCGCGGGGCGAGGCCGATGAGAACGCCCAGCAGCGTCATGTGCATGGAGGTCAGCAGGAGGGCGCCGATCCCGGCGGCGCGCGCCTGCACGTTCAGTGCCGCGCACCATAAAAGCGTACCGGCTGCCAGAAAACTCGCCTGCTCCAGTACCGCAACCACCAGCGAGCTGTCTGCCAGGGCCCGCAGCAGCGGCAAGTGCCAGCCCCAGACCGTCATCAATTCGAGCAACATCATCGGCAACGGGGCGACAATACCGGGGTATCTGCGGGCAGGATCGAGCCCGCTTCCCGTCAGCCCCCAGGCAAGAAGCGGCGCGGCCACTGCGACCGCCAGCATGTGGCCAGCCATATGTCCCGTCATGCCCCACCGGGACGTCAGAGCTCCCAGTGGGACCAATGCGAGACCGAGGAGAACGGGCGCGCGCCTCATGTGCATTCCCGCAGGAAAACAACCGGGAGCGCGGTGAAGATCACGCCTACCGTGCTGAGCGCAGCCAGGAGCAGAGTGGCCGTGGCCAGAAAGCGCAGACGGTCGATCCGGGTGCTTTCCTTGTGCGGAGGGGGATCGCCCGGTGTGCGGGACTGGTGCCAGGCGACCCAGCCCGCAAGCGCAATCACCGCAAGGGCCAGAACCGTTCCGCCAATAAAGATCCAGGGCATTGTCGCGAAGTGACCTGTCTTGGCGCAGGAAATCGCCGCCCACAGGTACGAAAACAGGAAATGCGCCGCCCAGGCTGTGGGGGGCACGATCAGCACCCACAACGTGATGTGCAGGCGATGCTGCCACTTGCGAGGCGCAGGATCGGACATCACGATACCTCCGGAAACAGGCCGATGGTCGCATAAGTCACGACGACGCTCAGCACGAAGAAATGCATGAACAGGGTGACATTGCGGATATCGGCATCGTGCCGGGCGGTCATGCGCCCGGCCAGACCGCGCGCCAGGACATAGGCCTGCATGATCACCGCGAGCCCGGCGTGGGCGACCGTCCAGAGGGTCAGCGTCCAGACTATGGCGGGGTAGGAGTGGGCCTCGGGGTTCAGACCCGACAGCCATGGCCCGGCGAGACCGGCCACACCGCTTCCCAGCGCGGCGAGCATGGCCCCTGTCAGCAGCAGCGCCATGGCGCCCGTTGCCCCCCGGCTGTTGGCGCTGCGCGCCGCCAGGGTGAGGAGCCAGCTGACGCCGCCTGCGAGCAGTGCGACCATCGGCCAGAACCAGCCCGGTCCGTCGGCCAGAGCCATGGGGGGGAAGGTCTCGTGGCGGGTCCAGAAGAAGTAGTAGCCGAAGACAAGGCCCGAGAACGCCGTCGCGTCGGCCATCATGGTGATGAACATGGCCCACCATCCCGGCGCGCTGCGCCCCGAGATGTAGAGCGGTAGCTCCAGGCCATGACCGATGGGCTTGGAAGGTTTCTCGGGGATCTCGGCCGTGCCGGTCCAGAGCCACCAGACCACGCAGGCCAGCGTCAGCACAGAGCCGATCAAGGCGAGGCCATAGAGATGGTATGTCGTCAGGATGAACACCGAGCCAAGCACGAAGGCCGTCAGCATCGGCACCCAGGCCGGGGTGCCCAGGCGGATCACGGCAAGCGGGCGCGCGTCAATCACGCTGGTGACGATGGTCTCGCGTCGGCCTTCCTCGGCGTCGGGGAGAAAGTAGCGCCCCTCATCCACCTTGCGCATGAAGTCGGGCTGGTCCCAGATCGGGTAGCGGCTTTCGATAAGGGGGATCGAGCGGATGCCCCAGTGCTCGTCCTGTGGGTGGGCGAGCCATTCCAGCGTACCTGCGTTCCAGGGGTTACGGTTGGCGAGCGGGCGGCGCGGGCTCAGGCACATGTCGAGGCAGATCACCGCGACACCCGCAGCGAACAGGAACGCCCCGGCCGTCGAGGCCATGTTGAGATCGCCCAGGCCCAGTTCTTCGGGGTAGGTAAAGACGCGCCGCGGCATCCCCATGAGGCCGGAGAGGTGCATCGGGAAGAAGCACAGGTTCACGCCCGCGAACAGGATCCAGAAAGCCAGGCGCCCCAGCCTGTCGGAGAGTTTCTTGCCGGTGATCAGGGGCCAGTAATAGTAGAGCCCGGCAAACAGCGGCAGCAGCGTCCCCCCGATCAGCACATAATGCAGGTGCGCAACGACGAAATAGGTGTCGTGCGCCTGCCAGTCGAAGGGGACGACAGCCACCATCACCCCGGTCAGTCCACCGATGACGAAGACGCCCAGGCTTCCCGTGGCGTAGAGGAGGGGCGTCGACCAGTTGACCCGGCCCGCCCACAAGGTGGCGATGAACACGAAGATCTGGACCGCAGTGGGAATGGCGACCGCTTCGGAAGCGGCCGAGAAGAAACCGAGGCTGATCTTGGGCAGGCCCGTCGTGAACATGTGGTGGACCCACAGTCCGAACGAGAGAAACGCGGTGCCCACCGCCGCGAGCACGATCCAGGGATAGCCCAGCAGGTGCCGACGCGCGAAGGTGGGTACGAGCATCGCAAACAGCGCGATCGAGGGCAGGAAGACGATGTAGACTTCCGGGTGACCGAAGATCCAGAACAGGTGCTGCCACAAGAGCGGATCGCCCCCGCGCGTTGCATCGAAAAAGGGCCAGTTGAGCAGGCGCTCCATCTCGAACAGGACATCGCCCGCAATGAGCGGCGGGAAGGCGAACAGGATCATCACCGCCACCACGAGGATGTACCAGGCGTAGAGCGGCATGAGATTGAGGCGCATGCCCGGCGGGCGGCATTTGAGAACGCCGACGATCAGCTCCACTGCCGCCGCGATCGAGGAGACCTCGATGAAGGAGAGGCCCAGCATCCAGATATCCGCGCCGATCCCGGAGAGGTCGGTGCGGGTGGTAAGCGGGGGGTACATGAACCAGCCCCCGTCGGGCGCGGCGTTGAACAGGATCGAGCCACCCACGAAGACCCCGCCCAGGAGGAACGACCAGTAGCCAAAGGCGGAGAGGCGCGGGAAAGGCAGGTCCCGCGCGCCCAGGAGTTGGGGCAGGAGAATGATCGAGACCGCCTCGAACATCGGCACGGCGAAGAGAAACATCATCATCGAGCCGTGCAGCGTGAAAAGCTGGTTGAAGGTGGCCGGGCCGATCAGGTCGTTCTCGGGCACGGCCAGCTGTGTGCGCATAAGGAGCCCCAGCACCCCGGCAAAAAGCATGAAGACGAAGCCGGTCAGCACATACCACGCGCCCACCGCGTCGTTGTTGCAGTCCGTCCACTTGAGGAAGATGCCCTTGGGCGCGGCCCAGACGGCACGAAGGCGCTCCTCCTGGGCACAGCGCAGGGCCGGATCGTCCTGGTCGTGGAGGCTCATTCGCGGCCTTTCAGGTAGCGGGCGATGGCCAAGGCCTCTTCGCGCGAGAGATCAGTGTAGGTCGGCATCCGCGCGCCAGGCTTGAGGTCCTCCGGCGCACGGATAAAGTCGGCGGTGTTGGCGAGAGTGGGCTCCTGCGTGCCCGCGCCAAGGCTCTTGCGGTGGGCATAGCGGGTAAGATCAGGACCGATCTGGCCTGTATGTTCGGTCCCCTGGATGGCGTGACAAGCGCCGCAGCCTTGGTCCGCAAAGAGGCGTGCTCCTCGGCTGTCCTTGGGGGGAGCGGCTATGCCCGCCTGATGCTCGGCCAGCCAGGAGTCGAAGGCGACAGGCTCCACTGCGACGACCTCAAAAGCCATAAGTGCATGGGCAAGCCCGCACAGTTCCGCGCAGACCCCGCGGTATCGGCCTGGCTTGGTGGCCTTGACGACAAGGCGGTTCTCGCGCCCGGGGATCATGTCCATCTTGCCCGCAAGGCCCGGGATCCAGAAGCTGTGCACGACATCGTGTGCGGCCAGCGTGAAAACCACGGTGCGCCCGGTCGGGATGCGGATCTCGTTGGCATCGACGAGCCGCCCTTGCGGGTCTTGCGGATCGTAGATGACGCGCCACCAGAACTGTTCGCCCTCGACCCGGATCTCCAGATCGCCCGGCGCACTGTCCATCGGCCGCATGGCAGGCAGGGCGTAAAGGAGGAGACCTGCCAGCAGCACGGTCGGCACGATCGCGCCCATCCAAAGTACCAGCTTCATGCCGCCTGTGTGGCTGAGGCTGCCTTCGGGTGCCCGTACCGCCCGAAAATAGAGCGCAAAAGTGATCGCAGCGAGGCCGAGCGCGGCCAAGGCCATGACCAGCGTGAGTGTGCGTGTCTCCCCAGCCTCCACGCCGAAAGGGGCCAGTGCGGACTGGTGGGTATTGCAGGCCGTGGCCAGCAGGCAAGCTGGCAGGATCGCGTAGCGCACAGAAAGCCCCTTGCTATGAACTGGGCGCAACGATCCGCATACGGATTTGTTCGATCTTCCTTTGCGGCAAAAGTATTTCAAAGTGTGTCCGGGCCATGACCAGGCAACCCCGGTGCGCGTTCGGCCATTCTCTTCTCTCGCAGGAAGAGGATGCGCAGATGGCTGATTGGATACGCGATTTCGTGGCGGAAGGAGGCTATCCAGCCATCGCGCTCCTTATGTTCCTAGAGAACGTCTTCCCGCCCATTCCTTCCGAGATCATCATGCCGCTGGCGGGAGCGGAGGCGGCGAACGGAAAGCTTGCCATCGTTGGTGTAGTCCTGGCGGGCAGCATCGGATCCTTGGCTGGTGCGCTGCTGTGGTACGCTCTGGCCCGCTGGCTGGGTGGGGAGCGGCTGAAGGCCTGGTCAGCCAAACATGGGCGATGGACGACGCTGTCGGTCGAGGACATCGAATGGGCCGAGCGCCTCTTTCGCAAGTTCGGCACGCCGCTGGTCTTTGGCGGGCGCCTTGTGCCCACAGTGCGTACACTCGTTGCCATTCCTGCGGGGATCTTCGCCATGCCGCTTGTGCGCTTCGTGCCACTGACGCTGGCGGGCACACTCTTCTGGGAGGGCGGGCTTGCCTATGCGGGCTATGCGCTTGGCGAGGAGTACCGCCAGGTGCAGGATTATCTCAACCCCGCAACCACCGCGATCCTCCTCTGCCTGCTGGGCTATTACATCTACCGCCTTGTCACCTTCAAACACTGAAGGAGTGCGGGTGTCCTGTTGTGGTCGGTCTCAGCTAGCGTACGGGCATCAGACGCCGCTTCTCGGTCACGTCGATCTGGACCACGCGGCCTTCGTGAACGGTCAGCGAGACGCTGCCGAACTTTAGCCCGCTCAGCGCTTCGCGCACGCTCGCCAGGCTGGCTTCAAGCGCGTGGTCACCCGTCCCGGCGGTATTGGTATGCGACGGAGCCGTCATGACGCGCCCCCGTCCAGTCCGTGAATGATGTGAAAGCGGCGCGGGCGGATATGGACCGTGTCCCCCGCAGCAGGCGGAGAACGACGCCCATCGGAATCGAACTCGATGAGCCCGGCAAGCTCCTCACTGTGTGCCTCAATCCGCCAAAAGCCGCCCTTGCGGAAGACATTCGCGACCTGCACTGGATGTCCCACATCGCCCGACGTCTCGATCTCGATGTCGTGCGGTCGCACGAGGTGGCCACCCGGCAGGCGCGTGCTTTCGCCCACGAAGCGGGCGACGAAAGGACTGGCGGGCGCCATGTAGATCTCCTCAGGTGAGCCGACCTGCTCAATCCGGCCGCCCTCCATCACCACCACACGATCCGCCAGTTCGAGCGCCTCTTCCTGGTCATGGGTAACGAAGATCGTGGTCAGACCCATCTGCTTGTGAAGGTCTCCCAGCCATCGGCGCAGATGCTTGCGCACCTGCGCGTCGAGTGCGCCGAAGGGTTCATCAAGGAGAAGCAGCTGCGGTTCCGTGGCAAGGGCGCGGGCGAGCGCTACGCGCTGCCGCTGGCCGCCCGAGAGCTGTGCGGGATAGCGTGCGCCAAGGCCGCCCAGTTGGACCAGGTCGAGAAGCTCTTCGGCGCGGGCCCGGATCGCCTCACGGGAGGGGCGTTCGCGGCGGCCGCGCACCGACAGACCAAAGCCCACGTTGTCGGCCACGGTCATGTGCTTGAAGAGCGCGTAGTGCTGGAAGACGAAGCCAACCTTGCGCTGCGCGACCTTGAGGTCGGTCACATCCTCGCCGTTGAAGCACACGGTGCCCCGCTCGGGAAAGGCGAGCCCGGCAATGATGCGCAGGAGCGTCGTCTTGCCCGAACCGCTGGGGCCCAGGAGGGCAAGGAACTCGCCATCACGCACCGACAGGTCGATATCCTGAAGCACGGTCTGCGCGCCATAGCTTTGGGCTATTCCGGAAAGTTCGATCATCTAGGCATTCCTCCGTTGATGATGCTGGAACCGCGCCTCGACCAGGGTCTTGAGAACCAGGGTGACAAGGGCGAGGCCGGCCAGCAGCGAGGCCACCGCAAAGGCGGCCACGAAGTTGTATTCGTTGTAGAGAATCTCGACGTGGAGCGGCATCGTGTTGGTCAGTCCGCGCAGGTGCCCCGACACGACCGAGACCGCACCGAACTCGCCCATCGCCCGCGCGTTGCACAAGAGCACGCCGTAGAGCAGGCCCCAGCGCACGTTGGGCAGCGTGACGCGCAGGAACGTCTGCAGGCCCGAGGCTCCCAACGAGAGCGCGGCTTCCTCGTCGTCGCGTCCCTGTTCCAGCATGAGCGGGATGAGCTCGCGGGCGACGAAGGGGAAGGTCACGAAGATGGTCGCAAGGACAATCCCCGGCACCGCGAAGACGATCTGGATGTCGTGGCTGTCAAGCCAGGGTCCGAGCCACCCCTGTGCCCCGAAAAGAAGCACGTAGACGAGGCCTGCCACCACCGGCGAGACCGAAAAGGGCAGGTCGATGAAAGTGATGAGTAGGCTGCGCCCGAGAAAGTCGAACTTGGCAATGGCCCAGGCCGCAACGAGCCCGAAGATCACGTTCACCGGCACGCTGATTGCCGCCACCATCAAGGTCAGACGGATCGCGCTGCGCGCATCGGGATCGACGAGTGCGGCCCCGTAGGCGGCGAGACCATGTTTCAACGCCTCGACGAAGACCACCACGAGTGGAAGCAGCAGGAACAGGGCGAGAAAGGCCAGCGCGGCAAGGATCAGTACCGCCGGGCCTGCAGAACGGGGACGGGACGTCATCGCACGCTCCTGCGGCGGCTCCAGGCCTGGATGAGGTTGATCACCAGCAGCATGGCGAAAGCTGCCATCAGCATGACGGTGGCGATCGCACCGGCACCGGCGTAGTCGTACTGCTCAAGGTGGGTCACGATCAGCAAAGGGGCGATCTCCGAGGTGAAAGGCATGTTCCCGGCGATGAAGATGACCGAGCCGTACTCACCCAGTCCCCGCGCGAAGGCGAGCGCAAAACCGGTCAGGAGCGCGGGCAGGATCTCGGGCAGGATCACCCGGGCAAAGACCTGCGCCGGGACAGCGCCCAGCGAGAGCGCCGCTTCCTCGACCTCACGGTCGAAGTCTTCGAGCACCGGTTCGACCGCGCGCACGATGAAGGGGAGCCCCACGAAGATAAGCGCCAGGGTGATCCCCGCCGGATTGTAGGCAAGCGGCAAGCCAAGCGGCGCCGTGAAGCGGCCGAGCCAGCCATTGCTCGCGCAGATCGCGGTGAGCGCGATGCCCGCCACCGCGGTCGGGAGCGCGAAGGGCAGGTCGACCAGCGCATTCACGAGGCGTCGGCCGGGAAAGGCGTAGCGCACCAGCACCCAGGCGGTCAGCAATCCGAACACCGCGTTGACGCTGGCTGCAATCAGCGACGTGCCAAAGCTGATCCGGTAGGCCGCCAGCGCGCGCGCCGAGAAGGCCGCCTCGGCAAAGCGTGCCCAGCCCATTCCGGCGCTGGCGAGGAATACCGTACTGAGCGGGATCAGAACGATCAGGCACAGCCACAGGAGGGTCAGACCCATGGTCAGCCGGAAGCCGGGCAGGATCGAGCAGGGGCGGAACCTGGGGCGTGGCGGCGGAACCCTGTCGGACGGGGCAGGCCGCGTGTGGTGGTCGAGCACCACCGAAGTCGTCATGTCCATGGCCGTCACTGTCCGCCGGGGGCGTAAATGCGGTCGAACACCCCGCCATCGGCGAAGAAGCGCTCCTGCGCCGCTTTCCAGCCTCCGAATTCGCCGTCGACGGTCACGAGGTTGAGCGTGGGGAAGTCATCCGCATGGCGCTGCGCCACGTTGGTGTCGATCGGGCGATAATGGTTCTGCGCAATGATTTCTTGGGCTTCGGGGGAGTAGAGATAGTCGAGATAGGCCCGGGCGACCTCTTCGGTGCCATGACGCCGCGCGTTGCCATCGACCACCGCCACGGGGGGCTCCGCAAGGATCGAGAGCGAGGGCGTGACAATGTCGAAGCGGTCTTTGCCCAGTTCCTTGCGGGCGAGATAGGCCTCGTTCTCCCAGGCCAGCAGAACATCGCCGATGCCGCGCTCCACGAAAGTCGTGGTGGCCCCGCGCGCGCCGCTATCGAGGACGGGCACGTTGCGATAGAGGCGCTGCACGAACTCCTGCGCTCCCGCATCGCGGCCGCCTGCATGCGCCTTTCCGTAGGCCCAGGCGGCCAGAAAGTTCCAGCGCGCTCCGCCGCTGGTCTTGGGATTGGGCGTGATCACGGCGACGCCCGGCTTCACCAGGTCATTCCAGTCGGCAATGGCCTTGGGGTTTCCCTTGCGCACGAGGAAGACGATGGTGGAGGCGTAGGGCGTGCTGTTGTGGGGCAGGCGGGCCTGCCAGTTTTCCGGCAGCTTGCCGCCGGTGCGCGCGGCGATCGCGTCGATGTCGTAGGCGAGCGCCAGCGTCACCACGTCGGCCGAAAGGCCGTCGATTACCGCGCGGGCCTGCTTGCCCGATCCGCCATGGCTCATCCGGATGGAGACGTCCTTGCCGGTCCTGGCCTTCCAATGCTCTGCGAAACGTGGGTTGAGCGCTTCGTAAAGCTCGCGCGTGGGGTCGTATGAGACGTTCAGAAGTTCGATGGTCTCGCCCGCGGCACCATCACCGGCCTGCGAACAGGCGGACAGTACGAAGGGAGCCAGCAGCAGGACGGCGGCGCGCCGGGCGCGTGTCCTCAGGGCAGGTTTCATTACGCGGTCTCCTGGATGCCTTCCCTCCGCCCGTGTGGACGGAAAAGCGGGAGCGACTCGTTACCGCACTATTCCTATCTGGATGGTGGGGATTGTAAAGGCGCAAAAGCGCACGGGCTTAGCTAGCCCGGCGTTCCTGTGCGATGAAACCGGGATCCTGGCCTTCGCGCAAGGCATCCGCGATCGTGCGCGATTCCAGTACCTGTCGGCTCGCCTCGTAAGAGCGGGCGAGCTCGCGACGGATAATGCACCGGGCCTCGTTCTCGCAGTCCTCGCAGCGACGGTAGGCGTTGCGCGACAGGCACGGCAGCGGGGCAAGGGGGCCATCGAAAATGCGCAGGACCTCGCCAAAACTGATCGTATCCGCCGGGCGCAACATGACATAGCCCCCCGCCTTGCCTCGGCGGCTTTCCAGGATGCCGGATTTCTTCAGATCGAGCAGGATCTGCTCGAGGAACTTGTGCGGAATCGCGTGGCTACGGGCGATCTCGGTGCTGGTGATGGCCTCGCCTTCAGGCTGGGCGGCTACGGCAAGAAGGGCACGCAGGGCGTACTTGGCTTTGTTCGAGATCATGACCTGGTTGCAACTTCCCTACAACAGAACTGGACTTTACGCCGCCAAGGGCGCGGATACAACTAGACCATCAGGTCCAACGCGAGCAGCGCGGCAAGACAGCACAGCGCCAGGAGTGGAGCGCCAAAGCGGGGAAAGTCCCGAAAGCGATAGCCCCCTGCGCCCATCACGACCGCGTTGTTGTGGTGGCCGAACGGCGTCAGAAAGTCGAGCGAAGTGCCCATCGCGACGGCCATCAGCAGGGGCTCCAGCGCCACGCCCGTGCGCGCGGAGATGCTTGTGGCGATGGGACTGAGCACGATCGCGGTCGACACGTTGTCGATGAACGGGGTGATGGCGATGGCCATGAACAGTACCAACGCGATCACTCCGAGCGGCTGTTCCCCGGGGAGCCAGGCGACAATGGCGTTGGCAATCACCCGCGCGGCTCCTGTATCTTGCACCGCCAGGCCAAGCGGGATCATGCAGGCGAGCAGGATTACGATCGGCCAGTTCAGCTCTTGCAACGCGGTGCGCAGGTTGAGGCAGCGGGTCGCGGCGAGGAGGAACACGACCGCGCCAAAGGCGATCTCGGCCGGGATCAGTTCAAAGGCGGAGACGAGCACGCCGGTCGCGAAGACGCCGACACCCGTCGCCGCACGGGCGTTGAGACGGGGCGGCCGGTGCCGGGACAGGGGCAGGAGCGCGCCCTCGGCTAAGGTCGTTCCCAGCGCCTCGCGATCGCCCTCAAGGATGAGGACGTCGCCGACCCCAATCTGGAGATCCGCAAAGCGCCCCTCTATCCGGTGGCGTCGGCTCGCGAGCCCGACCACGCGGATCGCGTGCTCGGCAAACAGCCCGATATCGCCGATTCGTGAGCCGAGGAGAAAACTGTCCGGCATGACTACGGCCTCGCTGCGTTCGGGCGTGGCGGTCCCCTCGTGGCGTTCCGCAGGGGCAAGGGCACCTTCCAGATGGAGCTGGTCGACCAGCGCGAAGTCGGCCTCAAGGAGGAGAATATCGTCTTGGGCCAAGACGATATCTGCCCGGCGCGCGAAGACATGGGCGCCATTGCGCACGACGCCGTGGACGAGGATGTCGAAGCGGGCTTCCGCGTCCGGCAGATGCAGGCCCTTCGCCGCAGAACCGTCGGGTACGCGTGCTTCGGTGAGGAAGGAAGCGGGGCCGACATCGTTCCCGGCAGGGGCGTTCGCAGGCGCGCGCAGCAGGCGTGGGGCGGCGAGAACCAGCCAGACAAGGCCCACTGCCATGACCGGCAAGCCCACTTTGGCAAGGCCGAAGAAACCCATGTTCGCGCCCGTTTGCGATACCATCCAGTCATTGACGACAAGATTCGCAGGCGTGCCCGTGAGGGAACAGGTGCCCCCGAGCAAGGTTGCGAAGGAGAGCGGCATCAGCATGCGCCCCGGCGGCAGTCCGAGGCGCGCGCAAACCGACAGTGTGACCGGGAAGAAGAGCGCCAGCGCGCCGATGTTGTTCATGACCGTGGAAGCCAGTGCGGCAAGGCTGCACAGGACGGCGAGGATCGTGGTCTCTCCGTGCACGCGGCTGACGATGCGCCGTGCGAAGGTGTCGATCACACGCGATTGCGCAAGTGCGGCAACCACGAGCAGGATTTCCGCCACGGTGATGACCGCCGGATTGGCAAATCCGGCGAAGACCGCCTGCACCGGCACGAGGCCCAGTGCGAAGGCGGCGCCGAGACCGGCCATGGCGACAAGTTCGACGCGAAAGCGCTCGGACGCATAGGCCACGATCATGGCCAGGAGGATACCCAGGATTGCCCATTGCGCGAACGTCATGCCGTATTCTTCCTGATCGAACAGCCCGGCCAGACGCTACCCGGGCGTCGGGGCCGACGGGTTCGCCCTATATCCCGATTAATTTAGTAGGCCAAATCTTTTGGCCCGTCTATGTAGGCGTCGTCCCCCCATACGAGGCGTGACTCTTGGATCTGCAACTGCTGACGATCTGCTTGCTGACGTTCGCCATCAATTTCGTGGGAGCGCTGGCCTATGCCGCCCGGATCGCCGGGGTTCGAACGCAGCGAATTGCGCTGGCATTTGCGCTTTTCAACGTCCTTGTGCTGCTCTCGCGCTTGTCCAATGGCTTTCTCGGGCCGTTCCTTGCCAAGCGGATCGAAAGCGCGCTGCTGGCCGATTCGGGCGATGGGTTGCTTTTCGACTTTCGCTTGGTCCTGGCGGCGGCAACGGCCGCCAGCGTCCTGGGCACGCTGTTTATTCCGACCGCACAGCGGTGGTTTTCCCGCGCCATCGGTGATTTTCAGCGTCACCGTTCGGTTCTGACGCTGGTGAAAGTGGCTGCCTCGCCACGTGGTCTGGCCTTTCTGTGGCGGGCCGGTACGCCCCCGCGGGCCGCGCATTTGCGCGGCCTTTGCGGCCTGAACGGCGTCGGCTTCCCGGTCATCGCGCTCAATGTCCTGGCGCAGGCCTTGTTGGGGGTGGGCGTCCTTGCCTCGCTCTACGCAGGCTATCTGGTCCCCGAATACCGGGTCACGGCCTCTCAATTGTCGGCCATCGTCAACGGATTTGCGACAATTCTTTTGTTCGTGCTGATTGATCCGCAGCTCTCGGTCATGACCGACGATGTCGTGTCCGGAAGTGTCGGAGAGGGCGTTTTCCGGCGTACCGTGGTCCTGCTCGCCTTAAGCCGAGTCTGTGGGACGGTGCTGGCACAGGTGCTTTTCGTACCGGCGGCGTGGTTGGTGGTGGCCTGCGCGCACCTCATGTGAGGGCCAGTGAGGCGTTCGCGCGCCCGCCATCCAGATCGGCTTGACATTATCCCCACTTAAAAGGTAGGGTTTAAATCTGCAAAAGGCGACTGGCCGGGACGCCCCCGATTTCTCCCGGCTCGCGGCATTTGATCGGGAAGCAGCTTGCTCCGCGTTACCAACCGCTAAAGCGCGCGATGCTCGGGCGACAACGCCAGGCCTCGTGTTCCCCTCACGTCCCAAATCTTGAGGTGATACGATGCAATGCACGTTCAGATCCCTTCATACTTCGCGGCAGCACACCCGCCGTCGCGCCGCCGTCCCTCGTGTACGGCAGGCAGGCTCGACCCGCTTTGGTCCTGGCCCCCATGCCGCCGCGTCACGGCTGCAGGAGGCGGGGACTTTCCTGCACGTAGACCCGATTGCGCGCATGGAGCCAGGCCCCTTTTTTCGCGGCCTCGCTCTGGCCCTGCCGATTTCGCTGACAGCCTGGGCCGCGCTGGGCCTTGTCCTTTACGCGGCAGGCTCGTGAGGAGAAGGGCCATGAACGATCTTGCAAATGCGGCCTTGGCACCTGCTCTGCTCACCGTGCCGGGCATCGACAACAGCGGCCCCGGCCACTGGCAAACCATCTGGGAGCGCGAGGATGCGGCCTGCCGACGCGTTCACCTGGGAGCCTGGAGTGCGCCCGGCCGGGAGGCCTGGGTGAGCCGCCTCAACAGCGCCATTGCCGCCGCGACACGGCCGGTCATCCTGATCGCCCATTCACTGGGCTGCCACGCCGTGGGCTGGTGGAATGCGGCTGAACCGGAACTGCTGTCTCGCGTGGCAGGCGCCTTGCTCGTCGCTCCGCCCGACGTCGAGTATGCTCCGATCGATCCACGGCTCCGTCCCTTCGGTCCGGTTGTCCGCAAGCGGCTCGCCTTTCCCGCGTTGCTCGTAGCAAGCCGGAATGATCCGTACGCCAGCTATGGCCATGCCCGGCGGATGGCGCGGATCTGGGGGGCGCGTATGGTCGATGCGGGGCCGATGGGGCATATCAATGCGGCCTCGGGCCTGCGCGATTGGCCTTACGGCAAGTACCTCGTCCAGCGCCTGATCGCGGCAGTAGCGCCCCCGCCGCGCCCCCTGCTGGAGGCCGGCGCGCTAGCCACGTTGCTGGGGCAGGGTGAGGCCCCGCGCTCGCCACGCTGATATCTGGCACCACGTCCGGGATGCCGGACGCATCCGGACGCAGTACAAATTCTCCGACGGGAGGTGGGAGAGTGCACGGGCACATCCTGTCTCCCGCACGGCTGCCAGCGCCCCGCAAGCGTGTGGGCGCAGCTTTTCCAGAACACGATCAATGGCCTCGATCGCGCAGACCGGACCACCGGATGCAGGGCACACTTCATGAGGGACCCAATGCATCTCACTTCGCGCCGATCCGGACTTCCCGGCTCCAACCACCTTGCATCGACCGCTCTTGCCACAGCCCTGATCCTGACCTTCCCGGTGAGCGCCATGGCCCAGACCCTGGAAGCGCCACCGCAAGGCGCAGAGGCGGGTGCAGGGCCGGATAATCCCACGTCGGTCGGCACCGGCGCGGCGGACCATGGCGAGATCTTCGTGACCGCACGGCGGCGCACGGAAACCGTGCAGGACGTCCCGATCGCGATCTCGGTCGTCGGCGGCGAGCACATCGACGCCACCGGCTCCTTCAACGTCGGACGCCTGCAGCAGTTGACCCCTACCTTGCAGTATTACAGCACCAATCCGCGCAACACGGCCGTGAACATCCGCGGCATCGGCGTGCCGTTCGGCCTCACCAACGACGGCATCGAACAGGGCGTGGGCATCTACGTGGACGATGTCTACTTCGCGCGCGTGGCTTCGGCGACCTTCGACTTCCTTGATGTCGAGCGGATCGAGGTGCTGCGAGGCCCGCAAGGAACACTCTACGGAAAGAACACCACGGCGGGCGCGATCAACATCGCCACGCGCCAGCCCACCTTCGACTTCAAGGGGCGTGCCGAAGTTTCCGTAGGAAACCTTGATTTTCGCCAAGCCAAGGCAGCTGTCTCGGGGCCGCTCTCCGAAACGGTGGCGGCCCGCCTCGCGCTTTCCTCGACCAGTCGGCGCGGAACCTTGTGGAACACGACCAGCGGACGCTGGATCAACGCGCAGGACAATCTGGGCCTGCGCGCACAGCTCCTGTGGCAGCCAAGCGCAAGCCTTTCGATCACGCTGGCCGGAGATTATTCGCAGCAGGACCCGGAGTGCTGCGGCACGGTCTATGTGCGGATCGGCCGGACGCAGCGTGCGCTCAACCGGCAGTACGAGGCGCTAGCCGCCGCGCAGGGTTATGCGCCGCCCAGCACCGATGCCTTCGACCGTCTGACCGATCTGGACGCGTCGCTCAACGCGGGCAACAAGGTCGGCGGCGCGTCGCTGAAGGCCGTGTGGGACACCGGCATCGGCACGCTTACCTCGGTCAGCGCCTGGCGTTTCTGGGACTGGAAGCCCGAGAACGACCGTGACTTCACCGGCCTTGGCATCACCACCCTTAGCCAGAACCCATCCCAGCAGGACCAGTATACCCAGGAACTGCGCGTGTCGGGCGGGGAGGGGGCACTTGGCTACACCCTGGGCGCGTTCTTCTTTCAGCAGAGTGTCGACACACAAGGTAGCCAGCAGCAGGGGCCCGCAGCCAGCGCCTGGCTGATCAACCCTTCCAATCCGCTGAACGCGGACCCGAGCGTGCTCGACGGGCTGACCGCGACCAACACCATTGGCCTCGATAACACGAGCGCCGCACTTTACGGTCAGGTCAATTGGCAGCCGCTGGCGGGCCTCACGCTACGCCCGGGCGTGCGACTCAACTACGACAGCAAGGACGGGAACTACGCCTCGGTCGTGACCAACGGGGAGGGGCAACGGGTCACGTACCAGAGCACGGATCCCCGGATCGTTGCGCAGCGTGCGGTGCTCGCGCCGCAGGCCTTCACCGTCGACTACGAGGACTGGAACTTCAGCTACGACCTGACCGCCAGCTACGAAGTCTCGGACGAGGTGCTCGTCTATGCGACCTATGCGCATACCTTCAAGTCGGGCGGGGTGAACCTCAGCGGGGTTCCATCCGATGCTGATGGGCGGCCCATCCTGGAGGCCGCGACGGTCGCCCCGGAAACGGTCAACCACTACGAGATCGGCATGAAGGCGCGCTTCTGGGATCGCCGCGCCACATTGAACCTCGCGGCTTTCCGCACCGACATTGCCAACTACCAGGCGCTCGTGACGAACGGCAGCCTGGGTGTCCTGCGTGGCTATCTCGCCAATGCCGGGCAGGTGCGTACCCAAGGGCTGGAGGCCGACCTCTCGATACGGCCGAGCCTGCGCTTCAACGCCTATGCCAACGCGGCCTGGACCGACGCCACCTACCGCAGTTTTACAGATGCACCGTGCCCGCCCGAGTTGTCTGGAGGGGCTTCGCCACAGCCTGGACAGGATCCCGACCGGCCGGGAACGCCCGGCGGGATAAGCCCCGTCAATTGCGACATATCGGGCGCGCGGCTGCCCGGTGTCTCCAAGCTGGCGCTTGCCTACGGGGCCGAAGGGAATGTTCCGGTCACGCTGCTTGGGCAGGAGGGCGCCGTCTATCTCGGTGTCGACGGCAGCTACCGCTCGCGCTTCTCGAGCAATCCCACGCCCTCCGCCTACACCTGGGTAGAAGGCTATGCGCTCACCAACCTACGCCTGGGCTTTCGTGGTGAGGCCGGCTTCGAGATCTTCGGATGGGTGCGCAACCTGTTCGATACCCGCTATTTCGAGCAGCTGCAGGTGCCCGGCGGGAATACCGGGCTGATCGTGGGCACACCGGGCGACCCGCGTACGTACGGGCTCACCTTGAAGCATGTCTTCTGAGAAAAGGCCTTAGGCCGCCCTCGATCCTGAAAGGGCGGCCGAACTCTATAAGACCTTCCGGGCCAATGCGCCGCAGTCGAGCTTCTGGGGCAGCGGTGCTTGTTCGTCTTCCCCGTTGCCGTTGAGCCCTAGCGCGCTTCCCACCGATTTGCCGATGGCCGTCAGGACCGAGCCCGTATTGACCTTGCTACCCGGAGGTTTGCCCGCGGCGCCAAGTGCCGGGGCGGAGAGGGTTCCACTTACTACAATCGGGTCCTTGAGGCGCAAGCCGCTAGGCTCACGCGTGCGCCCCCGGATGAACAAGGCGATGGCTTCGGAGGCGAGGGATATCCGGCCTTTACCTTCACCGATGGAAATCTGCGTATCGGCCAGGAACGTACGCGGCGTCAGTATGCCATCGTGGGCCTCAAATCCGATAGCAAGGCAGCGTAGGGGGACCATCTCCTTCTTGTTTTTGAGCAGCAATCCCAGCGTTTTGCCGAGATCTTGCCCCAGGACCACGGCAACCGTCTTCTTCACCGATCCATCTTGGACGATGAGCCCCGCGCGGCCGTCGGCATGGCCCAGCGCGTCGCGTATGGTGTCGCCGGTCCCGACAAGTCGAATGTGGCTGCGCAGAGGGCCTGTCGCATCGGGCGAGCCCATGACGGTTTCAAGGCGGGCGCCCTCGACGGAAAGATTGAGAGTCAGCTTGGGGTGTGCAACGCCGCCGCGCTGGTCGACGTCCATCTCGCCTGTCAAACGGCCGCTTTTCATGCCTGCGACAATCTCTCGTACCGTGAGGTGTTTGCCTTCGAGACGAATGCGTCCTGAGAGCGAGCGGAACGCCGATCCCGACATGAGCAGCCGGTCGGCCCGGAACTCGATCGTGCCATCCGTCGGGCCGATCTTGGACAGGTTTATGCGGGTTCCAGGAAGGACGCGCGGACCGATGCGGGCTTCACGTGCCCTGGCTTCAGCCTTGCCTTCGGCATCCGACAAATCGTCGAAATCGAAGGTGGAGAAATGCGTGACGGCCTCGATCTTCGTGCGTCCGTTCCGTTTGTGGATTTGGGCATTCGCGTCGAGCCTGGAGCGGCCGATAGAACCGGTCATGTGATCGATGAACCAGCTTGATTGCGCATGGCGCACGCGGGCCTTGAGATTGATCGGCCGGGAGCCAAACAGGCCAGCCTCTATGATATCGTCAAGGTAGGCGAGGTTTGGGCTCGTCGCGCGTATATCCAGCGTCATTGCGCGCAGGTTGAGAGCGCCTTGCGTATGGCCCGAAGCACGCAGATGGAGGAGCGGGGATTTCAGATCAAGGTGCAGCGGATAGCGCGCGTCTGTCTCCAGGCTGGCAATCGGATCGCCACGCAAGGCTAGCGTTGCAGGAGCATCGTGAAACTGGCCGCGGGCATCCACGCGCAGGCCCTTGGCATCGGAGGCGAGCCTGCCGTCAAGCTTGAGGTGGCGCTTTTCGTCACGGAGGGTCACGCGTGCATCGTGAATAATCAGCTTTCGCAAGGCCATACCGCTGTCCCTTCCGGACGCTTCCTTGGACTGCCGTCTACCCCAGTTCGCACGGCCGCTGGCGTCGCGTACAAGGTTCACCGAAAGGGCATGTGCGACGAGCCGGTCAATGTCCGGGCTCCGCCCGACAAGAAGCGGCAGGATCGAGATGCGGGCCTCGATCTTCTGCGCGTCGAGCATGTTGCCTCGGCCCGCCCAGGCAGGCTGGCGCACGGTAACATCCCGGAAGTTGAGCGTCGGCGAAAATGACAAGAACTCCTGCCGCTCGATAGAACCGATAGCCACGTGCGCGCCCAAAGCCGCGCCGAGCCGATCGGCAATCGCTCCCCTGGCGAGATCGAAGGGAAACGCGGCGACGACGCCTAGCCCCGCTAAAAGAAGGCCTCCTAGGACAAGACTTCCTACATAGAGGTACTTGCCCTTTCGGGCGTCGTGTTCAGATGACATCGACGGGAAACTCGCTCCCACAGATGAAGTTTCCGACGCAATTGGCCTAGGGAGGAGAGTAGAGAGAATTCTGCTCGAGAATGGGATGGGGCCCGCATATCCGAACGCTTCGGATACTTACTGTTTGAGAACCCTGAACCTTACCCCAAACTGTTGGCCTCGAGCACGCAGCTCCAGCTCATATTGGACCATGTTTCAGTGCCTTGCACATAGGGTCTACTTTGGGTCGAAGTTTGAAGCGACTATCACAGCCGACACTGAGGAGCGTTCACCAAGGCGTGACGCCATCCGGTTCGACGAACCGGCCATTTTCCTCGCCGCCGAGTGCGAATTGGACGGGAAGCCGTGCCCCTTCTTCGGCGGTCATCGTGCCGTGGCCGGTGAGATCGGTCTTGACGAAGCCAGGGCTCACCGAGTTGACCTTGATGGCGGTGTCCTTGAGCTCTTCGTGAAGCTGGACGGTGAGCATGTTGAGCGCAGCCTTGGAGGCATTGTAGCCGATGAATTGCTGCGAATAGTAGGTCGAGGCCGGATCGCCGTTGAGCGTCAGCGAAGCCAGTGAGGTCGACAGGTTGACGATGCGCCCCTCGGGCGCGGCGCGCAGCAGGGGCAGCATCGCCTGGGTAACGGCCAGGGTCCCGATAAAGTTGACTTCCATCACCCGGCGCACCGCTTCGATCGACGCCTTGCCTGGCACGGCATCGGCGAAATCGAAGATACCGGCATTGTTGACGAGAACGTCGAGCCGACCATGGTCGCGTGCGAGGTGCTGAGCGGCCTGCGCCAGCGTATCGCGGTCATCGAGATCGAGCCGGAGGAAGCTGGCCTCCAGCCCCTCCCTGGCGAGGTCGGCGACGGCGTCCTGTCCCCTCTGCGGATCGCGCGCTCCAATCACGACGCGAAGTCCCGCCTGGGCCAGTTGCCGTGCGATCTCAAGGCCGATGCCCTTGTTGCCCCCGGTGACGAGGGCGATGCGTTCCTGTGCCATTGGTCTTTTCCTTCCTGTTGGTTTTCCTCAAGATATGAAGGATTTTCCGGCTTTTGGATTCGCATATGACCGAGACTGTTCCCCCGGCGCTCAAGGCCCGCAAACGGCCGGTTCAACGCCGTTCGGGTGTGACCGTGGACGCCATTCTGGAGGCGACCCTTCAGGTTTTGCTGCGCGAGGGAATGAAGCGCCTGACCACCACCCGTGTCGCGGCGCGCGCGGGAGTGTCGGTGGGGACGATGTACCAGTATTTCCCCAATAAGCAGGCGCTCGTCTACGCGCTGAACGCGCGCTACCTCGACACGCTTGCCGAGCGGATCGAGGCGACGTGCACGGTGCAGCGGGGTGTGCCCATGGCCCAGATGGTCGACGCGCTGATCGACACGTACTGGGCGGCCAAGACCGAGCGCGCGGACGTGACCCGCGCGCTCTACCGTTCGGTCACCGAGCTCGACAACGACGCTCTCGTTCACGCCTTCGCGCAACGAGTCGATACGGCGACCCACGCGATGCTGGCGAGCGCCTGCGACCTCCCGCCGGTTGACGTGCGCGCGATCAACCTGGCGCTGTCCAGCGTTATCTACGGGACCGTGCGCAATGCCTTTGAACGGGGGTTGCCGGATGCTGAAGCAGAGGCGTTGCGAGATAGCCTCGGCGCCATGTGCCGCGCCTATCTCCAGACACTGGCAAGCTGGTGAAGGCCGCTCGGCGGGGTTGAAAAGGAAAACGATCGTTTTACATGGAGGTCCTGCAGTGAAGGAGACTTCCCATGGAAACGACCGCGCGACTCGCCGCCGCAGCCGAGCAACTCTTCAACCGCCACGGCTATACCGCCACCGGGATGGACCGGCTGACCGAGGCGGCGGGCATGTCGAGCCGGACGCTCTACAAGCACGCCGGGAGCAAGGCACAACTCATGGCTCTCGTTCTTGCCGAGCGCGATCGCCGGTTCATGGCCCGCCTTGCCGTCGGTGATGTCGATGCGCTGTTCGCTGCGCTCGAGGACTGGGTGGCCGAGGAAGGGGCGCGCGGCTGCCTGTTCCTGCGCGCGCGCGCCGAAACCGGCGGCGAGATACCCGAGATCGCGCGCGCCGTCGCCGCCCACAAGGCGGCCTTTCAGGCGCATGTCGCAGCTATTGTCGAACACGATTTGGGAGGCCGCGCGCCCGCCCTTGCCGAGCAGATCCTGGTGCTCTTCGAGGGCGCGACCCACGCTGCGGTGTACCGCGGCGTCGATGCGGTCCGCGCGGCACGAGCGGGCGCGGCAATCCTCATGGACGCGGCGCGGCCATGAGCCCGGCGCTGCGCATCGGAGCGGTGGGCTTTGGCCTGATCGCCATCTGCTATGGCCTTGCCCGTTTCGCCTTTGGCCTGTTCCTGCCGCAGATTGATGCGGACCTGGGCCTGGGATCCTCACTCGCCGGGATCATTTCGGGTGGTTCCTTCGCCGGATATTGCATCGCGATCCTGGTTTCGGCGGCCTTGACGCAGCGGTTCGGAGCGCGGGCCGTCGCCACTCTCGCGGCTCTGGTGGCGGGGATCGGCATGGCGGGTATCGCGCTGGCACCCAACCCGATCCTGCTCGCGGTCTCGGTGCTGGTGGCCGGGGCAAGCACGGGCCTCGCGTCTCCGCCCATGGCCGCAGCCGTGGTGGCAGCCGTACGCGAGGAACGGCAGGACGCGACGAACACCACGATCAACGCCGGGACGAGCGTGGGCGTGGCCGTGTCCGGTCCGATTGCCCTCGCCATGGCCGGGCAATGGCGCCTGGCTTTCGGCGCCTTTGCGGTCCTGGCCTTTGCACTTGGTGTGTCCGCCGCCAGCCTACTGCCGCAGACGCCCACGCAGAGCCGTTGGCCACGCACGCTGCCAAGGTTTGATAGGGCCATGCTGCATCTGATCGCGGCCACGTTTCTGACGGGCGCGGCGAGCACCGCCCTGTGGTCCTTTGGCAGCCAGCTTGTCGCGCAGCGCCTCACCTGGGGGGCAGCGGCCAGTGCGGCCCTGTGGAGCGTGATCGGCGCAGGTGGTATCGTCGGGGCCATGGCCGGCAAGCTGGTGGCCCGCTCCGGTCTCGAGAATGTCCACACGACGTTTCTTGCCGTCATGGCTCTGTCCATCTTCGCGGTGGGCTCGGAGTTGGTGCCTGCCCCGGTCGCCCTTGCCGGAGGAGGCCTGTTCGGCGCCGCCTATGTCACCCTGACCGGTGTTTACCTGATCTGGGGCGTGCGCTTGCTCCCGGATCGTCCCGCCACCGGCCTGACGATTGCCTTCCTGATGTTGGCCGTGGGCCAGACGGCCGGAGCTCCCCTATTCGGATGGCTCCTCGCGGCGCTGGGCAGCAACGCTTCCACGGCCGTGTTCGCTGGTATCGCGATTTTAGCAGCCAGTTTGGGCAAGTTTCATCGACTGTTGCCGGCTTCTCGAAAGACGCAGCATGTTTCCTGCCCCGTTGCCGGTCCGTAAGCGGACAGACAGCAAATGGGCGTCGCCTCTGCAACGCTTAACATCGCTTAGCGGCCGGGCGCAGAAGGTGAAGGGTTTCGGGCGCTTGCGTACGAAAGCCTTCCATGCAGGCACCCGCGTGGGCTATGGGGATCTCCGCTTACGTGTGGTCTGACGGGGTGAAGTGCGCAGGTTGATGGACGCAGGACAGCAGCGCAGTAGTGGGTGTCTGGATGTGCCGAAGGTGTATTCGGCGCGCTGGCGCTAATGCGGCTTGGCATAGACCACCCAGCGCTTGGGGCAAGGTGAGGCGAAAGGCACGCCGCTCTGTCAGATCGGTCAGGGAGCCGAAGAAGGCGAGCTTGCAGGCACCGTTCAGCGCGTTGAGCCGGATGAGGAACAGGCGCCGGAAAAGTGCCCCCCAGCACGCGCACCGGTGGGAGAAAGGCGGGATGCGAGGATATCCAGCGACTTGCATCGGGCGCGATGCCGCCGCCCGGCACGATCATGTGGACATGCGGACGGTGGGTCATCGCCGATCCCCGAGCACGCAGCACAGCGGTGATCACGATCCGGGCGCCGAGCAGGGCGGGCGGGAAAGCTTATGCCAAAGCTCGATTGTAGCCCAAGGCACATTTATGCAAAGTCTCAGCCACTGTCGCCGCCGGCCGACAAACTGCGGCCAATAAATTCAGTCAGCGCCTCATCAGAGGTAATTACGTCCCAAGTGAGGCCATTGAAACTGAGAATGACGGTGTAGTCGCGGCTCTCGTACCAGACCTCGGTGCACGCGGGAATGTCGCGCTTGGCGAGGATCTCGAGGACGACATCCACGGCAGAGCCGGGCCCGGACGCCTTGACCAGGATCTCGGAAAAACCGTCGGCCCAGGATCCGCCGCCATCGACACTACCAAGATCATGTGTGGCCAGCGCGGCCTCCAGTGGCACCTCGAATGCGTCACCCCGGACGTCGACGGGAAGAAGGCCGGGGAAACGGATCTCGATCCAGGCGGAGGTGTCGAAATCCAGAGCGGGAAACGGGGGCGTCGCGCCGCCGGCCGGTGGCCTGGCGGATACCACGGCGGCCTGGCGGGCGGCGATCAACGGAGCGTAACGGGTCGAAAGAAGGAAAAGGGATGGGAAAGTCATCAATATAAATCCAGAGCATGTGGGGGAGATAGACAGCGGGGCGCCGGGATGGCAGCGCGTCGATCCTCAGAACGGGTGCACGCCCCGGCCGGGTGTGTAACGGACGGCAGAGAAGGCGAGGTTGGTCTCCCCCACCGGGACAGACACCAAGTGCCGCTGCCAGACAGCCCAGGTTGTCGTGCCAGTCTGAAGTGTGCCGATCTGTGTGTCGTCAAAACCGATGAGAATGCCTCGGCCGGATGTCGCATACACGTGCCCATCGTAGGCCATGCTCATGCTGCTATGGCGATCGTAGCC
The DNA here is from genome assembly GCF_022818885.1 of Novosphingobium mangrovi. Taxonomy (NCBI): domain Bacteria; kingdom Pseudomonadati; phylum Pseudomonadota; class Alphaproteobacteria; order Sphingomonadales; family Sphingomonadaceae; genus Novosphingobium; species Novosphingobium mangrovi. Next base: position 10,049 of record NZ_JALHAT010000041.1, on the reverse strand, counting down.
GAACTCGATCATCGCGATTGCGGCGATGTGCTGGTCGTAGGTCAGGAACTGTTGGAATACGAGTTCGTCATAGCCCTCGGTGAACTGAAACGCGAACATGCGCAGACCCATTTCGGCAGCAGGTTCGCAGAAATCAGCGATCTGGCTGGTCATGTCCGCGGGGAGGCGCGCGGCGCGAATGACGGGTGGGTGTGCGTGTGTTGATACCGAGTCGTGGGGATTGAAATCTTTCATAAATTTTCCAGTATTTTGGACGCACATGTTCGTATCGAACCAGTGGGTCGATCGAACAAGCGCGCGATGTCTTAAATTATGAGCCCAACATGGCCGTTTCGGGCTGAATGTATTCGGGTCAGGAATGAGGCGTGGTAGTCGTACCTAGGTCACTGCAGGATGTGTCCATGTCGTTGTCGGAATCTGTCTAGCGAATCAGAGAATCCGAAATCCATAAACTTCGCCGGCCTCGTCGAAATAATCGACCGGGGCCTCCAGGTAACGAAACTCTGCCTGCACCCGGGGTGGATGCGACACTACTCATGGCGCCCGCAACGGCCTGGTACCTGAGCTACACGACAAGCTATAACGCAAGGAACGCCGGTAGGGATGGAGCAACCGATCGCAAGAAAGGGCGTCCATCACGCGCCAGCGCCGGTCCATGACGTCGGTAATTGATCAGGACGCACGCGCGATAGCGGACAGGATAAAGCCTCGAGGGACGAGCGGAACGTGAGGCCCTCGAGGCTTTATCCTGTCCGTGAAGCATGACGTGCCTGGCGACCGGGCGCGGTCCCAGTTCTATTCCTCCAGGCCCCATGACCTCGTTGACGGGATGGAGGCCCTATCGACCTTACAGGCCCCTCCACTGCGTGCGCGTTCCGCCCGCAGCTGCGGTCCTGCCAGGCCTCCGCGAATGCACGGCTATCGGTACACCAGGCGCGTGCCCTCGTTACCTCAGACACACGTCTGGCGCACCGATATCCATGCCTCGAAATAGTTTATCGACTTGGCGGGAACGAATTCGTTATCTCGATCAACAATGAGACGAAGAAAGGCTCACACCTTTCGACGTCACAACACCTATCAATTATTAAAACAATTATCTGTGACATACACAGTATTGTGCGTGTGACGGGCAAAAGGAAACACGTGCCTAGATTATACTACGATGACCGCGTCTGTGGCGCGGGCAAAACTCACGACGAAATGACGTACATTCTCGAAAATCCCGGCCGTTATCTCTACGCGGTCGAGCGGCGTGCGCGCATGCACGAATTTGCGGTAAAATTAGCCGAGCGCGCCCGCATGGACGGAGTCGACATCCGCATCCGCCAAATCCATTCCCGCCATTCCGGCCTGCTCCAGGTCGACGGGACCGTGCGCCAGGAAGGCTCCACCAACGTACGTTACGATATCGAACGATTGCCATACGAACACCCCAATCCGGTCGAGCACGTCCTTGTCCTGATCACGCATGAGGGGCTCAAGATGGCGGACACCCGGACATTTGAAGACTGGCACCTCACCATCGACGAGACCATCTCGATCTGGGATCGGCAATCAATCAACTGCACCACAGATACCACCCGAGCTTTCTTCGCGACGAACTACGAACTCGTGCCATTGACCAAAAGCCGCAGGCAAATCGTGGCCAAGACCCAGCGCATGGGCTTTGTCACAGACGACACGATCAGTGGTACCTTGCCCGCGCTGAAGGTGCGCGAGGTAGCCAGCGACGACATGACCCGGGTTGCCTCGGTCTTGCACAGCCGGGTCTTGAGCGATCGGATCACCGTCATGACCAACTTGGAATCCTGGGCTGACCTCGAGGGTATGACGGCCCTTGACTGGTCCTCGCTCTGGTGCCCCCAAGGGCTTAAAGCGTTTGCGCGAGTGCATGTCCTGGCAAATGGTTTCGGCCGATCGGTCACGTACCAGATGATGGAGAAGAACTGGCCCGAACTCACGTGGCAGTCACTCAATCGGCCAACGCCGATTCGACATCGCAATCGCCGCGTCATGATCCGGTATTTTGCGGCCGCCCACCTGGCACAGCGCACGCTGTGGGACACCGAGGTGGGCAAGGCACGGTTGCGCAAGATTGCTCTCTTTTTGCGCGAGCACCACGGCGATGATCTGATCTGGATGTGCACGCGTGCCGACGAAGCGACGTTGCGATACCCCGGCCGGGACGAATACATCGTACCGGGGGTAAGACTGAGTCCGCGACAGCAAGGGTCGAACGAGTGGTCGCATGTGTCCCAGGTGGCGATGGTCTACACCGTCAAGCCCAGCCCGGCGGATCGGGCGGCACTGACAGAAGCTGGCATTGATCCACAAGCTTACATTGACAGTCACGAGCGCGAGGTGATGACGCAGTTCGCGTGCCGGTCCTCTGTCCGAGTCCCGGAGAGTGCCGCGCCCGTGCTGATCAATGTCTACGACCACGCGCAGGCCGCGCACCTAGCCGAGTATTTTCGTGCGACCGGCTACTGCGAGGTCCATCTCGAGCTCATCGACCTTGGCTTTGCCTACGACATCAAAGTACCCGCAAAACCCGGCCCGAAGCCCAAGGCGCCGAAGATCTTGTCCGACGAGGACATCGCCGAGAGGCGCCGGCAGGCAACCGAACGGCAGCGGCAATGCCGGGCCCGGCGCAAGGCGCTACAGGCGCCGAACGATGTATAACCCGGATGGCTCAGGTCGGACGTCCCGGGAGCACCCGCGTGTCCGCGAGCGCATCGGATGTGAGCAGCCGGAAATCGCCGCGCCCATGCTGCTCCGCGGCCCCGACGAAAAAAATTCGCTCGTGGGCATTTCAATTTTGACTTCGGATCTACCCATTCGTTAAATTGATTATATCAACGGAAATAAGAGAAATAACACACATAATAACGTTTATTTAGACCTCCGGTGCCGCGCAGATCGGCACTCAATTAACATCATGATGCGCGGAATGTATTTCCCGCAAAGAACCAAACCACCAGTCGCAGGGCCCATATTCGTCGATTTCGGCGAGGGATGGTCTTGCGCGTATTATAAATCGAACTGAAATTCATGAAAATTGGAGACACCATAACCTGGCACGAGTCCATTCGTCGCCGGGATAAGCATGGCCGCCGGCGGACCGTCGGAACTCGGACGCTGACCGGCCGGATCGTGAGCGAGGGCAAATCCCGCCGTGGCGCCATCACCTACAAGATCGAGGTCACTGCCGTTGCCGGCGATGGCGTCGACATCATCGGGCTCGTCGTGAGCCGTAAGCGCCGCGTCATGACACACGGACGCTCGTGGCTGCGCCACCTCGAGAGAGTAGCGAAGCGCGCGACACGTGGCCGGCCCCAAGCAAAAAAATCACCGAAAAAAAGGAACTCAAAATGACCTACCGTACCGGCGATCGCGTCAAGATCGCACCAGCTTCCATCGGCTTTGCCGACGACACAGCACCACAGGATTTCCTAATCGTAAGCGAGAGCCTGCAGCGCGACGGAAGCAGCTATTTCAAATATCAGGCTCTTGACCAAGGGCACACTCATGGTCCCGTTTTCCAGGCGCCGGCCGTGCGGATGCGCGACATCTGTGTCGATCACACGTCGTATGCACCGCCGCGCTATTGCGCCGCAGATCTGGTGGACCGTATCCGTGCACACAAACTACGCCGTGATGGCGCCTCCTCGGCGGTACCGGCAGTCCGCGAGGTTCATAAGGTCGGTGACAATGTGACCTGGCTTTCCGATGAGAGATGCAACGATTTCGCGTTGGGCGATCCTGCGCAACCCACTCGCTGCAGTGGGCAGATCATCGCCGAGCACCTTCGATCCGATGGTCACCGCGAGTTCGAGCTTAGCGTCGAGCGCGTCTCCGGCCCTATCGATGCTCGACACAAGGTTCGGCTAATGTCGCATCGAGTATCCACACAGTCTTCGCAGGATGAGGCCGAGATGAGCAGCATTCTCGAGGTTCAGGTCGCAGCCGGCCAAGTCGCAAGCCGAGCTCCCGAGCTGCTTCGTTTGCCCAGTGTTCAAAGTGTTCAAAGCGCCGAGACGCTGTGCGCGTCACCTTACCTCATCTATTGTGAGGCCTTCGATGGCAGCGATGCCGGTGATCCCAGCTTTTGGTCCGTTGCTGGCCGGATGTCGCGTGATGCCGCCGTCGTCGAGGCCTACCGTACCGTTCGAAAGATGGGTTACCGGTGCGGGGATGGTCGCGGGTATGTTCTCGACCAAGCGACCGGACAGTTCGTTGCCTACCTCGATTTCGCCTGTGATGATACTGGGCGAGTTGATGCACATTTCTGTGCGATGCCGACCAAGCTTACCCTCGATCGCATTCATGCCGAGATCTGCGTCGCGCTCAAGAGCCCGCCAACCGGCGGGTGACCCCGAGCCCACGAGGCCCGAATACAAGCAATGTAAGGCGGCGGAGCATATGCATTTTGCGTAAGTGTATGCTCCGCCGGGCAGGCTACTGTACAACGAATTGGAAATCCTGCGACGCAGGGCGTAGCCAAGAGGCCTTTCGCCACGGCGCGAAGGGCTTTTCCGACAGGTGTGTGCACGGCGCCAGGCTCAGACCCCGTTGAGCGACCTGGCGCGCGTGCCTGCTCATTCAGCTCTCAGGGGCGATCAGGCGGTAGGCCTCGGCCATGCGCGCGTTGAGGGTCTGGGCATCGAGCACGGCTTCGGGGCGGTAGGTGAGCCCGGTGCGCTTGGTGCGCGACCAGTGATCGACGTAGAGCGCCTTGCCTTCGCCGAAGACGCGGTGGACGTGGCGGGACAGCTCGGCCGGGCCGCTTGCGCTATAGGCGAGGCGAAACAGCGCGATGTCGGCCACGTGGGGGCCGACCATGACCCAGCTGTGGCTGTCGAGGACGGGCGCGCCCTCGACCAGCAGCGAGCCGGTGACGACGTGAACGGGCGCGGCCATGCGCTTTTCCAGGCTGACCGCGAGCGCCGCGCTGAGGGCCGGGGCGGGGTCCTCGAGCGCGGGAAAGACCTTGAGCAGGTCGAGGCCGGTGCGCGACAGGATCGCCCCGTCGGCTTCGTCGAGGGTGTAGGCCTTGAAGGCACGCGCCGCGTCCCAGCCATGGTGGGCGGCGATATGGCGGGCGAGCTGGGCGAGGTCCTTGATGTGCGGCATGGTCCGCGCCCTTAGTCGCCAGAGAACGGGGATGCCAGCGAAACCGTGCGTTCGCGCCCCGACCGCCAAGCTCACCTTCCACGCGCCACCGGAGCCGAGGCAAGTGACGTCGCCCATTCTGGGGTCAAGGGGCGATGGCCCCTTGGACTATATCGTCCTTTTTCCCTTAATCGTCCGGACCTTCGCCCCCCAGCTGGATCAGCCGGGCCATCGCCGCCTGCCCTGCGATTGTGCGCAGTTCCAGCTGGGCCTGACCCAGATCCTCGGAAAGGCGTGCGCGGCGTACCAGGTTACCCAGTTCATGGCGCGCGAGTTCGGCCTCGACACTGGCGAGGCCGGCGGCGCGGCGGCGGGTCTCGATCTCGGCTGCGTCCTCTCCATCCTCGACCGCCCCGAGGTACGCGCGGTTGGCGGCGATCCCGACGCGCAGACGCTCCTCCAGCGGGACGCCGAGGTCAGGCCAGAGCGCAAGGACCGCCAGCAACGCGGCCAGGCTCCCCACGATATTGTCGAGAATGCGCGCCCAGGCGATTCCGCTGCCTGGTTGCAGCATCTCGGTCACGATCACGAACAGCATGGTGAGGAACAGCACAAAGAGCGTGTAGTTCACCGCGCGCAGCGCAATCGCGATGGCCGCCAGCAAGGTTGCCAGAAGCGAGAGCGAGAGCGCGTCTCCGCCATTCAGGTAGACCACACCCATGGCCGCGGCGCCGCCCAGCGCTGTGCCGGCAATGCGCTCCAGCGCGCGCGTCCAGGTCACCCGCGAGCCGCCCTGCAGGACCACGATCACGGCAAGCGCAGCCCAGTAGGGATAGCCCAGATCGAACCCGCGCGCGACGAGGTAGACGACCAGGAGCGCGGCGGTGAGGCGCAGGGCCCGTCGCAGCGGGACGCTGCGGGATGAGGGATTGCCCGGCGGGGCCTCCTGCGTGACAGGTGCCGTGAGCGGCAGGGCCAGAGCCTGCTCGAAGGCCCGCAGGCACCCGCGCAGGAGGGCGCTCGTGCTGGCTGCGCGGTGGCGGCCAAGGCGCCGGGCCGTCCAGTCGAGCACGGCCTGGGCCTCGTTGACGCGTCCCGCAGAGGCCCGGCGATAGGCGACCTGCCAGGCGCGCAGCGCAGTGCGGCAGGCGCGCGCGGTCCGTTGGCGCTCCCCGGCGGTTTCGCGGCCGTCGATGAAGGCCTGATCAAGCGCGATGAGCGCGGCGAAGAGCTGCTCCCCGGCCTCGAGCGCGCGCTGCTGGCGCGCAATGTCGTCGTGTGGAGAGAACTGGTTCAGGAGGCCCCGCAGCCGCTCGATGGCCAGGCGCACGGCGCGCCGGTGCTGGCCGTGTTCGCTGTGCCACTGCGCGTCACGGTGGGTCTGCCCGCCCAGATTCGCCAGCTCGCCCGCCATGTCCTGGAGGCGCAGCAGCACCGAGAGATGCGCGCGCTCGAGCGGCTTTCGCGCGTCCCGCCGCCAGATCCCATTGATGAGCAGCCAGGCCCAGGTTGCCCCGGCGAGGAAAGCCAGCGCCTGAACCAGAGCGAGAGCCGGGGCTTGCGGGAAGCCGACCGCCACCACCGCAACAACGCCGAGCAGCGTGGCAAAGAGCCCCTCGCGCGCCAGGAAGGGACTGACCAGAACGATCGCGAAGACAAGCGCGGGCCCGGTCAGGACCGGCAGACCGGGCAGCGCGTGGGCGAGGAGCGCACCCACGAACGTGACCAGCGTCCCGCACAGGGCAAAGGCGCCCAGCGTGCGGCGATGGAGGCGGTCGGGTCCGCTGGGATCGCACAGGCAGGTCCAGAACGCGGCGAAGACGGCCCAGGAGAGGATCTTCTCCTCCAGCGCGACAGCCAGCGCGAGCGGCAGGGCCACCGCCAGCGCGGCACGGCAGCCTTCTGCGGCGCTGAAATGTTCAGGGACGAGACCATAGGAGCGCAGCTCCAGGCGCCGGGCCAGCGCGCGCAGCGTACCTCCGGCCCGCGCGCCCGGGGGGCGGGACGGGCTGGTGTACGGGGAGGGTGTCGGCGCAGTCATGGCAACGGGCCTAATGGCTGCCAAAGGGATTGAGAAGGGCGGGTCAGGGCGTCAGCGCGCGCTCGTCCACCGTGGTCTCCTCCGGCACCAGAAAGCCCATGGTGCAGTGAACGCCGGTGGGCAGGTAGTCGAGGGTGACCGTACCGCCGTATTCGGCCGCGAGGCTGCCTTCGATGAGGCGGGATCCAAAGCCCTTGTGGGCAGGCGGCGTGACCACCGGACCATCCTCCTCGTTCCAGTCCAGCACGATCCGGTGCGGGGCCTCGGCCTCACGGTGCCAGCGGATACGGACCATGCCCCGCTCGTTGGAGAGCGCGCCGTACTTGATGGCGTTGGTAGTCAGTTCGTGCAGCGTCATGGAAATGGCGACCGTCAGGCGCGGGCTCAGCACGGTGTCGGGCCCCTCGAGAGTGATGCGCGCGGGATCGCCGCTCGCCGCGGTTGCTTCGCGGATGACCTCGCCAAGCGCGCTCGATTGCCAGCTTGCTTCGGTCAGGAGGTTGTGCGCGCGGGCCAACGCGCGCAGGCGGAAGTCGAAGGCCTCGCGTGCCGCGCCTGCCCCCTCGACATGGCGGAACGACTGGTGCGCCAGGCTCTGGACGATGGCGAGAGTGTTCTTCACGCGGTGGTTGAGCTCGTTGATGAGCAGGTTTTGCTGGCGCGCGGCGAGCACCGTCTCGGTAACGTCCTGCCCCTGGACCAGGATCGTCGAGATATCGTCCTGCGAGATGATCGGCTGATAGATGAAGTCGATATAGCGGCGCACCGGCGCGCCTTCGGGGCCGACTTCGAAGACGATCTCCTGCGCCTGGCCGATGTAGGGCTGCCCGCTGCTCCGGACATTGTCGAGGATAGCGACGAAGCCCTGGCGCACGACTTCGGGAAGGGCCTCGGCCACGCTCTTGCCGAGCAGATCCTGGCGTCCGACCAGTTCGCAGTAGGCGGCATTGGCCATTTCGAAGACGTGCTGCGGCCCGCTCAGCACGCACACGAAGCCCGGCGCCTGCTCGAACATGGCGGTCAGGCGCTTCATCTGCGTCTGCAGATCGAGATTGCGGGTCTGGACGGCCTCGGCGCGGCGGACGAGGTCGAACTCGTCGCGCATGGTGCGCAGATTGTGCAGTTCGGTGACGTCGACGGTGTGCTGCAGGAAGACCGAGACCTCTCCGTTCTCGTCAAGGATGGGGGTGTGCGTGGCGCTCCAGTAACGGGCTTCCATGGTCCCGTCGGGCCGCGCGATGTCGTAGCGGATCAGCGCGATCTCGTCGGGTTTCTTCTCGGTGAGAACGCGCGCGAAGGAGGACACGAGGAGTTCGTGGCTTTCGCTGCCCGGCTCGCTGGGGAAGGCCTCCAGCACGTTGGTCCCGACAAGGTCCTCTTCGCGGCGCATCGTGCTGCGCTGGTAGGCCGCATTGGTCCACACGATCGTCAGGTCCGGGGCCAGGACCATGTAGGGATTGGGCGAGAGCGCGAGGAGCGCCTTGAAATCGATGTTCATGCGCTGGAACTCGCGTCGCAGGAAGGGAGAGGTACCAGCGTGGGGGGCGCCCCGTGCTTTGTCAATCGGATGAAGAGGGATCGCGCAGGGGTTGGCCTTGTTCCCGTGGACAGGGCCTGTTTGGAACCTAGAAGCTGCTGGTCACCCCGAACTCGCTGGTGAGGCGCCGGTAATCGTAGAGGGCGACGTTGGACGCGTTGCGCTCGTAACCCACGCGCACATAGGGCGCGATGCCGTGCACCGCGAGCGCGCGCAAGGTCGCCCCGGCGCGCGCGTTCACAAACCACTCGCGGCGCCGCTGCCCAAAGAGCGCAAGGGCCGCGTCGCCCTCAGTGCGCTGCACCATGGCCGAGGCGTAGAGGGTCGTGTGCCCGGCCTCACGCCACCCCAGCAGGCGCAGCCCTCCCGCCGCGCTGGCATAGCCCGGATCGCGGGCGGTCTGGCGCGAGGCGGTGAGCGTGGCGCTGATGCCGCTGCGTGCCGAGAGCGCACGCTCGATGCCCACGCTCGCCGTATAGAGCGCCCCGTCCTGCAGTTCGTTGCGGGGAAAGTCGGTGCGGGCCGCGCCCAGCGAGGTCGTCACCTGGGCGCGGCGGCCCAGGACGTGGATCCAGTCGAGCGTCACCATGTCGCTGTGCATGTAGGCCTGCTGGCCGTACCAGCGCCAGGTGTGTCCTATCGAGGGAACGATGCGGTCGTGCTCGCGCTGCACTTCGAAGCCGATGAGCCCTGTCGCGGTGACATCGTTGAAGGCGCTCTCGCGGTAGAGGGTGGCGAGGGTGTTGACGCGCGGCACGAGGCTCAAGCCCCGGCCTATCGGCACCTTCCAGTAGGCATCGCCGGACACCCGCAGGCCCAGGCCCGACTGCGCGCGCGCGTCCTCGGACAGGGTGAGCGGGGCGATGACCGTATCGAGCGTGCGCACCTCGGTCGCCCGGTTGATGTTGCTATCGGGGGCAAGGGCGAGTTCAAGGCGCAGCCCCGCGCGCTTGTGCGAGCGTAGCGCTGCGTCGAACTGTCCCACCGCGCGGGCGACCTCCTCGGGCAGGCCCGTGGCCTGGACCTGGCGCAGTTCGCGCCGCGCGGCGCCCTCGTTGCCCATGGCGGCGAGCACCCGGGCCAGTTCCAGGCGGACCCGTGAGGCCTCGGGCTGCTCGTCGAGCAGCGCCCGGAACGCGATGGCCGCCTCGCGGTAGCGCTCCAGCGAGGCGAGCAAGAGCCCCTTGCGAAAGCGCGCTTCGGCGCGCACGTCCGCGTTCTGGTCCTGGTTCAGCGCCTCGTAGAGGCGGAGGGCCTCGTCGGGGTGGTCGGCCTTCGCCATCCTCTCGGCGACGCCGAAGACCTCGATCGCGGAGAGGTCGCGCGCGCGGACCGGCGCGGCCACCGCCACGTCGG
>NZ_JALHAT010000040.1:0-61117 GCF_022818885.1 Novosphingobium mangrovi | reverse complement strand
GCCGGAGCCGGGCTGCGCAGGGCCGCCACGGCCAGAAGACCCAGCGCGACCAGGGAGGCCAGTGTCGCCCCCACCGCAAGGCCCCAGGCGCCGCCTGCCGTCAGTGTCAGGACCAGCGCAAAGCCCAGCGCCGCCCAGCCCAGCGCGACCGCAGGGCGCGGGCCGTTCCAGCCCATCCGCAGGAGGACAGGGCCTCCCGCAGAGAGCACGAAGCCGGTCGACAGGAGAAACGCCGAGGCCATCAGAAGCTGACGCCGAGCGTGCCACGCCAGGTGCGCGGCGCGTCGTAGAGCCCCTGCGCGAACTGGATGCTCTGCCAGTACTTGGCGTTGGTGAGGTTATCGAGGTTGAACCCGAGCGAGATATTGCGGGTCAACTGGTAACGCGCCATCAGGTCGACCACGGCGTATTCGTCCTGGACCGCGCCATCGTTGGTGATGCGGCTCTGGTAGCGGACCGAACCGCCCAGGCGCAGCGCGTCGAGCACGGGCGGAGTGTAGACCGTGCTGAGGCATACGGTGTGGCGCGGAATGAAGGTGCGCGCGTCGATCCCGTCCTTGTCCTCGATATCGACATAGGCATAGCCGCCGGTGAGCTGGAGGCCCGGCAGGAGTTCGCCCGAGACGTCGAACTCGACCCCGCGCGAGGAATTGTCGACCTGGATATAGGCGTTCTGGACCGAGTTCTCGACCAGTTCGCCGGTGGCCTCGGCCACGTTCTGCTGGTCGGTCTTGAAGACGGCGATGGCGGCATTGAGGCGCCCGTCGAGCCATTCGCCCTTGATCCCGGCCTCGTAGGTCTTGCCCTCGAGGGGATCGAGCACCGAGCCGTCGCGGCGCATGTTGATCTGCGGGTTGAAGATCGTTGCGTAGCTCGCATAGGCGCTGAGCGAGCCGGTGAGATCGACCGTCAGGCCCGCGAAGGGCAGGAGGCGCGTCTTGGCGAAGTAGTTGGGGGTGCCGTAGGACTGGCCTTCGCGCTCGGTGCGCGTGACGTTGCCGCCAAGGAGCAGATGGACCGGATCGGCGAGCGAGAGGCGCAGCGTGCCGTACCCGCCGTACGTCTTGGTCGTGTAGGCGGCCTGGAGGCTGTACGCACCGAAGTCAGGGCGCGCGAAAGCGCCGCCAAAGGCTTCTTCGGGGGTGAGCGGAAGGTTCGTCTGCGCGGGCGCGTCGGCCTCGTCCTCGCGCAGGTGCGCCTCGCCGTAGTTCGCGCCCAGCACCAGCTCGTGGCTGCGCCCGAACAGGGTGAAGTTGCCCTTCAGGTGCGCGTCGAACGTGGTCTGGGTATGGCGGTCGATGTAGGCGCCCGGCCAGGAGTAGAGGCCGTTGCCGTCTTCGTCCTGCGCGCCGTAGAGGTAGAAGAGTTCCGCTTCCATCGTGCGCACGCGGCGGAAGACCGAGACCTTGCCTTCCCATCCGTTGCCGAAGTCATGGGTGATGTCGCCGAACAGGTCGCGGCTGATCGAATGCCAGCTGGACCAGGGCTGGGCCGTGGTGATCGAGCGGTCGTACTCGAGCATGTCGCCGTTCGCATCGAGGAAAGGAACGCCGCCCCAGGTCACGCCGGTCGGGTCGTTCTCCTGCCAGCCGTAGCCGACGGTGGCAACGGTGTTGGGCCCGAGATCGGCCGAGAGCGTGCCGTAGAGCGTCAGGCGGGAATCGTGGTAGAAATCGAGATGGCTCTCGCCGTCCTCGTAGGCGCCCACGAAGCGCGCGCGCACGCCGCCGTCCTCGGTCAGGGCCATGTTCACGTCGACATCGCCGCGCACGCGGTCGAAGCGGGCGTAGGCGAGGCTCGCATGTCCGCCGGTCTGGCGGCGCGCACGCTTGCGCACGTAGTTGACCGCGGCCGACGGGTTGCCCGTCAGCGAGGTCAGGCCGCTCGAGCCGCGCACGACCTCCACGCGCTCGAAGGTGGCGGTGTCGACCGCGCCGATCTGGAGGCCGGAAGGCAGCGGCTGGCCCACGCCGTCGTACTGGAAGTTGATGATGTCGAAGCCGCGCGCGTTGTAATAGGTGCGCGTCGTCTCGGCGCGCTCGACGTTCACGCCGGGGGTCATCAGCAGGACATCGTTGATCGTGTCGAGGTTGAAGTCCTCGATCTGCGCGCGCGAGACGACCGTGGTCGCCTGCGGGGTCTCGCGCAGCGAAAGATCGAGGCGGGTCGAGGTCGACTGGTCGTCCACCGTGTAGTCGTCGTAGACCGCGCCTGTCACGATGATCCTGTCGCCAGGGGCGGCGTCGGCGTCAGTGTCCTCGGCCCGGGCGGTCGTCGCGCTGAGGGCGGCAAAGGTGGCAAGCGCGCCGAAGGCGCAGCTGCGCAGAAGCGGTGACCGGCCGGAGCGACGCACCTCCTTTGCAGATTCCTTCACCAGATATGCCCCACGCATCGCGGCCATTGCTCGAGTCCTTATAATGAGAATGAGTTGCATTAACTTTATTGCCGCGAATTAGCACGCGCTGGCTCACTGTCAAGCCGTGCAGGACATGGCGGTTCGGGATGGGGGGGCGCTCAGGCGCGGATGCACCGGTGTCGAAGGCGCAAGGCCAGCAGCCGTTCGGGGCCGGCGCATGCCAGAGAAGGACGGTGGCTCAGGGGCGTGAAAACGCCGTCAAACCGCGGGGGACGGGCGCTCGAAAAGGGCGAGGAGGTCGACGAACTCGGCGCGGATCTGGTCGCAGGTGTCGTAGGACGGGAACAGCGCGTGACGGCGAACCTGGCCAAGCGTGAAGTCGGAGAACAGCGCGCCTTCGGTTGCGGTTATCGTGCGCTGGGTGCCCACCAGCGATTGCAGCAGGCCGCGGCCGGTGCGGCCACGCAAGTAGCGCAACTGACGGCCGAAATGGGACAGGGCCGGGTCGCGGGCAACCGCGAGGAACAGTTCGTTGCGCGCTCTCTCGCGCGTGGCGCTGGAGATGCTGTCGGCCATCGCGTGGATCACGGCGTCGAGATCAGCAGAGGCGAAGCTTCGCGGGTCGAGCTTGTCGACCATTGCGCTGTAGGCGCCTTCAAAGGCGGCTCCCAGCAGTTCCGACTTGGTCGGGAACTTGTGAGATACCGTGCCCAGCGTCAACTCGGCGCGGCGGGCCACGCGGCGGTGGGTGAGGTGGGGGCTCCCTCCCTCGGCCAGGACCTGCTGCGCGGCCACGACGATGCGCCGGGCCGTCTCGTCACGCTCGGGAAGCGCGGGCATCGTCTCCAGGGCGAGCGCACGGGTATGGTCACGCCATGGGGTTGGCGGTGGCGGGGTGCCCGCGAGCCAGCTGCCCAGCGTACGCGCCAGTTCGCCCAGCGCGGCCTGGTCAATGGCGCGGTGCCAGCGCATCAGGTGAAACATGCTCTCGGTATCGAAGATGCGCTTGGTGATCACGTGGCCGTGGGCCACCTGAAAGTGGGCGCAGGCCTCCCGCCAGAACTCGTACCAGAGCCGCTGCCAGGCCTGGGCCTCACCGTGAATGAGGTCTTCGGTATCGGGGACGGAATCGCATTCGCGCCAGGCAAAGGCGAGATGGCGCTGCGCTTCGCACCACGCGTCGATCACATGCGCGAAGAAGCCGCCGAACGCTTCGGGGCTGGCGGGAAAGTCGCCGATGGCTTCGAGCAGGGCGGCGCACCAGTTCTCCGCCTCATGGCGTGCGCGTTGCTGCGCGCAGACAAGAAGTTCCTCAAGCGAATCGAAGTGATGGTAGATCGAGGAGACCGGCACATCGGCCAGCGCGGCCAGGCGGCGGGCCGAGATGCCCGCGGAGCCTTCAATCTGCCATTGGTTCAGGACAGCCGTGATCAGGCGGTCCTGCGTGGGGTGGGGGGAGAGTGCCAGGGTTGCCATTGCAAATCATTTTCTGCCGAATTTGTACGGCAATTGGCAAGTCTTATTTGCAGATAGCCCTAACTGTTAACAAAAGCTTCTCAGGCGTTCTCAGGCCGGGGTGTCCTCGGTGTTGCGCATCCAGTCGGCGAGCTTGGCCATGGCGTTGCGGATGGCCTCGCGGGCGGGCGGGTCGGCGATACATTCGTCGAGCGCGCCGTTCATGCACAGCATCCACTGGTCGCGCGCGGAATTGCCGATCGGCACCTTCATATGCCGCATGCGCATGCGGGGATGGCCCTTCTCGCTCGAATAGAGGGGCGGCCCTCCCAGCCATTCGGTGAGGTAGTTCTGGAGCATGAGGGTCGTGTGGCCGAGATCGGCCGGGTGCAGCGCGCGCAAGGGCTGCGCCTCCTCCAGCGTGTCCATGCGCTCGTAGAAGCGCACGACCAGCCGGTCGATGACCGCCTTGCCGCCGACGCGTTCGATGATCGGCTGCTCCTGGCCTGCGGTCTCCTCGCTCATGCGCCTTCGTCCCCGGCGGGCACGGAGAGGAAGGTCTCGAAGCCTTCGAAACGCGGCGGGCCCAGGTACTTGGGCTTGCTCTCGGAGGCCTGCGAATGCGCCTCGCGGAAGGCCTCGCTCTTCGTCCACGCCTCGAAATCGGCGCGGCTGCGCCACACCGTGTGCGAGGCATAGAGCGTGTGATCGTCGGCCGCTTCGCCGCGCAGCATGTGAAAGCCCTCAAATCCGGGCACTTCGTCGAGATAGGTCTTGCGGTTTGTCCAGAGCGCCTCAAAGGCCTCTTCCTCGCCCCGCAGCACCTGGAAACGGTTCATCGCGATGAACATGATCGTACCTCCTTGGCTGGGATCGGGCCTTACCCCATGGCGACGGCTCCCGAAAGGGGACGCGATGTCCTCCCCCGGTTCCTCCCCCCGCAGGAGGCGCCCGCCTGCTTTCCCGGGCCGGTACATAGGCAATCTTGCGATGGCACCCGCGCGCAAAGGCGTCTATGGCGCGGCCATGATCCGACTTTCCGACCTTGCCCTGCCGCTCGACCATGCGAGCGAGGACCTCGAGGCAGCCGTCATCGCGCGCCTTGGCCTGGCTGCGGGCGAACTCCAGCGCCTCGCCATTGCGCGGCGCGGCAACGACGCGCGCCGCAAGAACGCCATCAAGCTCATCTACACGCTGGACCTGCAACTGGCCGACGAGGCGGCTATCCTCGAGCGCTTTGCCGATGATCCGCATGTGCGCGCCACGCCCGACACCAGCTACAAGTTCGTGACCAGGGCCCCGGCGGACTATTCGGGGCCCCGCCCGGTGGTGATCGGGGCGGGCCCGTGCGGCCTGCTGGCAGGGCTGATCCTCGCGCAGATGGGCTTCAAGCCGATCATCGTCGAGCGCGGCAAGGCGGTGCGCGAACGCACCAAGGACACCTGGGGGTTGTGGCGCAAGTCCGTCCTCGATCCCGAGAGCAACGTCCAGTACGGCGAGGGCGGCGCGGGCACCTTCTCGGACGGCAAGCTCTATTCGCGCATCAAGGATTCGCGCCACCTGGGCCGCAAGGTCCTGACCGAATTCGTGAAGGCGGGCGCGCCCGAGGACATTCTCACCGAGGCCCACCCCCATATCGGCACCTTCCGCCTCGTCACCATGGTGATGTCGATGCGCGAGACGATCGAGAAGCTGGGCGGCGAATACCGTTTCAGCACGCGGGTCGACGATTTCGAACTGGAGACGGGACAGGACGGCGTCCAGAAGATCTGTGGCCTGCATCTCTCCACTGGCGAGTTCCTCCCCGCCAGTCACGTCATCCTGGCTGTCGGACACTCCGCGCGCGATACCTTCGAGGTGCTCTACAAGGCGGGCGTTCACGTCGAGGCCAAGCCCTTTGCGATCGGTGTGCGCATCGAGCATCCGCAAGGCTGGATCGACACCGCGCGCTATGGGCCCAACGCGGGCAACAAGATCCTGGGCGCGGCGGCCTATGCGCTCTCGCACAAGTGCTCGAACGGGCGCACCGTCTACTCGTTCTGCATGTGCCCGGGCGGGCGCGTGGTGGCCGCGACCTCGGAAGAGGGGCGCGTCGTCACCAACGGCATGAGCCAGTACTCGCGCGCGGAATTCAACGCCAATTCGGGCCTCGTCGTCGACATCAGCCCCGAGCGCGACTTTCCCGGCGACGTGCTGGCGGGCGTGGCGCTCCAGCGGCGTCTGGAAGAACTGGCGTTCAAGGCCGGGGGCTCGAACTACAAGGCACCGGGCCAGAAGCTGGGCGACTTCCTCGAAGGAAAACCTTCGCGCGAGTTCGGCGTCGTGACCCCAAGCTACCAGCCCGGTGTCCACCTGACCGATCTGGCCGAGTGCCTTCCCGATTTCGTGATCGAGGCGATCCGCGAGGCGCTGCCGGTCTTCGGGCGGCAGGTGCCGGGCTACGACCACCCCGACGTCGTCCTGACCGGGGTCGAGACGCGCACCTCCTCGCCCGTGCGCATCACGCGCGGGCGCGACTTCAACAGCCTCAATACCCGCGGGCTCTACCCGGCGGGTGAGGGCGCGGGCTATGCAGGGGGCATCCTCTCGGCCGCGGTCGATGGTATCCGTGTCGCCGAGGCGCTGGCGCTCGACCTGGTCGGGGCGGCGGAGACGGCAACCCCGTGAGCGATACCTACGATGCGATAATCCTGGGCGCAGGCGCAGCGGGCCTGTTCTGCGCGCGCGTGGCCGCCTTGCGCGGGCGACGCGTGCTCGTCCTCGACCATGCCGAGAAGCCGGGCAAGAAGATCCTGATTTCGGGCGGCGGGCGCTGCAACTTCACCAATATCGACACGCTTCCAGAGCGTTACCTCTCAAACAACAAGCACTTTGCGAAGTCGGCGCTGAGCCGCTTCACCCCGCGCGACTTCCTCGACCTGGTCGAGGCGCACGGCATCGCCTGGCATGAAAAGACGCTGGGCCAGCTGTTCTGCGATGGCAGCGCGAAGCAGATCGTCGAGATGCTGCTGGAGGAATGCGCCAGGGGCGATGTCACGGTCCACTGCGGGGATGCCGTTGCCAGCGTGGAGCGCAGCGACGAGGGCTACACGGTGCGATACGGTGCGGCCCAGGCACAGGCTCCTTCGCTCGTGATCGCGACGGGCGGGCCCTCTATCCCGAAAATGGGGGCGACGGGCTTTGCCTATGATCTGGCGCGCCAGTTCGGGCTCAAGGTGGTCCAGCCGCGCCCCGCGCTGGTGCCGCTGACGCTTCCGGCCGACGAGGCGCTCTTCCGCGAGCTTTCGGGCGTGGCGACCGAGGTCGTCGTGACCTGCGGCAAGACTGCTTTTCGCGAGGCCGCCCTGTTCACGCACCGGGGGCTTTCGGGTCCGGCCATTCTCCAGATTTCCAGCTACTGGCAGCGCGGGGACACGGTTCACATCGACTTCCTGCCGGGGCAGGAGAGCGGCTGGCTCAAGGCCGCCAAGCGCGCGCGGCCCAGGGTCGCCTTGCGCAAGGTCCTGGGTGAAGCGCTGCCCGACCGCCTGGCCCAGGCACTGGCCGAGCGGCTGGCGTTGACGGGAGAATTGGGCAACCTCTCCGACAAGGCTCTGGACACGGCCGAAGCGCAGCTTGCGCGCTGGCCCTTTGTTCCGGACGGCTCGGAAGGCTTTGCCAAGGCGGAAGTGACCGCAGGGGGTATCGACACCGCCGGGCTTTCCTCCAAGACGATGGAGGCGCGCAAGGTGCCCGGGCTCTACGCCATTGGCGAGGCGGTCGATGTCACCGGGTGGCTGGGGGGCTACAATTTCCAGTGGGCCTGGGCCAGCGGGTTTGCGGCCGGAGAGGCGATCTGAGCGGCTTCAGCGCGTGTAGAGCGCCGGAAATTCGCGCTTGAGCCTGGCCACCTTGGGCTTGTCCCAGCGCACGATATAGGCGTTGCGCGGGTTCTTGCGGGCAAAGTCCTGGTGGACGTCCTCGGCCTTGTAGAAGGCCCCCTGTTCGAGCTTGGTGGCGATCTTGCGCCCGAAGGTGCCCGCGCTGTCGAGCTGGGCGATGTAGCTGCGCGCCATTTGCCGCTGAAGCGGGGTCTGGGGAAAGATCGCCGAGCGATAGCTGCGCCCGACATCGGGTGTCTGGCGGTTGAGCTGCGTGGGATCGTGGGCGACGGCAAAGAAGACGTGGAGGAGCTGGCCATAGCGCACTTCCTCGGGGTCGTAGACGATGCGCACGGCTTCGGCGTGGCCGGTCTTCTCACTGGCGACGCGGCGGTAGTTGGCGTCCGCGCGGGTGCCCCCCGCATAGCCCGAGGTGACTGTGCGCACGCCTTTTACATGTTCGAACACGGCTTCCACGCCCCAGAAGCAGCCGCCGGCGAAGACCGCGGTCTGGAGGCCGCTGGGGACCGGGCCTGCCTCACGCGGTGGGGGCGGCAGGTCCTGCGCCGTGGCGCTGGAGCGGAAGGTGAAGACGGCCGCTCCGGCAAGGGCGAGCAGGCATGTCGCGGGCAGCGCGAGTGAGAGCGCATAGGGGCGGTCCGCGCGGGGAGGCTCCCGTTCCGGCGGTCTCGGCGATGGTGTCACGTCCACTCTCCCGCTTGCGGCCGCGCGGCGCGGCTATGGGGAGGGAACGTGGAAACGGCCCGCTGCGTTCCCGACAGGTGTTCCGGCGCCGGATCAGAGCGCGCGCAGGATCAGAGCGCGCGCAGGATCGCCTCGCGGGCAGCGGGATCGCCGTCCCAGTTAAGGGCTTCTGCCAGAAGCGCAATTGCAACGTCGCAGCGGGGCGCATCCTCGCCCTCGTTC
The DNA here is from genome assembly GCF_022818885.1 of Novosphingobium mangrovi. Lineage (NCBI taxonomy): Bacteria > Pseudomonadati > Pseudomonadota > Alphaproteobacteria > Sphingomonadales > Sphingomonadaceae > Novosphingobium > Novosphingobium mangrovi. Next base: position 52,519 of record NZ_JALHAT010000040.1, on the reverse strand, counting down.
TGCAGGGCCTCGCGCACGGCCGTGTCAGGAAGGCCGGTGCGCGCGATGATCGCGTCGATGAGAGCGCCTGGAATGGGCACCGAGGTATCCTCCTCGCCCCGGCTCTCGGCCAGGAGCGGGGTTTCGGCAAGGCGCGCGGCCGCGGCCCGTTCGCGCGCGCGCAGCGGCTCGGCAAAAGCAGATGCCTGTTCGGGCAATTGCCCTTCGTGGAGCAGGGCGAGACAGGTGGCCGGGGCCATCTCGCGGGCGGCGCGCAACTGGTCGAGGCGCAGGCGCATGGCCGCCTCGCGCGCCTCTCCGCTTAGGGTGTGGCCCTTGGCGTGAGTCGCCGCGCGCACGAGGTTGACGGCCGCGCGGGTGGCACCTTCCGCGCCGCCCCCGCTGTCCAGACTGGCGCGCACTTGCGCGACGATGCGCCGGGCCAGTTCGGCATCGCGCTCCCAGAGCCAGGCCAGGTCATGGCCCTGTCCCAGGCTCTCGGCAACTGCGGTCTCGACGTATTCGCCAAAGAGCGTGGGGCCCGGACCGTCCTCGGCAAGTTCGATCTGTGTGCCATCGGGCAACTCGTAGCCGGGGGACCCGAAGGGCCAGGACAGCCCCAGCAGGTTGGCAAGAAGCGCGAGCCAGCACAGTCCCAGGACCACGCGCGGCCAGATCACCGGACGGTTCCACGAAGCGATCCGGCGCGGGTCCAGCTCGTCTTCCAGGTGCGCGAAATTCGCGCGCAGGCCCGAGAGCACGAACTGCACGTCATCGCGCGAGGCGCGCAGCCAGCGGAAGGGGCCGGCGGGCCCCTTGCGGTTCAGTTCGCGCCAGGCCGCGTGATAGCGGTGCCCGGGGGCTTCCACGCGGGCGCGGAATCGCGCTCCGCGAAGGCGCGCACCGATGAAGCGCACGGCGGGGCGCGCATCGAAGCGGTGCCACTCCTCGTGCCAGCCGAACGCCTGCGTTGCCGTTTCGAGCAGCGGAGCCGAACGTGGCCAGTGGGTGGCAAGAAGGCCCGCCAGCCAGTCTTCGACCTGCTCCTGCCGGTCGATCCCTTCCGAACGGGCTTCGCCGATCGCGGCCTGCAAGGCGCGCAGCGCGACGATGCGTTCGGGCTCGGCCAGTTCGGGGGCATCGCTTTCGGTGAGCACCGCCTCGAGCCGCTCGCAGGCACTCTGTCCCGGGATCAGGCCGAGCGCGGCCTCGATTTCGCCGTAACCCGAAAGGGTGGGCGCGGCGAGGCTCTGGTGCGGGCCAAGCTCCAGCGTGGCGGCAATCGGCGTGTCGGCCGGCGCATCGGGAAAGATCGTCTCGAAGCTGGGGCGCCCTGGGGCAGGCTCGGGTGTCTGCGGTGCGGCGCGCACTGAGCCTTCGCTGAGCGGGCGCAGCAGGCGCGGGGCGGCCAGCGGCCAGAACCCGGAGCTGGACGAGGAAGCGGCCTCATCCCCCGGCACCGGATCCCCACCGTTTTCGGGCACGTCGCGAAAGACCGGCGGCGAAACGGCGTCCTCGGGCGCCTCCCTGGCCAGCGCCAGCGCCTGGTCGCGCGCGCTGCGAAGGCGCGCGTAGCCTTCAACCTCGGCGTCGATGTCCATGGCCTTGACGGCGGCGGCATAGGCCTTGCGGATCGCCTTGCGGTCGCTGGTCGGGGCGATGCCCAGCGCCGACCAGGGGAAGGTCTCGCTCATAGCGGAGAACTGCCCTCGATGGCGTCGAGCTGCGCGCTGAGGCGGTCCCTGGCCTCGGCGATGAGGCGGGGTTCCTGGGTGTCGAGGATACCGGTGAACCGGGTGATCGCGCGGCCCAGGTTCTGGCGGACCGGCCCGATATGGTCTTCGTAGCAGCGCTCGGCGCGCGCGAGCAGCGCCATGTTGGCCGCGTCCTCGCGCGGGTGGAACTTCAGCGCGGCCAGCGCCTCGCGCCGGGCGGCTAGGCTCTCGGGACCCTCGCGGTCTTCCTCATCCAGGATGACGAGGTTGTGGCGGCTGTCGTCGAGCGGGATGTGCAGGTCCACTTCGAGAAGACCCGAACTGTCGTAGGAAAAGCGCACGTCGACATCGACTTCACCCGCCGGGCGGGCGGGCACGGGAATGCGGATTTCGCCGAGGCGAATGTTGCGCGCGACCTCGCGCGCCTCGCCCTGGTAGATGCCGAACTCGATCTGCTTCTGCCCGTCCGACAGGGTGGAGTAGGACTGCACGCGGCTGACGGGTACGGGCGTGTTACGCTCGATGATGGGGGAGAACAGGCCCTTCTGGAGTCCCCCGTTGGGGCTGGGCTCGGCCACTTCGACACCCAGCGTGTAGGGGCATACGTCCGTGATCCGCACTTCATCGAGCGCGGCATCGCGGGCGGCCAGGCCCGCCTGGATCGCCGCGCCGAGCGCCACTGCGTGGTCGGGGTGGACGGCGGCGTTGGGGAAACGGCCAAAGAGGCGGGTGATCGCCTTGCGCACGGCGGGCATGCGGGTCGCCCCGCCCACCAGCACGATCTCGGAGAGGTCGTGTGCGGCGATGTCGCTGTCACGAAGCGCGCGCACGATGGGATCGCGCAGCCGGTCGAGGAGCGGCGCGCAGGCCGCTTCGAATTCGTCCTGTCCGACTGTGACGGAGAGCTGCGTCTCGCCATCGAGCGTGACGGTGAAATCGGCCTTAGCGGCGCTGGAAAGGGCCTTGCGGCAGCGCTCGGCGGCGCGGGCAAGGAGCGCCTCGCGCCGTGTCTCGGGAAGCCCGGCAAGGCGGCCTTCGGGATCGAGGTGCGGGGCGGTGAGCGCGATCAGCGCGCGGTCGAAGTCATCGCCGCCAAGGCGGTTGTCGCCCGCCGAGGCGCGCACTTCCACGATGCCCTCGAACATCTCGACAATGGAAACGTCGAAAGTGCCTCCGCCCAGGTCAAAGACGAGAAACGGCTCGCGGTCGCCCTTGTCCTGGAGGCCGAAGGCGAGCGCGGCGGCGGTCGGCTCGTTGATGAGACGGCGCACGGTGAGCCCGGCCAGCTCGCCCGCCTGGCGCGTGGCCTTGCGCTGGCGATCGTTGAAGTAGGCGGGCACGGTGATGACCGCCTCGGTGGGGCGGGTGCCGGTCTCGGCGGCGATATCCTCGACAAGCGCGCGCAGGACCAGCGCGGAGAGGTCCTCGGCCCGGAATTCGCGGCCGGCAAGGTGGAACAGGGTGTTCGTGCCCATGGCACGCTTGAAGCTGGTGGCGGTGTCGGCGGGATGGGCCGCGCGGCGATCGCGCGCGGGCGTGCCGACCCAGGTCGCGCCCGCAGCGTCACAGCTTACAGCCGACGGGGTCAGGAGCGCGCCATCGGCGCCCGCCGGGATCAGCCGGGCGGCTCCCTCCTGCCAGATCGCCGCTGCGCTGTTGGTCGTCCCGAGGTCAATCCCGATCAGCATGCGACATCGAACATGGGTCTTGGCAATTCCTGCTCATGGGGTCCGTGCGCCGTCGAGCCCATCCGGGGCGGCGCTTGCTCGAGGCTGTCTAGCGTGGGGCGCCCGGCACCGGAAGGCATGGTCTGCCCTTGCGGGCGAGATTGCCGCGAAGCGATGCCGGGAAGACACGCCGAACGGTGAGCGTGGCCCGAAAATGGCGCCTCAAGACTTGCTTGCCAAACTAACGCGTAGAATCCCGAAGGATGAGCGTGGGGGCCATGACCTCGCTCGGCGCCGGTTGACCCGCGATCCGTGCCTTGAGCTTTTCGACCATCAGGTGCGCGCCGGTCTGGATCTCCTGGCGCAGGGTGGAAAGCGGCGGGAAGGTCTGCGCGGCGAGCGGGAGGTCGTCGAAGCCGATCACCTGCACTTCGGAAGGAACCTGGTGCCCGTTCTCGAACAGGACGCGCAGCGCCGACATCGCGATGAGGTCCGAAGCGGCGACGATGCCGTCGAATTCGATACCGCTACCATAACCGAGCGCGGAAGAGACCTCTTCAAAGACCTGTTCGTGGGCCATGTGGACCGGGAGGTGGGTGACGGTGAGGCCTGCCGCGCGCGCAGCGGCCAGCGTGCCCTCGAAGCGCTTGGCGATCTCGATGCCGACCGTGCTGCCCAGGAACGCCAGGCGACGCGCGCCGCTCTTGATCAGGTGCTCGGCGGCGAGGCGCCCTCCCTCGAAGTTGTCACTGCCCACCGAGCAGTGGATCTGCCCTTCGCGGTGATGCCCCCAGACGACCATCGCCGGGTAGTGGCGGGCCACCCGCTCGATCGTCTCGAACTGGTTGGACTGGCCGATCACGATGACCCCATCGACCATGCCCGAACCGGTCATGCGCTCCAGCCAGTCGCTTGTCTGGTCGGGGATCGCGCGGCTGAGCATGAGGTCATAGCCGCTCTCGGTCAGTTCGTCCGCAAGAGCGCCCAGCAGAGTGAGGAAGAAGGGGTCGGAAATATGCTGGCGTTTGTCGTGCCCCAGGGGAATGACCACCCCGATCACACCGGTGCGGCGCGAGCGCAGCTTGCTGGCCATCTGATTGGGCCGGAACCCGTGCTTGCGGGCCAGCGCCTGGATCCGCTCACGGGTCTCGGCATTGACCAGCGCCTTGCCGGCCAGCGCCCGCGACACCGTGCCCGCCGAAACGCCCGCCAGGCGAGCGAGGTCGGCGAGAGTGCGCACCTCGATCTCTTCGGTGAGGGCGAGTTCGGAAGAATCCGCCTCGGCCTCGTTCCTCATTTTTTCCACCATCGTGGGCATTTGTAGCACCCTATTGGTCAGTCGGATAGATACGCGACGCTATTTCTTGCGATTCTGTCGCAAAAAGGCGGAAACGCTGGGGTTCCCCGATAGAAAAATGGTTACGCCTCCGGCCATCATGATGAATCCAGCTATTACAATCGCTTGCGATGGTTCGCTGCCCAGCAGGTGGCGGTAGAGCAGCGGCATGGTCACGGTCTCGGCGAGCATGGGGACCACGATGAAGAGGTTGAACAGGCCCATGTAGATGCCGATCCGGTGCGCTGGCAGACAGCGTGCAAGCAGGGCGTGGTTGTTGCCCATGAGGGCGGCCCAGCCGATCCCGATGCCGACCATGGCCAGAGCCAGCGAGGTCACCGATCCCGCCCGGGCCAGAAGGAGCATGGAGAGGCCGCTCAGGGCAAGGCAGCTCGCATGGACGGGGCGGATCGGCCAGCGCCGCAGGAGGGGGATCAGGGCGAGCGCGGCGGCAAAGGCGATGGCGTTGTAGAGCGTGCCCAGTTGCTGGGTGAGCAGGATCGCCTCGCGGTAGGCGTCGGACGCCGGGTCGTGGGTGCCCATGAGGCGGCGCGCGATGGTATCGAGCCAGAACTGCCAGAACACGAACATCGCGTACCATTGGCACAGCATGGGAAGCGCCAGGCGGCGCATGGGCGCGGGCATGGTGCGCAGCGCCGTCCAGATTTCGGCAAGGAGCGGGCGGCGGGGCAGACGGACCAGCGCCTCACGTTCGCTGGGGGAGAGGCTGGGTTCAGGCACGCGCAGCAGAGAGTAGAGGATCGTGGAGAGCGTTATCACCGCGCCCGCACCAAAGGCGATGCGCACGGTCAGCGGCACGCCGTTGGCATCGACGAGACGGTGGTCGATGAGCGCGGCGAGCGCCCAGGGCAGGAGGTAGGCCAGCGTTTGCGCGGCGCCGGTAAAGGCGCTCTGGACCAGGAAGCCACGCGGCAGCTGGTCGGGCGGCAGGCGGTCGGCCACGGTTGCGCGGTAGGGTTCGAGCACCAGGTTGTTGGCCGTGTCGAGCACCCAGAGCAGGGCGACCGCGACCCAGAGTGCGGGGGCCAGCGGCATGGCGAGCAGGCTGGCCGCAGCGAGCACGCTGCCTGCCGCCAGAAAGGGCGTGCGCCGCCCGAAACGCGAGGTGGTCCGGTCGCTGAGCGCGCCGACGAGGGGCTGGACGAGCATTCCGGTCACGGGGCCCGCGATCCACAGGAGCGGCAGTTCGCCTTCCTCGGCGCCAAGGCTGCGGAAAATGGGCGAGGTGTTGGCGACCAGCAGGCCGAAACTCAGTTGCAGGCCGAAGAAGCCCAGGTTCAGTTCGACGATACGGGCAAGCGAAAGCCGGGTCTTTCCCTGGGCCCCGCTCGCGGTGTCGGCCATCGCACGGCCATCGGGCCGCGCCGGACCTTGAAACCATCTGCCTGGCCCGTGTGGTGGCCATGCCCGCATTTTGCGTCCCCTCCCAGCCTGTGCGATGGCTACAATCGTTATTGCCTACCAAGGTCTGGTGCGGGCGAGGCTCCGTAGAGCTACGTGTTTGGCTCCGATTACGAGCCAATCGCACGGGGCGGCGGAGGCGGTTCAGGAAGGAAAAGGCGCGTGCACAGGTTGGCGGGAATCGAGCTGGGCGGGACCAAGACGGTCGTGGTGCTGGGGCAGTCGGGGCGGATCGACGAGCGTGTCGAGTTCGGGACCCGCGATCCCCAAGCCACTCTGGACGAGGCGCTCGAGGTTCTGTCCGGTTGGCAGGACGCGCGGGCGCTCGATGCTCTGGGGATTGCGAGCTTCGGCCCGATCCGCCTCGATGCGCGCGCCACCGACTACGGACGCATGCTGGCAACCCCCAAGCCGGGGTGGAGAGGGGCGGATGTGCGTGGGTCCTTTGCGAAGGAACTGGGCTGCCCGGTCGGGCTCGACACCGATGTGAACGGCGCGGCGCTTGGCGAATACCGGCATGGCGCGGGCAAGGGCTGTACCAGCCTTGTCTACGTGACCATCGGTACAGGGATCGGGGGCGGTGTGCTGGTCGAAGGCCATCAGCTCCACGGCAGCCTGCACCCGGAACTGGGGCACCTGCGCCTGCGCCGGGCGCGCGGGGACAGTTTTGCAGGCGCTTGCCGCTTTCACGGGGACTGTGTCGAGGGGCTGCTGAGCGGCCCTGCGCTCGCCGCGCGCCTGGGCTGCCATCCGGGCGAGGTGCCTGCGCACGATCCGCGCTGGGAGGTGATCGCGCAGGATCTTGCCGAACTGCTCGTCCACCTGCTGCTGACACTGGCGCCGCAGCGGATCATCGTGGGGGGAGGGGTCTCCCATCGCCAGCGGCATCTGCTGACCCGCGCGATCGACCATGTGCCGCATCTGCTGGGTGGCTATCTGGAGGATGCGACGCCCGCCGTTCTGGCGCAGCGGATCGTGCTGCCGGCGCTGGGAGACGATGCGGGGCCGACGGGGGCCCTCGAAATCGCGGCCCGGGCGCTTGCGCAGCGGCCCGGGCACGCGGTTTAGGTCAGGTCCGCGCTCTCTACCAAGCTGCAGTGATGCTGGTGCACCAGCAGCCTGGAACGCTCAGGCGCCGCGCGGGCTTGATCAAAGCGAGCCGATGGCGAGGAAGCGTTCCTCGCGCTGGCGCACGAGCGCCTCGGCGCCGAGCTTGGACAGCTTGGCGAGTTCCTTCTCGATAGCGCTGGCCAGAGCCTTCGCGGTCTGGGCCGGATCGCGATGGGCGCCGCCCAGCGGTTCCTCGACGATGCCGTCGATGACCTTGAGTTCGAGGAGGTCCTGCGCCGTCACCTTCATCGCGGTGGCGGCGTCCGCGGCCTTTTCGGGCGTGCGCCACAGGATCGAGGAGGCACCCTCGGGCGAGATCACCGAGTAGACCGAATGCTCGAGCATGAGCACCTTGTTGGCTGCGGCAATGGCGACCGCACCGCCCGAGCCGCCTTCGCCGACGATGGCGGCGACCATCGGCACGCCGAGCGCGAGGCAGGCCTCGGTCGAGCGGGCGATGGCTTCGGCCTGGCCGCGTTCCTCGGCCTCGATGCCGGGGAAGGCGCCCGCAGTGTCGACAAGCGTGACGACCGGCAGACCGAACTTGGAGGCCATCTCCATCAGGCGGATCGCCTTGCGATAGCCTTCGGGCTTGGCCATGCCGAAGTTGTGCTTGACGCGGCTCGCCGTGTCGTTGCCCTTTTCGTGCCCGATGAGCATGACGCGCTGGCCATTGAGGCGGGCAAAGCCGCCCAGGATCGCGCAATCCTCACCATAGAGGCGGTCCCCGCCCAGCGGCACGAAGTCGGTGAAGGCCATCTCCACGTAGTCGACGAAGTGCGGGCGCAGCGGGTGGCGGGCGACCTGGGTCTTCTGCCAAGGCGTCAGCTTGCCGTAGGTGGAGGCGAGCATGGCCTCGCTCTTGGCCGCGAGCTTGGCGATCTCGGCCTCGATGTCGATGTCGCTGCTGCCGTCCTGGGTCGCGCGCAGCTCGGCCACGCGGGTGTCCAGTTCGGCAATCGGCTTCTCGAAGTCCAGGTAGGATTTCATCGGTTTGGTCATGCTTTCGCTTAGCCGGCGCGCTTGGCCAGCCACTCCTCGAGCCACTTGATGGTGTATTCGCCCTCGTTGAACTCGGGGTCCTCCACCAGGGCCTGGTGCAGCGGGATCGAGGTCTTGGGACCTTCGATCACCATTTCGCCCAGCGCGCGCTTGAGGCGCATGATGGCGCCCGCGCGGCTGCGACCCGACACGATCAGCTTGCCGATCATCGAATCGTAGTAGGGCGGGATCGAATAGCCGGCGTAGAGCCCGCTATCGACGCGCACGTTCATGCCGCCTGCGGCGTGGTAGTTCGAGACCTTGCCGGGCGAGGGCGTGAAGTTCCAGGGATCTTCCGCGTTGATGCGGCACTCGATGGCGTGGCCCTTGAACTCGATCGCGTCCTGCGTGAAGGAGAGCGCCTGGCCATCGGCAATGCGGATCTGCTCGCGCACCAGGTCGACGCCGGTGATCGCCTCGGTCACGGGGTGTTCCACCTGGAGACGGGTGTTCATCTCGATGAAGTAGAACTCGCCCTTTTCCCACAGGAACTCGATCGTGCCCGCGCCGCGGTAGCCCATGTCGGCCATCGCCTTGGAGACGATCGCGCCCATGCGGTCGCGCTCCTCGGGGGTGATGACGGGCGAGGGGGCTTCCTCGAGGACCTTCTGGTGGCGGCGCTGGAGCGAGCAGTCGCGCTCGCCCAGGTGGACCGCATTGCCTTCGCCATCGCCGAAGACCTGAAATTCGATGTGGCGCGGGTTGCCGAGGTACTTTTCCATGTACACGGTCGCATCGCCGAAGGCGGCGGCGGCTTCCGAGCGGGCCTGGCCCATCTGGCTCTGCAGTTCCTCGGCCGAGTTCACGACCTTCATGCCGCGGCCACCGCCGCCCGAAGCGGCCTTGATGATGACCGGGTAGCCGATCTCCGCGGCCAGCTTGCGCGCCTCGTCGAAGTCCTCGATCGCGCCGTCCGAGCCGGGCACCAGCGGCAGGCCGAGGGCCCCTGCGGTGCGCTTGGCCTCGACCTTGTCGCCCATCGTGCGGATGTGCTCGGGCTTGGGGCCGACCCACTTGATGCCGTGGCTTTCCACGATCTCGGCGAAACGGGCGTTCTCCGAAAGGAAGCCGTAGCCGGGGTGGATCGCATCGGCATCGGTGATCTCGGCGGCCGAGATGATCGCGGCGACGTTCAGGTAGCTGTCCTTGGCGGCCGGTGGACCGATGCACACGGCATGGTCGGCAAGGCGGACATGCATGGCATCGGCGTCGGCGGTGGAGTGCACCGCGACGGTCTCGATGCCCATTTCCTGGGCGGCGCGGTGGATGCGAAGCGCAATCTCGCCGCGGTTGGCAATCAGGAGGCGTTTAATGGCCATGGAAACGCTCTACCTCAGCCGATCACCACGAGCGGCTGGTCGAATTCGACCGGCTGCTGGTTGTCGACGAGGATCGCCTTGATCGTGCCCGACTTGGGCGCGGTGATCTGGTTCATGACCTTCATCGCCTCGACGATGAGCAGGACGTCGCCTTCCTTGACCGACTGGCCGACCGAGATGAAGGGCGCAGCGCCCGGCTCGGCCGACATGTAGGCAGTGCCGACCATCGGCGACTTGACCGCATCCACGGGGGCTTCGGGCGCCGGTGCGGGCGCGGCGGCTGCGGCCGGCGCAGCTGCAGCAGGAGCGGCCGGGGCCTCGGCGGGATAGCCCACCGGGGGGAGCGTCGCGCTCATCTGCTGGATCATCTGGCGGCTGACGCGGATCTTGCGTTCACCGTCCTCCACCTCGATTTCCGAGAGGCCGGTTTCCGCAAGGAGCTCTGCAAGCTCGCGGACAAGGGCGCTGTCGATATTCACTGGGCTTCCTTTCGTTCAAGGTATCCGAGGAGCTGTGCCAGCGTGCCTTTGAGGTCCTTGCGGTGCACCACCATGTCGACCATGCCGTGGTCGTGGAGGTATTCCGCGCGCTGGAAGCCGTCGGGAAGTTTTTCGCGGATCGTGTCCTGGATGACGCGCTGGCCGGCAAAGCCGATGAGGGCGCCGGGCTCGGCGATCTGGACGTCGCCGAGCATCGCGTAGCTCGCGGTCACGCCGCCGGTGGTGGGGTCGGTCAGGATGACGATGTAGGGGAGGCCCGCAGCCGCAAGACGGCGCGTGGCGACCGTGGTCTTGGGCATCTGCATGAGCGAGAGGATACCCTCCTGCATGCGCGCACCGCCAGCGGCCGTGCAGATGATGTAGCCGCACTTCTGCGCAATCGCCTTCTCAACGCCCGCGACGAAAGCCTCGCCCACGGCCATGCCCATCGAGCCGCCCATGAACTTGAAGTCCTGGACGCCGAGCACGGCCTTGTGGCCCTCGATCGTGCCGGAGGCGTTGGTCAGCGCGTCGGGATAGGGATTGGCCGCGCGAGCGGCCTTGAGGCGGTCCGAGTACTTCTTGGTGTCGCGGAAGTTCAGCGGGTTCTCTTCCACCTCGGGCGTGGGCAGCACCGTGAAGCCCGCGTCGAGGATCTGCTCGAAGCGGGCCTTGGCGGTGATGCGCCCGTGGTGCTCGCAGCGCGGGCACACCGAGAGGTTGGCCTCGAACTCCTGGGTGAAGAGCATCTCGCCGCAGCTCGGGCACTTGATCCAGAGGTTGTCGGGGGTGTCACGCTTGTTCAGGCTCGAAAGCGAATTGCGGACCTTGCTCAGCCAACTCATGTAGGGTTCAACCAATCTCTTGCGAAAAATCTCTGTCCGGTCGGGTGGGAAACGCCGCCGCGAATGCGGGTAATGCCATATCTTAATCCGCGGGGCATGCCCATCGACCCTTTATCTGGCGCGCCCGTTTAGGGTAAGTCCACAGCGCCAAGCAAGCCAAATTGGCACGATGGGCCTCGCCGAGCGGGATTCGCCCGTGGAAAACGCGTATGCAGATTGCGATGAAACCATGCATTTCGGCCATTTTCTGATCGCTGCGGCAGGGAGCCTGTGGCCATGAGCGAGGGCGTCCCGGCCACGCTTGAGGCGCTCTTTTTGCGTGCAGATTACACACAAGAGCCGATTTCGGAAGGCGCCAGAGAGCATCTTCTGGCCATCGAATGCCCTGTCGCGATCGAGATCAATGGCATCGCCTTTGCCGTCATGATGGCCTCGCCCTTGGACCTTGTGGACTTCGTGACCGGCTTCCTCATGGCTGAGGGGCTGGCCCGGGCCGAACAGGTGGGCGAGATCGCGCTATCGCGTGTCGACAAGGGCGCATGGGGGCAGGGCATGGTCGCGCGGGTGAGCCTTCCGTCCGAGTGCCTCGCCCCGGTCATGGAGCGCGCGCGGCGCCGCATCGGGGACAGCTCCTGCGGTATCTGCGGGATGGACGGGATCGAGACCGCGCTGCGCCCGCTCCCCGTGCTGGAGCCGACCTTGCGCCTCTCGCGCGCCGCTGTCGGCGCGGCGCTGGAGGCAATGCGCGGACGGCAGGTGCTGGGGCAGGCCACCCGCGCGACCCACGCGGCGGCCTTCTGTACGAGCGAGGGCGAGGTGCTGCTCGTGCGCGAGGATGTCGGGCGCCACAATGCGCTCGACAAGCTGGTGGGAGCGCTGGCGCGCGAGGGGTGCGATGCGGGCGCAGGCTTTATCGTCATGACCTCGCGCTGCTCCTATGAACTCGTTGAGAAGACGGTGCGCGCGGGCTGCGGGCTCCTCGTCACGATCTCGGCGCCGACCGATCTCGCGGTGCGGCGTGCCGAGGCGGCGGGACTGACCTTGTGCGTCGTGGCACGCGGCGATTCCATGTTGATGACGCAGGTCGACGGCCATGGCCCCTTCATCGACGACTAGGGCGCTCAGCTTTCGGTTTTTCTTGTAGAGACGGGCGCCCAAACCTACCTTGTCTGTCCAGTACCGGGTAAGATGCAGGACAAGGACTTTCACGAATGGCGAGCACGACCGACACGGCTGTGGCTGACGAACTCAAGCTGACGCCGCCCGATCCGGTGCCCACCGTGCAGGCTGAAAAGGCCGCCGGGCTCGTGCCGGTGAACGAGGAGCAGAAGTCCAAGCTGCAGGTGCGCGTGGACGAATTCGTCTCCGATCTTGTCTCGCAGGACGCCAGTTCGCCCGATTTCGGCCGCCGCGTCGACCAGATCACCAACATGGGCCGCAAGGAAATCTCCGAGGCAGCCGGGCATTCCAACCGCTTCCTCGACCGGCCGATCCGCGCGATGGACCGCGACAGCGGCGTGGGCGCGGACCTTGCCGAACTGAGAAAGACGGTCGAGGACCTCGATCCTTCCACGAAGGGCGACCTGCTCTCCAAGCGCAAGATCTTCGGGATCATTCCCTTCGGATCGAAGCTGCGCGACTATTTCGACGGCTACCAGAGCGCGCAGGGCCATATCTCGGCGATCCTCACCCGTCTGCAGAACGGCAAGGACGAGCTCCTGATGGACAACGCGGCCATCGACGTTGAACGCCAGAACCTGTGGGCCTCGCTCGGCAAGCTGGAACAGATGATCTGGATGTCCAAGGCGCTGGACACCGCGCTGGAGGAAAAGGCTGCCGATCTCGACCACAGCGATCCCGCCAAGGCCAAGGCCGTGCGCGAGAGCGCGCTGTTCTACGTGCGCCAGCGCACGCAGGACCTGCTCACGCAGATGGCGGTCTCGGTCCAGGGCTACCTGGCGCTCGACCTTGTGAAGAAGAACAACGTCGAGCTCATCAAGGGGGTCGACCGCGCCTCGACCACGACGGTGGGCGCGCTGCGCACTGCGGTGACGGTGGCGCAGGCGATGGCCAACCAGAAGCTCGTGCTCGACCAGATCACCGCGCTCAACACCACGACCGCCAACATCATCGAGGGCACCGGCCAGATGATGAAGGACAACACCGCGCGCATCCACGAGCAGGCCGCGAGCGCGACCATTCCGCTCGAGACGCTGAGCCGCGCCTTCCAGAACATCTACGACACGATGGACTCGATCGACACCTTCAAGGTCAAGGCGCTCGATTCCATGAAGCAGACGGTGACCTCGCTCGAAGGCGAGATCGACCGCTCCAAGGCCTATATCGCCCGCGCGCAGGGGCAGAGCGAGGGGCTGGCCGAAGGCGATGCCAAGGCCGCGCAGAACCTTCTGGAAGCGCTCGACGAGAAGTAAGGCCGGGCGGTCCCGCAGGGGCCCTCCACGTAACGACAGCAGGAGAGAACGAGAGACATGGCACAGGTGCCCGCGCGCCGGGTTTCAAAGGAGATCGTCCGGGCTGCGCGCCGCCAGCGCGCCGCGCGCCTCTACACCGCGAAGAAGGAGCGCTGGGCCTTTCGCCTGCGCCGCCTGCGCCGCGCGGTGCTGGCCGTGGGCGCGATCTTCGTGGCCGCGCTGACGACCGCGCTGATCCTGGGCGGCCTGACCTTCGCGACCACGGTTCTGGTGACGCTGCTCGCTTTCGTCGTCTTCTGCCTGCTCTCGATCTACCCGTCGGCGCCGCGCACGCGGGCGGGCGATCTGCACGAGACCGAACTCGCTGAACTGGCGGGCTCGACCGAGATCTGGCTGGAGGGCAAGCGCCGCGCGCTCCCCAACGCGGCGGTCGATGCCATCGACATGATCGGCGTGCATCTGGAGCAGCTCGCGCCCCAGCTCGCCACCATGGAGGAGACAGGGCCCGCCGCGCGCGAGGTGCGCAAGCTCCTCTCCGAGCACCTGCCCAGCCTGGTCGACAGCTACACCCGTATTCCACCCTCGCTGCGCGCCAAGCCCGGCACCTCGGGCCTGTCGCCCAACGAACAGCTGGTCGATGGGCTCTGCGTCATCTCCGATGAGATCGAGGCGATGAGCGAGGACCTCTCGCGCAACGACGTCGACGCGCTGGCCACGCGCAACCGGTTCCTCGAAACCAAGTACATCGACGCAAGGGATCCCGGCTGATGCTGGACTTCCTGACGGCGGGGGAGAACCTGCCGTTCTCGGCCGCGCTGGGTGTCGTCCTTGTCCTCGCGCTCGTGCAGGTCTTCGGCCTTGCCGATGCGCTCGAAGGAGACGCGGACGCGGATATCGACCTTGATTCCGGCCTCCTCTCGCTGGTTGGCCTCGGGCGCGTGCCCTTCATGGTCTGGCTGACCGTTCTCCTCAGTGTCTTTGGCATCCTGGGCCTGTGCGCGCAGGAACTTCTGTCGGGTCTGACCGGAGCGGCCTGGACGCCCTGGCTGGTTGGCCCTGCAACGGGCATCGCTGCGCTGCCGGTGACAGGCGGGCTCTCGCGGCCGCTGGCGCGCCTGCTGCCCCGCGACGAGACCTCGGCCATCGACCGATCCGCGCTGGTAGGGCGCGAAGGGGAGATTGTGGTCGGCACGGCAAGGCCCGGCTCGCCCGCGCGGGCGAAGGTCCTCGACCATTTCGGGCAGGTCCACCACGTCATGCTCGAACCGGACAACGCGGGACAGACCTTCGTCACCGGCGAGCGTGTTCTTATCGTGCGGCGCGAGGGCGACCTGTTCAAGGCCATCGCCCGCGGCGACCACTACTTGCCCAGGCTGGGGTGAGCGCCGGCAGGGCTCTACCTGCAATCGACTCGCAACAATCCGGTTTTTCTAGGCAACATATCGCGATTTCGCTATGTAAGTGCCAACGGAAACAATGAATTGTCAGAGCGGGGCGAAGGGCTGTCCGCAGCGTTGTTTTCAGGAGTTCGGACTATGCGCATCGCCTTTGAAGGGGCTTGATGCCGACGCCACTTGAAGAACCGGACCTCGCGCTCCTTGCGCAACTTTCCAGGGTCCACGTTTTATCCACATAGCCTTGGCAGGCATGCGAAATTGAAGTCATTTGAGCTCAGCCGCGTCTTCGCGTGCGCGGTTGAGTTGGGATGAGTTCAAGAGCGGGGCATTGGGCCATCCGCTGCATCCCGCTCAAGGAGAGAGTGAAATGACGGGGCTTTACAGCATCGCCGTGTTGGTCGGTGCGGTTGTCGTGGCGCTTATGGCGATCGGCATCGTGATGGCGCGCCTGTACAAGCGGGCGAGCAAGGAAATCGCGTTCGTGCGCACGGGCGTGGGGGGCGAGCGTGTCGTGATGAACGGCGGCGCCTTGGTGCTGCCGGTCTTCCACGAGACGATGCCGGTCAATATGAACACCGTGCGTCTGGCCGTGGAACGCAAGAACGGGGATGCGCTCATTACGCTCGACCGCCTGCGCATCGACGTGAAGGCCGAGTTCTACGTGCGTGTCCGCCCGGATGCCGGCGCCATTGCCATGGCCGCCCAGACGCTGGGCGCGCGCACCATGCACCCCGAAGCCTTGAAGGACCTGGTCGAGGGCAAGTTCGTCGACGCGCTGCGTTCGGTCGCGGCGGGCATGTCGATGAACCAGCTGCACGAGCAGCGCGCCGACTTCGTGCAGAAGGTGCAGCAGGTGTCCTCCTCGGACCTTGCGATGAACGGCCTGGAGCTGGAATCGGTCTCGCTGACCGGTCTTGACCAGACCTCCATCGAGCACTTCAACGCCAACAACGCGTTTGACGCCGAAGGTCTCACCAAGCTGACCGAGCAGATCGAGCTGCGCAAGAAGACGCGCAACGACATCGAGCAGGACACCCGTGTCCAGATGGAGACCAAGAACCTGGAGGCCGACCGCCAGTCGCTCACCATCCAGCGCGACAACGAGTTTGCGCGCCTGGAGCAAGAGCGCGAGGTGGAAATGCGCCGTGCCGAGCAGATGGCGGAAATCGCCCGCGAGCAGGCCAAGCGTACTCGGGAATCGGACGAGGCCCGGATCGAGGCCAAGCAGCAGGTCGATGGTCGCCAGATCGAGGCCGACCGCACCATCCAGGAGGCACAGATCGCGCAGGCCCAGGCCGTCGAACTCGCCCGCCAGGAGCAGCAGATCGCGATCCAGAACAAGAGCCGCGAGGAAAGCCAGGCCAAGAGCCAGGCCGACGAGGCCCGCGCCAAGGCGGTCGCCGCCGAGGAGCAGGTCACGACCAGCCGCGAGACCGAAGTGGCCGAGCGTCTCAAGAGGATCGAGCTGATCGAGGCGGCCAAGGAAGCCGAACGCCAGGCCATCGCCATCAAGGTGGAGGCCGAGGCCGAGAAGGAAGCCGCGTTCAACCGGGCCGAAGCGGTGCGCCGTGAGGCCGAGGGTGAGGCGGAAGCCGAGAAGCTCAAGGCCGAAGCTGCGCGCGTGCGCATGGAGGTCGAGGCGGCGGGCCAGCGGGCGATCAACGAGGCGGCGAACATCCTCTCCTCGGAGCAGATCTCGCTCCAGATGAAGATGGCGCTTCTGAAGGTCTTGCCCGAGGTCGTGCGGGAGAGCGCCAAGCCGCTCGAAGCGATCGACTCGATCAAGATCGTCCAGGTCGACGGTCTCACCCAGAAGGGTGGCGCAGGCGCTGTGGGCGGAGCCGGGGCTCCGGTCGGCGGATCGGGCAACCTCGCCAGCGACGCGGTCAGCGCCGCACTTGCCTACCGCGCGCAGGCGCCGATGATCGACGGCTTGATGAAGGAACTGGGCCTTGATGGCTCGACGCTGTCGAACATGGTCCAGGGCGCAGGCGTGATGCCGGTCCCGGCCGCTCCGGAAGGGGCCGACAACGACGGCGCGGAGCCGGCGGGATCGTCCGAGGGGGCCTATCGTCCCACGACAATCGGCTGATCTACCGCAGAGGGGCGAATCGTCTGCCTTTCTTGAAAAGTCCGGCCGGGTGGGAACCCGGTCGGACTTTGTCGCGTTAGGGCTCATCGGGGTTAAAAGATGGAAATTGGGACGCTGCGCCGACGCAATGGGGTGGTTTCTGCAAAATTAACCAATTAAGTTTTGAAGATCTTATCTTTGCAGGCGCTTGGGTGATTTCGATTGCAACAAGTCGAAAGCTGCGAACCGCCATGCCTTACCCGGCATTCCTGACCCGTCTGCGCTCCGATCGCTCGGGAAGTATTCTTACTTTCACCGGCATCGGCTTCGTGACCCTGATCGGCGCGGCAGGTCTCGCGGTCGATACCGCGCAGTGGTACCTGTGGAAGCGTCAGCTGCAGCAGGCCGTCGATGCCGGTGCGCGTGCGGGCGCGCTCAGCATGCTGCAGGCCGAAGGCGCAGAGCCGGGGGCCCGCAAGGAAATCGGACGCAACGCCGACAACACGCTCAACGTCCTCATCGAGCGGGTCAGCAGTCCGCCGTTCTCAGGTGCCTATACCGGCGATACCGGCGCGGTGGAGGTCATCGCGACGACCAGTCAGAAACTGCCGTTTTCCAGCGTCTTCCTCGATGTGGCGCCGACCATTCGGGCACGCGCGGTCGCCACGCGCACCGATGAGGGCGAATACTGCGTAATCGCATTGGCCCCGACCGGCATGGGCGTGCGCGCGGTGGGCACCGCCGACGTCAACCTGGGCTGCGGTGTCGGCGCGAACTCGGGCATCCAGGCTGCAATCGACCTGACCGGGACCAGCTGGATCAACGCGCCGACCTTCCACGCCGTGGGCGGCATCGATGCCAGCTCGCGCAACATTCCCGAAGATGCGGTGCTCCAACCCTATGGTCTGCCGATCCAGGACCCGCTGGCAGGCCGCGAACTCCAGGCTCCCAGCGAGCCGGAAGGCTGCACTCGCACCAAGTATTCCAACAATCCCAAGGACGTCGTGACCCTTTCGCCGGGGCGCTACTGCAACGGCATGACGCTGAAGGGCAACACGACCCTTTCGCCTGGCACCTACATCATCGACGGCGGCAGCCTCGATGTCGCGAGTTCGGCAACGGTAACCGGCGACGGTGTGACGTTCGTGCTGACCGGGGGCGGCCCGGGCAACGCGGCCTTCGTCAAGATCACGGGCGGCGCGACGATGGACCTGACCGCGCCCAGCGCCGCGCAGAGCCCGACCTGGAAGAACGTCCTGTTCTTTCAGGATCAGATCGGCTCCAGCAGCGAGAGCAACTTTGCAGGCGGCAGCGAGCTGGATCTGACCGGCGTCATCTACATGCCCAATGGCGATGTGCGCTTTACCGGCAACTCGGGCCAATCGGCCGAGTGTCTGTTGCTTGTCGCGAACCATGTGACCTTCGCCGGTACGTCCTCGCTCAACAACAACTGCACCGTGGACTATGCCAACCTTGATCTCACCGCCCCGGTTGTGAAGGTGGTCGAATGAGGCGTGCCCATCTGCGCCAGGCTCTGGCCGCGCTGCGCCATGACCGGCGCGGGGCGAGCGTGATCGAACTGGCGCTGGTCCTCCCGCTGCTGCTCATGGTGCTGGCGGGCATGGTCGAGGTCTCGCGCTTTGTCGTTGCGCGCATTGATGTCGAACTGGCCGCGCAGCGCACCACCGACTTCGTACTGGCCAAGCGTCCGCAGAGTGCGGACACAAGCTATATCGTCACAGAGGCAATGGCCGCAGCGGACGTCGAGGCCGGGCAGGTGACGGCCGAGCTGTTCCTCGAATGTGACGGGGTGCGCAAGGACCAGTTCGATGCCTACTGCGCGGCGGGCGAGGAATCGGCGCGCTACGTTCAGGTCTCGATCGAGAAGACGGTGGAGATGCAGTTCGACTGGTCCAAGCTGGCGAGCTTGTTCGGGTCGCAGGTCCTGGGCTCGACGATTACCCTTGAAGGCACCAGTTTGGAGCGCATTCAGTGAAGATCCTGCACCGCTTGAAGCGCCTCGCCGCGAACCGTGAAGGCGCCTCGGTCATCGAGTTTGCCCTCGCCATGCCGGTGGCGGCCGCGCTCATGATCGGCATCCTGCAGTTTGCGCTCGTGCTTCAGGCAACCGGCGCGATCCGCCATGCCGCGGGCGAGGGCGTGCGCTACGCCAACGTCCACCCCGACGCGACCGAGCGCCAGGTCTCCGACAAGGTGCGCAAGGAAATGGCAGGCCTCAACGAGGATGGCATCGTGCGCATTGCTCTGGAGCGCGGGATCAGCGACGGCGCGCAGTTCGACAAGATCGCTATCGAGTACCAGCTCGAACCCGTCGTGCCGTTCATGCAGCTCGATCCCATTTCGCTGAACGAGACGGTTCTCTCCTACGTTCAGAGCTGAGGCACCCGCAGGGCTTCGTCCCTTGCGCTGCAGTTTCCCCGGCTTGCCCCGTCCCCGTGGTGGCGTCTAGTCTCCCCGCCAACAGAGCGTGGGCAATCCGCGCCGCACATACCGGACAAGGGAGACGCACGTGCCCAGCGTCAGCATCGAGAGGATCGAGCGGGACATCACCGCTATTTCGCGTTTCGGCTTCAATGAGGCCGATGGGGGCGTCTACCGCCAGGGCTTCAGCCCCGAGGACATGGCCGTGCGCGAATGGCTGCGCGCGCGCTTTGCAGAGCTGGGCATGAGCCACCGCATGGACGGCGCGGGCAATGTCATTGGCCGGTTCGATCCGGCCGGGCGGGGTGAGGACGTTCCCGCCGTGATCATCGCCTCCCACACCGATTCCGTGCCCGCGAGCGGCATGTTCGACGGGGTTCTGGGCGTCGTCGCCGGGCTCGAGGTGGTGCGCACGATGAAGGCGAACGGGATCGAGCCGCTCTACCCGGTGGAGGTCATCGCGACCGCCGAGGAGGAGGGGCGCTTCGGAGGCATGCTGGGGGCCCAGGCGATGACCGGGCACCTCACCCGCGAGTGGCTCGATGCCGCGGCGGACGAGCGCGGCGTGAAACTGGTCGATGCCATGCGCGAGGCCGGGCTCGATCCCTCCCGCGCGATGCACGCCTACCGCCCGCCCGAGACGATCCGGGCCTATCTGGAACTCCATGTCGAGCAGGGGCCCGTCCTTGATACCGAGAAGACCACCATCGGCATCGTCGAGGGTATTTCGGGCGTTTTCAAGTGGATGGTGCGCCTTATCGGCAAGGCCGACCACGCCGGGACCGCGCCGATGAACATGCGCGCCGACGCGCTGATGGGCATGGCCGACTTTGCCCACGAGATCCCGCGTATCATTGAGGAAGAGGGCACCGGCAAGAGCCGCATCACCATCGGCCACGTCAACTGCAAGCCCGGCTTTCCGCATACGGTGCCGGGCGAGGTGGACTTCACCATTGTCGGGCGCGACCTCGACCATGACAAGATGAAGGCGCTGGCCAGCGCCTGCGAGCGGGTGCTGGCCGCCATCGCGCGGCGCAACAAGCTGCATTTCGAATACGAGCAGATGTCCTGGCTGGCCCCGGCCTATTGCGACACCGGGCTCATTTCGCTGATCGAGGGCAAGACGAAGGAGCTGGGCTACAGCTACAAGATCATGCCTTCGGGCGCCGGCCACGACGTGCAGTTCTTCTGCGAACATTCGCGCGCGGGGCTGTTCTTCGTGCCTTCGGTAAAGGGCGTGAGCCACGCGCCTGACGAATGGACGCACTGGGTCGATTGCGAGCGCGGAACGCGGCTTCTCTACGAATGCGTGTGCGAGCTTGCCTGCAACGAAGGCGCGCTGGAAGAGGCCGGACAGGCCGAGCGGGTCTGACGCCGGGGGGGGGGGGCGCTGGTCTCCCGACCAACCGGCCCCTGACCGCCCAGCGAGCAGCGCGGGCAGGGAGCGCTTGCCCTTGATGCTGCGCTGCGACAAGGTGCCGGGATGAGTGGTTCCCTTTCCGGCGCCGTGCGGCGCGAATTTGCAGAAGGCTGGCTGACCGTGGTGGCCGCAGGGCTTGCCATTGGCGTGGGCATGATGGGCATCGGTTTCTATGCCCTGGGCCTCTTTGTCACGCCGGTGCAGGAAGAGTTCGGCTGGAGCCGTGCGGCGGCTTCGGGCGCGGCAACCTTCGAGCAATTGGGCATCTTCCTCTCCGCGCCGATCGTCGGGCGCCTCGCCGACCGCTACGGCGTGCGCATGATCGCGATCGCCAGCTACATCGCGGCGCCCATCGGCTTCGTGCTCCTCTCGCGCGCCGGGGATTCGGTGGCGATGTGGTGGGGGCTGTGGCTTCTGGTCAGCCTTGCCGGATGCGGCACGACGCCCGCGATCTGGGCGCGGGCGGTTTCGGCCAGGTTCGATGCGGGGCGGGGGCTCGCGCTCGGGCTCATGCTGATGGGATCGGGGCTCGCCGCATTCCTCGCGCCTGCGTTGCTGGGGCCGATCTTTGCCTCGAGCGGCTGGCGCACCGCGGCGCTCGCCATGGGTGCCACGATCCTTGTCGTCGGCCTTCCGGTGAGCCTCCTCATGCCGCGCGAGAAAAAGGCTCTGGCTCCGGCTCCGGCAGCCAGCGCCGAGCCCAGGGTGCGCGGCCGGTTCGAGGTCAACCGCCAGACGCTGACCATCGTGGGTATCGCCGTGCTCCTGGGCTTCTTCGTCGCCGGGCTCATCGTCCATCTGGTGCCGATGGTGGTGGACCGGGGCATGCCGGCTGCCGAGGCTGCGCAGGTCGCGGCCAAGATCGGCATTGCCGTGATCTTTGCCCGCGTGATCGTGGGCTACCTCTTCGACCGTTTCCACGCGCCGTTCGTGGCCGCGCTGTTCCTGCTCTCGCCGGTGGTGGCCGCCTTGCTGCTCGCCTTTGGCGGGCCGGTGACGGCCGCCGCGCTCATGCTGGGCCTGGCCGCGGGCGCCGAGGTCGACATGCTCGCCTACTTCACCGGGCGCTATGCGCACCTTCGCAATTACGGCGCGACCTATGGCGTGGTGCTGGGCATGTTCAGCTTTGGCGCTGCGTTCGGCCCGGCCGCGTTTGGCTGGTCGGTCGATGTAACCGGCAGCTACCACTTCGCGCTGCTCGCCTCGGCCATTGCGCTTGTCGTCGTTGTCGCGCTGATCGCAACGCTCGGCGCCTACCGCGATCCGGTCGGCGCCGAGGTGCTGGAGGGCTGAGGCCGCTCAGGCCAGCAACTCTTCCACCGCGTGCAGGCCGATGGCGTGGTTGAGGATGATGTCCATGCGCGTGTTCTGCGCGTGGTCGTCCGAGGCACGGTAGTCCGCGATGGCCGCGCCCAGCTTTTCAGGATCGAACAGGCCCTTGGCGGCCAGGCGCTCGGGCGATAGCCAGCGCGCGATCAGCTTGTCGATTTCGGCGGCCTTCTTCGCATCGGTGTGGGCGGGCGGCGCCATGAAGGCGAATTTCTCGCGCTCGTAGAGGACGCGCGGGAGGACATGCTTCATCGCCTCGCGCACGACCCACTTCTCGACGCCGCCGCGCACGCGCACCTGCGGGGGGATGCGCATGGCAAGTTCGGCCACGTGGTGGTCGAGGAAGGCCGGGCGGCTTTCAAGGCTGTTGGCCATGTCCACGCGGTCCCCGCCCCAGTTGAGGATCTGCCCCTCCAGCATCGTCTTGATCCAGGAATACTGCACCTTGTCGAGGACATGGCGGCCTTCCAGCATGGCCGGATCGAGGCTGTGGGCGATGGCGGCGATGGGGTCATAGTCCCCCAGCTTTGCCTTGAACTCCTCGGAGAGCAGCGGCTTGACCCGCTCGAGAGTGAGCATCCAGGGCTGGATCCAGCTGGGGGTGAAGCCCATGACCTCCTCGAAGGCGGGGTGGCTGATCGTCTCCTCGGCGAGCACCGAGCCCGAGAACAGCGCGTTCCTCTCCCGCATCTCCTGCGCAGCCGGAGTGGCCGCGTATTCGGGATCGTGCAGGAACAGGTCGGCCTTGAACTGGGCATAGCCGCCGAACAGCTCGTCCGAACCCTCGCCGGTGATGACGACCTTGTAGCCGACCTCGCGCACGTGCTTGCTCATCAGCATCTTGGCGACGCCCAGCGTGTTGTAGAAGGTCCGCTCGGAATAACGGATCGCGTCCTCGAAGTTGGCGCCGTAGAGGTCCTCGGCCTTGAGCTTCAGGATGTCCTGGTCGGCGCCCGCCATCTGCGCCATCTCGGTCGCGATATGGGCCTCGTCGTAGCGGGCATCGTCGAAGGAGATGGTGAAGGCCTTGACCGGGGACTGCTGGATCGCGGCAGCCATGCCCAGGATCGAGCAGCTGTCGATCCCGCCTGAAAGGTAGCAGGCAACCGGAACGTCGGCCTCGAGCCGGAAGGTGATCGATTCGACCAGGGCGGCGCGCACCGCCTCGATGTGGTCTTCATCGCTCTTGACGTCGTGCTCGCCCTCACGCGGGAAATCGGCGTCCCAGTAGCGCTCCTCGCGCACCGACACGCCATCGCCTGCCTTCTCGATGATGAGCATGGTGCCCGGTTTTACCGCCTGGATACCCTGATAAAGCGTCATGCCCGGCACCATGACCTGCATCATCTGGTGTAGCTGGGCCTTGGGGCAGACATCGCGGGGCACGTCCGGGTGGGCAAGCAGGGCCTTGATCTCGCTGCCCCAGACGACCCCGCGCGGCCCGTGGTGGACGAAGAGGGGGCGGATGCCGAAGCGGTCGCGCACCAGGATCAGGCGCTGCCTCTCCTCGTCGAACAGGGCAAAGGCAAATTCGCCGCGCAGGTGCTCGACAAAATCGAGGCCATGTTTGGCGTAGAGTTTCAGCGCAATCTCGCTGTCGGACCTGGTCGAGAACTGAAAGCCGTCGGTGCGCAACAGGCCGCGCAGGCGCTTGTAATCGTAGAACTCGCCGTTGACCGTGGCGGCGAGCCCGCCCGTGCCATCGTCGCTGCGGCCATGGAGCGGCTGCTCCCCGGCGGCAAGGCCGATGATCGAGAGCCGCGTGTGCGCCATGGCAAGGCCGTTTGCGGCATCGAAATGGAAGCCGCGCCCGTCAGGCCCGCGATGTTCCAGCTGGTCGGCCATCGCTTCGGCGTGGCGGGGCGTGTCTTGGTCATAGCCCGCTGGGGTCCAGAGACCGGCAATGCCGCACATATCGGGAGTTTCCTTGGCTGGGGTGTTGGCTGGGGCGGGGCGCTCAGGCGCCCGGGCAGTCAGGTGTTGGGGAGGGGCTCGTTGTCGAGCATGTCGGGGGGCACGACATCGGCCACCCGCCCGAAGATCGCGAGGAGCAGCGCCTGGCGGATCCACACCGCGCCGTCGGCCTGGTTGAAGTAGAGGTTGTGGGGGGTGTCATCGAGGCTGACGTCGAGTTCGACCCCGCGAGCCAGTGGGTGGAGGATCACCGTGTCGGGCTTGATCCGGCTCTCGGACGAGAGCGAGAAGGCGTCGGCGAAGAAGCGGTAGCCATCGCCGATATAGGCAATGGCGTTCATGTAGATCACGTCGAGGTATTCGAGGTTTTGCGTCAGGCTTTGCGAGAAGCCGATGGTGATCGGGCTGTTCTTGGTCAGCTCGCGCAGTTCCTCGCCCAAGGGATCGGCCATCTCGGAGAAGATGGTGATGCGGTTGATGTTCTCGTGGAAGAGCAGGGCGAGCATCAGGAAGCTCTTCACCGTGCGCATGTTGCCCGGCGTGCCGATGATGCCGATGTTGAGGCGGAATTCCTCGGGCAGGCGGCCAAAGGTGATCTCGGGGCGCCATTTCAGCAGTGCGTACCAGTCGGCCAGCGCCTGGGTGGGGTGCTCGTCCGAACCGTTGCCCCCGTTGATGAGCGGCACGCGCAGGTACTCGCACATTTCGGAGAGGGCGGCCTGCTCAGTGTGGCGCACCACCACGACATCGGCGTAGGAATTGAACATCTGCCCGATGTCGCGCATGGATTCGCCCTTGGCGACGCCGGTCGTCTTGCCATCGGCCACGCTGATCGTCTTGCCGCCCAGGTGCAGCATCGCGCTCTCGAACGAGAGGCGCGTGCGGGTGGAGGGCTCGAAGAAGGCGGCGGCCATGATCTTGTCGCTCATTGCCGTTCCCACCTCGAAGCGCTTGAGCTGGAGATAGGCGGCGAACTTCGCCAGTTCGGTCAGGAGGTCCTTGTCGAACAGCGCAGCGGAAAGGACCGACTGCCCGCGCAGCCGGTCGAGCACGGCGCGGCGGATCTGCGGCGCGTTGGCGATGTAGTCGGCCGGGTTGGGGCAATTGCCGATCTTGCCCGGCCGCTTGACGATGACCGGCGCGTGGCAGACGTGCGAGGCGGGGGACACGCCGCGGGTCACCAGGTCTCTCCACGTCGGATGTCGCGGATGAGCAGGGCGGCGAGGCCGAGCGCGGTAAACGTGCACCAGCCCAGCGATCCGTAGACCAGCAGGGCAAGGAAGGAACTTGAGAAGGTCATCAGGAGGCCTCTCGCAGTTGGCTCCAGTCGAAACGGGAGCGGGACAGAAGCGCGCAGGTGAGCACCCAGACCATCGAGACGGCCGTGGCGACGAGCGAGGCGACGTAGAAACCGATGGCGAAGTAGCTGACGAGGCCGACGCCGGCGCCCAGCAGCATGCCGCCCACCGCGCCTGTTGTGCTGGCGCGGCGCCAGTAGAGGCCGGTCACGATGGGCCAGATCATCGCGCCGACCAGCGGCCCTGCGAAGAACAGCACCGAGGCGAGCGTGCCGATGCGCGGCAGGCAGACCAGCCAGGTGAAGAGGCCCAGGCCCAGCGTGATCCACTGCGCGGTGGCCTTGAGCGTCTCCGGGCTGGCCGAGGGGCGCAGCAGGCGGCGGTAGACGTCTTCGGTCAGCAGGTCCGAGGTGGCGGCCAGCAGGCTGTCGATCGAGGAGGCGAGCGAGCAGAAGACGATGACGAAGATGCCCACCGCGCCGCCAAGGCCCAGGACCTTGGCCACGACCAGCGGGCCGACCATGTCGGCGCTGGGGACAGGCACGTCGAGCGCACCCGAGGCCAGCGCGATGAAGCCCGCGGCAAAGGGAATGGGAAACCAGATCAGCCCGCCCAGCGCGAAGGCCTTGCCCGCCACGCCCTCGCGGAAGGCGAAGGCGCGGCTCCACCACACGTTGTTGTGGAACACCTCGCCAAGGCCGAAGAGCAGGTTGTTGAAGATCGCCATGAGGGCGGCGGGGAAGAGGACGTTGAGAAGCTCGGGCCGCTCGCGCGAAAGGTTGGTGTGGATCTCGTCCACCCCGACATGGGCCAGGACCGCGAAGCCGACCACGACGATGCCGATCACGATGATGAGGCTCTGGATGAAGTCGGTGCCGATGACTGCGCCCAGACCTCCGCGCATCGTGTAGGCGACGCACACGGCCAGGATCACGCTCATCCCCCAGCCATAGGGAATGCCTGAAAGCGTGTTGAGCAGGATACCGCCCGCCATTGCCATCGAAACGAGCCAGGTCAGCGAATAGAACAGGGTGAAGGCGAGGAAGATGCCCCAGGCCACGCGTCCATAGCGCAGGCGGAAGAAGTCGCCGCTGGTGTAGCCTGTCGGCATGAGCTGGCGGATGCGCCCGGCCATCGGCGCAAAGAGGAACAGGCCGAGCGAGGCAGTCGAGTAGGCGAGCATTCCCCACACGCCCAGCTGTAGCGCCATCTGCGGGGCGAGCATGGTCGTGTTCGAGGTGATCCAGGTTGCGGCGGCCGTCGCCGAGCCCAGCGCAAGGCCGATGTTGCGCCCGGCCAGGGCATGGTCCTCGAAGCTCTTGTTGCGCCGCCCCCAGTAGACGCCAAGGCCGATCCACAGCACCGAGAAACCCAGCAGCAGCGCCCAGCCAAGCCAGGGCGGAAGAAGGGCCTGTTCAACGCTCACGGCGGGCCCCGCGGAGAATGACGAAGACGGTGGCGGCGAAGACCAGCGCGCCCAGAGCCGTCAGCCAGAGCGCGCGGGAGAGCGACTGGTGCATGACCGCAAGGTGCAGCGGGGGCGAGGGCGCGGCCCCCGGCGCGGCATCGGCGATGGTGAAATAGTAGTCGCCATCTGCCAGTCCGCTGACGAAGAGGCGCGTGCCGGTCCCTTCGAAGATGGTGCGCGCCGCGCTCATGGCCGGGGTGGAGGCCTGGCGCACCACGACCGGACGCTCCGCGTCCCATTCCAGCGTGGTATAGCCGTTGTCGCTGGACAGCGCCTCTTCGTGCGTGAAGGCGGGCGCCTCGCCTTGCGCCTCGCCTTGCGCCTCGCCTTGCGCGTCGGCCGAGGTGGCCGACGTGCCCGAGAGGGCAAGCGCGAGCGTGCCGATCAGCGTCAGAAGCGCGCGGGCCGCGCGTGCAAGGATGCGCCGGTGCGGGCGCGGGTGGGGACCACCTGGGTGGCCCGGCGGTCTGGTCCTGCCTGCAAGGATAATTCTCTTCCCATCCGCCGACCGTGGTGTCGGTTCTCTGGCTGGTTCCCCCAAATGCGGAACGCGCCCCTAGCAGATGCGGTCTTTTAAAAGAACCCTAAGTCGTCCGTAATGGTACCATTACATTTATGTTACCTCGGCGTCATACGTGGAATTGTGAGATTGGTGCTATGTTCAATAGTATTCGTTGCAGCGCGGCTGTTCGCTCATACGGCAATCCGATTATTCATTAGCCTGTGGCAGCTTGCGGCGCGTTTCATCCATGCTGGGCTGCAGCATTGGCGAGCGCACGGGGGCGTGATGTGAAGGGGTTTCCCGCATGGGGGCGGGGCAGGGGCCATGTTCGCCGCCAAGACACGCGCGCGCCCTTCCGGCCGGCATTTTGCGCCGCCGGGACCTGGTTTGGCTCGTGTCAGGCCGGGTGGGACGTGCGCACGCGGACCCGATTCGCACACAGGGCCAGGCTAGCCGTGCACTTCCTTTACCGCTTCCATGACCACGAAGGTGGAGGTCGTCGCCACGTGGGGGAGATTGGTGATCTTCTCACCCATGACCTTGCGGTAGCGACGCATGTCGAGCGTGCGCACCTTGAGCAGGTAGTCGAAGCTGCCCGCGATCATGTGGCACTCCTCCACCTCGGGGATACGGCGCACCGCTTCGTTGAAATCCGTGAGCGCCTTCTCGTGCGTGCTGGCAAGGCCGATCTCGACGAAAGCGATGTGATCGAGGCCCAGGGTCGCGGGATCGACGACCGCCTGAAAACCGCGAATCACACCGTTGTCGATCAGGCGCCGCATGCGGATCTGGCAGGGCGTTTTCGAGATACCGACCTCGCGCGCCAGATCGGTGACGGTTTTGCGGCCATCTTCGCGCAATACCGCAATAATTCGGCGATCTACCTCATCCAGATCGCCTGCAAACGTTTTTCTGACCATCCAAATCGCCCAAGATGAAACTAAACTTTAGCCCAGACGCTTTGGAAATAGACGCCGAAAAGGCAGACTGCCAACTGCAAAAAAGATAATCTGGGATCATGACCGCGACACAAACCAAGCACACGCCCTTCGCCTCCTTCGCCCCACCCGTGCGCGAGCCCAGCGCCTTGCGACGTGCGGTCACCGGAGCCTGCCGACGCGAGGAGGGCGAAGCGATGGCCCCCTTGATCGAGGCCGCGAGCTTCCCCGGTGAAATGCGCGATTCCATCCGCAAGACCGCGGCCGATCTGGTCGAGATGCTGCGCGCCAAGCAGAAGCAGCAGGCCAAGCTCGGCGGTGTGGACGCGCTGATGTACGAGTACTCGCTCTCCAGCCTGGAGGGCGTGGCGCTGATGTGTCTGGCCGAGGCGCTGCTGCGCATTCCCGACGACGACACGCGCGACGCGCTGATCCGCGACAAGATCGGCAAGGGCCAGTGGCACGAGCACATGGGCGGGGACCGCTCGCTCTTCGTCAACGCGGCGACCTGGGGCCTGGTCGTGGCGGGCAAGCTCTATGGCGGGATCGACGGCAGCGTCGATGACCAGGGGCTGGGCCGCGCGCTCAACCGTCTGATCGGCCGCGCCGGTGAGCCGGTCGTGCGCCGCGGCGTCGACATTGCCATGCGCATGATGGGCGAGCAGTTCGTCACCGGGCAGACCATTGCCAAGGCGATCAAGCGCGCCAAGGAGCTGGAAGCCAAGGGCTTTCGCTATAGCTACGACATGCTGGGCGAGGCGGCAGTCACCGACAAGGCCGCCAAGGACTACTACGAGGATTACGAGAACGCGATCCACGCCATCGGCGCGGCGGGCAAGGGGAAGGGCGTCTACAAGGGCCCCGGTATCTCGATTAAGCTCTCCGCCCTCCACCCGCGCTACATGCGCATGAAGGCGGGCCGGGCGGTCGATGAACTGCTTCCGCGCGTCAAGGAACTGGCGCTTCTCGCCAAGGGCTACGACATCGGTTTCAACATCGATGCCGAGGAGGCGGACCGTCTCGAGCTTTCGATGGACCTTCTCGAGACGCTGGCGCTCGACAAGGACCTGGCCGGCTGGAACGGCCTTGGCTTTGTGGTCCAGGCCTATGGCAAGCGCTGCCCGCAGGTGATCGACTGGCTGATCGACCTGGCCAAGCGCGCCGACCGTCGCATCATGGTGCGTCTGGTCAAGGGCGCCTACTGGGACGCGGAGATCAAGCGCGCGCAGGTCGACGGGCAGTCCGACTTCCCGGTCTTCACCCGCAAGCGCCACACCGACGTCGCCTACATCGCCTCGGCCCGCAAGCTGCTGGCCGCGCCGGACGAGATCTATCCGCAGTTCGCGACCCACAACGCGCAGACGCTCTCGACCATCTACCACATGGCGAACCCGGAGACCTTCACGGTCGAGCAGTACGAGTTCCAGTGCCTTCACGGCATGGGCGAGGCGCTCTATTCGCACGTCGTGTCCAAGGACAACCTGGCGCGTCCCTGCCGCATCTATGCGCCGGTCGGCACGCATGAGACGCTGCTGGCCTACCTCGTGCGGCGCCTGCTCGAGAATGGGGCGAACTCCTCATTCGTCAATCGCATCGCCGATCCCAAGGTGGATGTCGCGACGCTGGTCGAGGACCCGGTGGAATCGCTTCTCGAACTCGACGATCCGGCGGGCAAGCACGACAAGATCGACCTGCCGAGCGAGATCTATCCCGACCGCGCGAACTCGGCCGGGCTCGACCTTGCCGACGATGCGGTGCTGGCCGATCTTTCCATCAAGCTCGCCGGAACGGTTTCCCACCCCTGGCAGGCGGCGGCCGATGGCGCTGAGGGTGAGGGCAAGGACGTCATCAATCCGGCCGACCACGGCGATGTCGTGGGCACGGTGATCGAGACCCCGGCCGAAATGGCCGAGGCGGCGATGAAGCGCGCGGCGGCGAGCGAATGGGCCAACACCCCCGTTTCCGAGCGCGCGGCCATCCTCGAGCGCGCCGCGCAGGCCATGCAGGACGAGATGCCCGTGCTCATGGGCCTTGCCATGCGCGAGGCGGGCAAGTCGGCGGCCAACGCCATTGCCGAAGTGCGCGAGGCGATCGACTTCCTCAACTACTACGCGCTGCAGGCGCGCCAGACGTTCGGCGCCGCGCAGGTTCCGCTGGGGCCGGTGGTCTGCATCAGCCCCTGGAACTTCCCGATGGCGATCTTCACAGGCCAGGTGGCGGCCGCGCTGGTCGCGGGCAACACCGTGCTGGCGAAGCCCGCCGAGGAAACTCCGCTGATCGCGGCCGAAGCCGTGCGCATCCTGCACCAGGCGGGGATTCCGGGCGACGCGCTCCAGCTTCTGCCCGGCGACGGCTCCATCGGTGCCGCGCTGATCGAGCAGCCGGAAGTGGCGGGCGTGATGTTCACCGGCTCCACCGAAGTGGCGCGCCTCATCCAGAAGCAGCTTTCGACCCGTCTTTCGGATGAGGGCCACCCGATCCCGCTGATCGCGGAAACCGGCGGTCAGAATGCGATGATCGTCGATTCCACCTCGCTTGCCGAGCAGGTGGTGGGCGATGTCATCGTCTCGGCCTTCGACAGTGCGGGTCAGCGCTGTTCGGCGCTGCGTATCCTGTGCCTGCAGGACGAGATCGCCAGCAACACGCTGAATATGCTGAAGGGCGCCTTGGCCGAGCTCGAAGTCGGCAACCCGGATCGTCTTTCGGTCGATGTGGGCCCTGTCATCACGCAGGAGGCGCGCGACAAGATCAACGAGCACATCGAGACGATGCGCTCGCGCGGCCACACGATCCACCAGGTCGATCTGGGCGAGGACTGCGCCAAGGGCACCTACGTTGCGCCCACGATCATCGAGATCGACAGCGTCGAGGACGTGGAGCAGGAGGTCTTCGGGCCGGTACTTCATGTCCTGCGCTTCAAGCGCAAGAACCTCGATGCGCTGATCGATTCGATCAACGCGACGGGCTATGGCCTGACTTTCGGCCTGCACACCCGCATGGACGGGACCGTGGCGCATGTCCTCTCGCGCATCCGCACGGGCAACCGCTACGTGAATCGCAACCAGGTCGGCGCCATCGTCGGCGTCCAGCCTTTCGGTGGGCGCGGGATGTCGGGCACCGGCCCCAAGGCGGGCGGGCCGCTGTATCTTGGGCGCCTCGTGCGCCAGGCGCCGCTGGTCCTGCCGCCCTCGGGCGTGCGCATGCCGCTCGTCGACGAGTTCGTCGGCTGGCTCGCCAAGAAGGAGTGGTTCGAAGGTGCCGCTCAGGCCCGCGCGATCCATACCGCAAGCCGCCTTGGTGTGCAGATGGAGCTGCCCGGCCCTGTGGGCGAGCGCAACGAATACGCGCTCCATCCGCGCGGGCGCATCCTGCTGCGGCCCAAGACCCGCTCGGGGCTCGTGCGCATGATGGCGCTGGTGCTGGCCACCGGGAACACCGCAAGCGTCGAGGGCATGGACCTTCCCGAAGGCCTGCCCGACAGCATCGCGGCCTCCTTCAAGCCCGAACCCGATGAGCCGCTGGCCGCCTGCCTTGTCGAAGGCGGAAAGGACGCGCTGCTGAAAGCCTGCGCCGACATGGCCGAGCGTCCCGGGCCGATCGTGCCCGTCCACGCCGCGGGCCGTCCGGGGCCGGGGCTTGCCTGGCTGCTTGAGGAAGTCTCGATCTCGATCAACACCACGGCGGCAGGCGGCAACGCCAGCCTGATGATGATCGACTGATCGCCTTTGCCACGAGGAATGAAAAAGGGGCCGGGAAGCGTTGCTTTCCGGCCCCTTTCTTGTGGTGTCCGATGAGCGTCCGCTCAGGCCATGGCGAGCGCGGCCTGACGCTGATCGCGGCGGTAGAGCGTGAGCGTCACGAGGTAGACGGCCAGCCCGCCGAGCGAGAGCACCGCGCCGATCCAGCCGGTGGAGGGCAGGCCCAGGCCTGCCGTGATGGCAAGGCCGCCCAGCCAGGGGCCGAGCGCGTTGGCGGTGTTGAAGGCGCTGTGGTGCGCAGCTGCGGCGAGTGCCTGCGCGTCGCCGGCCACGTCCATCAGGCGCGTCTGGAGGATCGTGCCAAGGCCGCCGCCAAAGCCGATGAGAAGGACGTCGATAGCGAGCAGCCAGACGTTCTCGACCACGAGCGGGAACAGGGCGAGGGCAATCGCGACCCACACGAAGGCGATGATCGCGGCGCGGTCCTGGTCGCGGTCGGCGAGCCAGGCCCAGAACAGGTTGCCCGCCGTCATCCCCACGCCGTAGACGGCCAGGACCACCGGGACGAGCGTTTCGGGCGTCTTCGTCACCTCGATCATGGTCGAGGCGAGGTAGGTGTAGACGCAGAACATGCCGCCAAAGCCGATCACGCCGGTCAGCAGCGTGAGCAGCACCTGCGGGCGCTTGAAGGCGCCCAGTTCGCGTAACGGGCTGGCGTCGGGATCGGCGCCGTGGCGCGGGGCATAGAGCGCGACGAGCGCCATCGTCGCCATCGCCAGGAACGCAACGATGCCAAAGCCGTAGCGCCAGCCCACGATCTGGCCGAGCAGGTTGGCCGCGGGCACGCCGATGATGGTGGCGATGGTCAGGCCCAGGAACACCTTGGCGACGGCCTGCGCGCGCTTCTTGGCGGGCACGAGCGAGGCCGCGACAAGCGCGGCGACACCGAAGAAGGCGCCGTGGGGGAGCCCGGCGAGGAAGCGGAAGAGGAGCAGCGTCGAATAGCTTGAGGCCATGGCGCTCAGCGCGTTGCCGACCGCGAAGATCGCCATGAGGCCGATCAGCATGGTGCGGCGCGACAGGCGCGCGCCCAGCACCGAGAAGATCGGCGCGCCGACGACCACGCCCAGCGCGTACATGCTGATGGCGTGGCCCGCCTGCGGGTCGGTCAGGCCAAGGTCGCGCGCGAAATAGGGGAGGAGGCTCATTGCGGCGAACTCGGTGGTGCCGATGGCAAAGGCACCCACGGCAAGCGCGAGAATGACGAGAGCCGGGTGAACCGGCTGGGAGGGGGGCAGGGTCTGTACGGTCATGTTGCGCCGCAATATAGGGCAAAGCGGGGCCGGGCTGGAGGGGGAAACCTTGCGGTTTGTGCGTGCAGATGGTGCAAATGGCGCAAGTCTCGACGTGGCGCGTGCAAGTGTGATGTGTCCCCCGGAGGCGGGCCTGGCGGGTATCCCCCTCGGTTTGCGCCAACACGGGGGATGGCAAAAGAGGCGTCGAGGTCAGTCCCTTTTGCCAACGAGGATATGTGAAATTGTCCGTTAGACCGCCCAAGTGGGCGCGCGGGACTTCTGGCGGCGGGACCAAGTGCTCGCTAAGGAAGGCCTGCTGCCGGGCAAGTTGCCCCGGCGAACTGTACTAGGGGATATTTCCATGGGTGACGTGCGCATCAGTGTACGGCCGGCGCGTTCGGCAAATGCACAGAATCTTCTCTTGATGGTCGATGGTCAGATCCTCGATCTGGGCGAGGAGGAGGCCGCCGCCAACCTCACGCCGGGCGAGCATACGGTCTCGGCGATCCTCACCCGCAAGGACGGCGAGAGCGGGCCGGTCAGCGGTGAGGTCACGCTTCAGTCCGAAAGCGGCGAGGTGATCGACACGCTGCAGGTCGAAGTCGCCGACTGGGGCGAGATCAACCAGGTCAAGAAGACCATCCGCATCGGCTGACAGGGCCCGGAGGCACGAAAAAAGGGGCGAGCCCAGGCCGGGCGCGCCCCTTTTTTGCATAGCTTTGGCCTCGCCGTGTCGGCGCGGCTGTTCCTCAGAACACCGGGTCGAAGCCGGGCGGCAGATCGCTGGCGGGGCCGTTGCCGTCCTCGCCGGGCTTGTGGATGCCGCACTCGGTCTTGTCCCAGCCCCTCCAGCGGCCCGAGCGCGGGTCTTCACCCGGCGCGACCTTGCTGGTGCAGGGCATGCAGCCGATCGAGGGATAGCCCCGCGCCACCAGCGGATGGGGCGGCAGGTCGAACTCCTGGATGTAGGCCTCGAGCCGTTCCGGGCTCCAGTCGATCAGCGGGTTGATCTTGAGGCGGCCCTGCTCGTCGGTCGTGTCGATCTCGAAGCGGGGCAGGGTCTTGCGGGTGGACGACTGGAAGGCCTTGCGGCCCGTGATCGTCGCATCGAACCCGGCGAGCGCCTTGGCCAGCGGCTTGACCTTGCGGATCTCGCAGCAGCCATCGGGATCGTAGGACCAGCGAAGGCCACTCTCGTCCTTCCTGGCCAGTTCCTCTTCGTCGGGCGTCAGGTTGACGAGGTTCTTGAGGCCGAGGCGTTCCACCAGATCATCGCGGTAGGCGAGCGTCTCGGGGAAGTGCTTGCCCGTTTCCAGGAAGAGCACCGGCAGGTTCGGATCGATCCGGCTGACGAGGTGGAGGAGCACCGCGCTTTCCGCGCCGAAACTCGACACCTGCGCCACGTCGCCCGCCATGCCTTCCTTGAGCAGCGTCTCGAGCATTTCGCTCGTGTCGGTGCCGCGGAAGAGGCGGTTGAGGCGCACCGCGTCGGCCTCGACGAAGCGAGGGCCGGTCTCGATGCGGTCGCGGATGCGGCCTTGGGTGTCGTTCTGTTCGGTCATCGGGTGCTCCCTCCTGACAGCGGGGACCTTACGCCGGGTGGCGCTTGGCCCAGATCGGCGCACGGCCATCGACGACCGTTGCCTGGTAGACATTCTCCCAGCGTGCGAAGGCGGCTTCGGCATCGCTGGTGTTGAGCGGCTTTTCGGGTGCGAAGGCATCGAACCCGCAGCGGCGCATGTGGTGCAGCATGTCGATCACCAGATCGCCGGTGGCGCGCAGTTCGCCTGTGTAGCCCGCCTCGCGCAGGATACGCGCCGAGGAATAGCCGCGCCCGTCGGTCCAGGCCGGAAAGGCCACCTCGACCAGCGCGAGCCGGTCGAGCGAGGGCAGAAGGTCGCGGGCATCGTCGCTGGGCTCGATGCGCACGGCGGTGGCGTTGGACTGCTCGGTGAAGGCGCTGACCGTCACGGCGGGATCGTTGACCGCTTCGTCGTCGCGGAAGCGGAACTGTACATCAACCATAGATTGCCTCCTTGAACGGGGCCATGCCGATACGGCGGTAGGTGTCGAGGAAGCGCTCATCGCCCTGCTTGTTGGCAAGGTAGACGTCGATGGCCTTTTCGGTGGCGTCGACCACCCCGTCCTCGTCGAAGCCGGGGCCGGTGATCTTGGCGAGCGAGGTGTCCGCCCCTTCCGATCCGCCGAGCAGGAGCTGGTAGTTCTCCTTGCCCTTCTTGTCGACGCCGAGGATGCCGATGTGGCCGGCGTGGTGGTGCCCGCAGGCGTTGATGCAGCCCGAGATCTTGAGCTTGAGTTCGCCGATCTCGGCCTGACGCTCGGCGCTTCCGAAGCGCTCGGAGATCTTCTGCGCGACGGGAATCGAGCGTGCGTTGGCAAGGCTGCAGTAGTCGAGGCCCGGGCAGGCGATGATGTCGCCCACGGTGTCGAGGTTGGGCGTCGAGAGGTCAGCCTTCTCCAGCTTCTGCCACAGCGCGTAGAGATCGCTCTTCTTGACGTGCGGGAAGACGATGTTCTGGGCGTGGGTGACGCGCAGTTCATCGAAGCTGTAGTCCTTGGCGAGCTCCGCCATCAGACGGATCTGGTCGCTCGTCGCATCGCCGGGAATGCCGCCGATGGGCTTGAGCGAGACGTTCGCGATGACATAGCCCGGCGCCTTGTGGGCGAAGGTGTTGCGCTCCACCCAGAGGCGGAAGTCGGGATCGGAAAGGTCCAGATCGTCCGACAGGCCGGTCTCGAAGGCGGGGTCGACGAACATCGCCTGGATGCGCTCCAGCTCGGCGAGCGGCGGCTCGATCGGCTGGGTAAGCAGGTGC
This sequence comes from Novosphingobium mangrovi, assembly GCF_022818885.1. NCBI lineage: Bacteria > Pseudomonadati > Pseudomonadota > Alphaproteobacteria > Sphingomonadales > Sphingomonadaceae > Novosphingobium > Novosphingobium mangrovi. The sequence goes on along the minus strand of NZ_JALHAT010000040.1, from coordinate 16,565 downwards.
GCGAACTCGGCGTCCACTTCCTTCGAGTAGGCCTCAAGGCCCAGCTCGTGGACGAGGATCTTGATGCGCGCCTTGTACTTGTTGTCGCGGCGGCCGTAGCGGTTGTAGACGCGCACGCAGGCCTCGGCGTAGGTGACCATCTGGTCGATGGGCACGAAGTCCTTGATCTTCTTGGCCACGAACGGCGTGCGGCCCATGCCGCCACCCACGTAGAACTCGGCGCCGACGTCGCCCGCCTCGTTCCTGACGAGGTTGATGCCGATGTCGTGCAGGCGCATCGCGGCGCGATCGATCTCGCTGGCGATGACCGCGATCTTGAACTTGCGCGGCAGGACCAGGAATTCGGGGTGGAAGCTCGACCACTGGCGCAGCAGCTCGGCGTAGGGACGCGGATCGACGACTTCGTCGGCCGAAGCGCCCGCGTACTGGTCCGAGGAGATGTTGCGGATGCAGTTGCCGCTGGTCTGGATGGCGTGCATCTCGACCTTGGCGAGATCGGCCAGCGCGTCGGGCGTGTCTTCCAGCTTGATCCAGTTGTACTGGATGTTGGTGCGCGTGGTGAAGTGGCCATAGCCGCGGTCGTACTTGTCCGCGATGTCGCCCAGGACCTTCATCTGCGCCGAGTTCATCGTGCCATAGGGCACCGCGACGCGCAGCATGTAGGCGTGGAGCTGGAGGTACAGGCCGTTCTGCAGGCGCAGCGGCTTGAACTGGTCCTCGGTCAACTCACCGGCAAGGCGGCGGCGCACCTGGTCGCGGAATTCCGCGACGCGCGTGTCGACCATCTGCTGGTCATATTCGTCGTACTTGTACATCAGATCACCCAGTTCACGGCGTTGGCGTCGGCGGGCTTGACCGTCAGGTCCAGGCGGACCGTCGGGCCGAAGGCGCGGATGCGTTCCTTGATGTGCGCGGGGCGCACACCCTGGTCGTCCTTCTCGGCGTCGATCACGTAGGCCGAGACGGCATTCTGCGCGCCTTCCTCGCGGGCGATGACCCTGGCGCCATCTTCACCCACATCGGCGGCTTCGTCGACATCGAGCGACCAGCCCACGCCGGTCCACCAGATGACGGCCCCGCTCTTGAGGTCATTTGCGGTCACGATCTTCACTGCTCTGCCTCCAGCGCCATGGCGCGAATGGTATGGTCGGCAAGGCCGCCCTCGATGCGGGCAACCTCGCCGATAACGATGAGAGCCGGGCTCTTGACGGCGTGGTCGGCGACCAGTTCGGCAAGTCCGGCAAGAGGGGCGCGCAGGACGCGCATGTCGGAACGGGTCGCCTTCTCGATGACGGCGACGGGAACATCGGGCGCCAGGCCATCGCCCATCAGCTTCTCGCTGATCTGGGCGGCCGTGGCGAGGCCCATGAAGATCACCAGCGTGCGGCCCTTGCCGGCAAGGCCCGACCAGTCCTGCTCGGACAGGCCCTTGCACTGGCCCGCCACGAAGCTGACGATCGAGGCGTGGTCGCGGTGGGTGAGCGGGATCTGGCTGGCCGCCGAAGCGCCAAGCGCGGAGGAGATGCCGGGCACGACCTGTACCGGAACACCGGCCGCGCGGCAGGCTTCGGCTTCTTCGCCGCCCCGGCCGAACACGAAGGGATCGCCGCCCTTGAGGCGCACCACGTCCTGACCGCCAAGAGCCTCGGCGACGAGCAGGGCGTTGATGTCCTCCTGCTTCATGGTGTGGCGCGAACGGCTCTTGGCCACCGAAACGAGGCGGGCATTGGGGCGCGCCATTTCGAGAATGCGCGGATCGACAAGGCCATCGTGGACGATGAGCGCGGCCCCCATCACCAGCCGCGCGGCGCGCAGGGTGAGCAGGTCGGGATCGCCGGGACCGGCACCGACCAGGTGGACGGTGCCGACAGGCCCCGCGTGGCCGGGAAGAGCGGAATGAACGGTCATGGTCCCCGACATGGCCAGCTTGCCAAGGTGATGCCAGCCAGAATGCCTTGGGTGTGCCCAAAGGCATCTTTAGTGCCCCGTGAAAGGGGCCGTTTTCGGGGGCTTGCAGCCTGGGGGTAGGGGCGGTGTCCTGTCCTCAGGTGGCGGCGAGAGGTGTCGCGGTGATGAGCGGGCCATGCGGGCTCTCGCCGGTGGAAAGGCTGCTTTCGGCCAGGAGCCGGCTTGGCGCATGGCCGGGGCGGCCCAGGAAATAGCCCTGAGCCTCGTGGCAGCCCTCGCTGACCAGAAGGTCGAGGTGACCCGCGGTCTCCACTCCTTCGGCGAGGACCGGGATCTGCAGCGACTGGCCAAGTCCGAGCACCGCGCGGATGATGGCCTGGGCCTGCGCGTTGCTGTCGGATTGGAGCAGGAACGACTTGTCGATCTTGATCTTGTCGAACGGGAAGGATTGCAGGGTGTCTAGCGAGGAATAGCCGGTGCCGAAGTCGTCCATGGCAATGGCAACGCCCAGCGCCTTGATCTGGCGCAGGTTGTGCAGGGCCCTGGCCTTGTCCGAGATGATCGAGGTTTCGGTGATCTCGAGCTCGAGGCGCCGTGGCGTCAGGCCGGTTTCAAGCAGGACGCGGGTGACCGTCTGGGCGATGTCGGGCTGGACCAGCTGGATCCCCGAGAGGTTGACCGCGATGCGCAGGTCGTTGTCCCAGCGCCTGGCTTCCAGGCAGGCCTGGCGCAGCACCCATTCGCCGATGGGCAGGATAAGGCCGGCTTCCTCGGCAATAGGGATGAATTCCACCGGCGAGACCAGGCCGCGCGTCGGGTGATGCCAGCGCAGGAGCGCTTCGTAGCCCGAAAGCTTGCCGCCTTCGATGAAGCACTGCGGCTGGTAGAGAAGCTCCAGTTCGTTGCGCTCGATGGCTTGGCGCAGGTCACTGGCGAGCTTGCGCCGCGCCCGCGCGCTCTCGTCCATGCTCGGCTCGTAGAAGCACACGTTCTCGCCGATCTGGCCCTTGGCGCGGTACATCGCGAGATCCGCGTTGTTGAGCAGTGTCTCGCGGTCGATCCCGTCATCCGGGAAGGTGGAAACGCCGATGCTGGCACCGAAATGGAGGGTCTGGCCCTCGTGCTCGATCGGCTCGGCAAAGCAGCGTTCGAGGCGGCGCAGGAACTCGGTGAGCTGGGTATCGGTGGTGTAGATCTTGCCGGCGCCGAACTCGTCGCCGCCCAGCCGCGCGGCGAATTCGCCGTCGGCCAGGGTGTCGTTCAGCCTGCGGGCGATCTCGGCAAGGACGATATCGCCCCAGGCGTGGCCGAAGCTGTCGTTGATGTCCTTGAAGCGATTGAGGTCGAACACCGCGATGGCCAGCTTGCGCCCATGGTGGCGGGCGGTCGCGATCGATTCTTCCAGCCACAGGTTGAGGCGGGTCCGGTTGGGAAGCCCGGTGAGCCCGTCGTGCAGCGCCATGTGCTCGATGCGCGCCTCGGACTTGCGCTGGTTGGTGATGTCATCGAAGGTCGAGACCCAGCCTCCGTCGGGCAGGCGGCGGCTGGCGATCGAAACGATGAAGCTATCCGAATATTCAGCCATGACCGGTGACAGGCTGGGGTCGCGCAGGCTCATCTGGACGAGGTTGCCGGTCGTTTCGAGGTGATCGGGCGCCAGCGACTGGCCAAGGCCGGAGGTGCGCCCGGCCTCGATCACCTCGTCCTGCGTCATGCCGATCCGAAGGTCATCCGGACCAAGATCGTACATTTCCAGGAAGCGGGTGTTGAAGAGCGCGAGGCGTTCCTCGGCGTCGAACAGGCACAGGCCCTGGTGCATATGGTCAAGAGCGGCGTCGCGCTGCATGCCGATCGCGTTGATGCGGTCCTGCGCTTCCTTGTGCTGGGTGACGTCGCGGGTGATCTTGGCGTAGCCGATCGAGCGGCCTTTCTCGTCCTTGAGCAGTTCGATCGTGACCTGGGCCCAGAACCGCGTTCCGTCGCGGCGCATGCGCCAGCCCTCGCCGGTGAACTTGCCGGTGCTCGCGGCAATCCCCAGCGCCCGTTCGGGAAGGCCGGCCTCGCGGTCTTCGGGGGTGTAGAAACTGCCCAGTTCGCGGCCCAGGGCCTCTTCGCGGGTGTAGCCCTTGAGACGCTCTGCGCCTGCGTTCCAGCTGGCGACCCGGCCCTGAAGGTCGAGGATGTAGAGCGCGTAGTCCGAGATGCCCTTGACCAGCAGGGTGAACTGGCGCTCGCTGGCGCGGATCACGGCTTCGGTCTTGTGCACGAGGATGACCACGGTGATGGCCAGGCCGATCAGGCCCATCGAGATCACGCTGACCGCGAAGGCCATGGCGCGTGGGGAGATGAAGTTGGTGTGGACAGGCAGGTTGGCGGGGGTCACCGCAAGGCCGGTCATGCCGATGAAGTGGAGGGCGACGACGGACAGCGCGAGAAGCGCCGCGGCGCCCGCGAAACTGACGTTGCCGCGGCGCTTGAGGCCCAGGTGAAAGGCGGGGAAAAGGGGGAGCACCGAGGCCAGGATCGAGGCGACGATATAGTTGCCGTCCCAGGTGATGCGGGCGGGCAGTTCCAGGCCCAGCATCCCGCAGTAGTGCATCGCGCTGACGCCGCTCCCGCACAGGATGGCGCCCAGCGTGATCGAGGCCGTGTTGGGGCGACCCGTGCGCATCATGGTGGCGTAGGCCAGCGTGGACGTGGTCACGACCAGGACAAGCGAGAGCAGCGTCAGGAGCGTGTCGTAGCCCATGATTACCCCCGGCGCGTAGCCGAGCATGGCAATGAAGTGCGTGGCCCAGATCCCGAAGCCCGAGGAAACCCCGGCAAGGGCAATCCAGTTGAGGCGTTCGCGCCGCGTCGCCGCGCGGGCGTGACGCAGCACGAGGACCGTGGTCGCAGCCGAGAGAATACAGATCAATCCGGCCACGATCACGAAGCGCACTTCATGCTGGTCCTGGATGCAGGAAAGAATCGCTAACACGTGAGATGCGCCCCAATCGTTTTCAGCGTACCTAGGGGCGTGCTGGTTACAGGATTGTAAACGTTGAATGCGCAGATAACGGTTCCGTTCCGCGTTTGCCGCAAGGGTGCATGTCTTTATGCGCTTTGCGGGTTCACTAGGTTAGCTGCCCGGCATTCAATTATAGGGCTGCGCTAACGGAATCTTTACCCCGATGCGCCAGTGCTTCACCCCTTAGTGGAGTACCGTGACCTTGGCCATTGCCGCTCATTTCGATACCGTGGAGGACCCATCGGGGCTGGCGCGCGCGCAGCGTCGGCGCCTGTTCCTGGAAACCCGTGGTAAGCTGCCGTCCGGAAGCGAGGCGCAGGTCGCCATCCACAATTTCAGCGAGACCGGCGCGCTGCTCGAGACCGAGGAGAACCTCGAGATCGGCGAGACGCTGGAGATTGCCCTGCCCGAAGTGGGCGCGCTGCCCGCGCGCGTGATCTGGTCGAGCGGCCGACTTTACGGCTGCGCCTTTCTGGCACCGGTGCCCGAAAGCGCGCTCAGCGCGGTGGAACTGCGTAGTGCGGTCCAGCTCCAGACCGGCGTTCTGCCGGCCCATCCCGCGCCCGACACCACGGTCGGCGGGGAGAGTCTGGGCGAGCGGATCCACCGCCTGCGCAAGCTGCGTGGCCTCACCCAGGGTGAACTCGCCAGCCAGCTGGGCGTCAGCAAGCCCACCGTGTGGGCCTGGGAGCAGGGCCGGGCGCGTCCCATCGAGGAGCGCATGAGCGGGATTGCCGATGCCCTTGGCGTTCCCGTCGATGATCTGCGCCCCGACCGTTTCACACCGGGGCTTGCCGAACTCATCGCGCGCTGCCGCGAGCAGATCGCCAGCGCTGTCGAGACCGCCCCTGAAAAGGTGCGGATCATGATCGAACTCTAGGCGACCGGGCGCAGACGGTGATCGAGAAGCTCAATCTGCAGGAAGGTGTCGCGCTCTACCGGCTTCTGGCCGATGGCAGCGGGGACATCGTCGTCAAGACCGACCTCAAGGGGTACATCGTCGATGCCTCCCCCGCGATCGCGCAGCTCGGCTTCGATGTCGGCGCCAATGCCCATGTCGGCGTACACCTGCTCGATCTCGTCGGCGAGGAGGGCAAGCCGCAGGTCGCCCACGCCCACGGCAACGCGGTTGCAGGTGGTGAGGACGGGGCCTGGATCGAGGTTTCCGCGCACACCCCCGACCAGCGCGAAAGCTGGTACCGCTTCCGGGCACGGGCGCTGCGCGACGAAAGCGGCGAGGTCTACGGCGCGATCAGCCTGATGCGCAGCATCGACGAGCAGCGCGAACTGCGTGACCAGCTCTTCGCCGCGACCTACACCGATACACTGACGCGCCTGACCAACCGCTCCGCGTTCGTCTCGATGCTGGAACACATGCTGGGCAGCGAGATGAAGGGGTGCCTTGGCCTTTTCAGCCTCGACTTCTTCCGCTCGATCAACATGAAGTACGGCCAGCATACCGGCGATGCGGTGCTGCGTGTCTTCGCCGACCTGCTGCGCGAGATGCTGCGCGGCGATGACATCATCTCGCGGATCGGCTCGGAGCGCTTTGCCGTGCTTCTCCCGCGCACCACCGCCGAACAGGCCGAAGCGATCTGCTCGCGCGTGGTGACGACGCTGGCCGAACGCCGCCAGAAGGTGGGCGAATGCGAATTCGCGATCACCGCCAGCGCGGGCGTCGCGCAAATCTCCGAGGACCTCGATTCGACGATGGAGCGCGCCGAGATGGCGCTCTTCACCGCCAAGGCCAAGGGCCGCAACCGGCTGGAGATGGAGCGCCGCGATCGGCCGCGTTTCGTCGCCGCGCCGTCCGCCACCGGGCAGATGCACAACCGCCGCCACGACGACTGAACCGGCCGCGCGCGAAGCGCAACGGCCCGAGGACGGCGGCGTGAGGCTCAGCGCCCCTCGCGGCCGCGCAGGGCCTCGACCAGATCGCGTAGCGCCTCGTTGGTGCGCAGGTTGATGTCGCGCTGGGGGAAGGGGATCTCGATGCCTTCCTCCTGGAACTTGTGCCACAGCGTCTTGAGGACCTCGGAACGCACGTTGCCGATGCCTTCCTCGGGGTCGGTGATCCAGCAGTGGATGATGAAGTTCACCGAGCTGTCGCCGTAGGATTCCAGCCACGCGGTCGGCGGCGGGGCATCAAGGACGCGCTTCACCGAGCGGGCCGCTTCCAGCATCAGCGCCTCGGCGCGGTCGATGTCGGAATTGTAGGAAATCCCGACCGGCACCTGGATGCGCACGTTGCGGCTGGAATAGGACCAGTTCTCGACCTGATTGATCATCAGGTTCTCGTTCGGGATCAGGTATTCCTTCTGGTCGCGCGTGGTCAGCGAGACTGCGCGGATGCCGATCCGGCGGATCTGCCCGAAGGTGGAGTTGCCCGCCTGGTCGGTGATTGCGATGACATCGCCCGGCTTGATCGACTTGTCCATGAGCAGGATGATGCCCGCGATCAGGTTGCCGAAGGTCTTCTGGAGGCCAAAGCCGATGGCAAGGCCGAACGCGCCCGAGAACACGGTCAGCGCGGTGAGGTCGATCCCCAGGACATCGATCCCGACGAGGATGGCGATGCCCCAGATGAGCAGGCTCAGCCCCTTCTCGATCAGGAGGCGCTGCGTCATGTCGAGCCGCGTCGCGCTGCTCAGCACCCGGTGCGAGAGCTTGCTCGTCATCCAGGCAATCGAGATGACCAGCGCCATGACGATGGCCACCACGGCCAGATCCCAGAGCGAGAGGCGCGTGGAGCCGACCTCGATCGCGATGGCATCGAGCGTGTTGATGAAGCCGCCGATGGTGTTGGAGTGCGAGGCCACCGCATCGCGCAGGCCGTCCGCGCCCGCCAGCGGCTGCTCGACGTATTGGGTGACGGTGGGTGTCGGGGAGGGCGCGGTGAGAACGTCGCCAGTGGCCTCGGGATCGGGGCTCTCGCCCGCGGCCATCTCGTTCGCCATCATCGCGGCGGCCGCCAGCGCGGCGGTGAAGTTCATGCGCCCTTCCAGGCGCCAAGCGCCTGTTCGATGTCGGCGATGAGATCGTCGGGATCCTCCAGGCCGATGGCCAGGCGCACGCCGTGCCGGTCGGTGGCCGCGTCGTTGGCACTGACCGGCGGCCAGGGCATGACCGAGCGCGCACTCTTGGGCTGGATCGGGAGCGCCAGGCTTTCGTAGCCGCCCCAGGAAAAGCCGATCCCGAACAGCTGGAGCGCATCGACGAAGCGGTTGCGGTCCTCCATCGAGCCGCCCCGGAAGACGAAGCTGAAGAGGCCGCAGCCGCCGGTGAAATCGCGGGCCCAGACATCGTGGCCGGGCGCGCCGGGCAGCATCGGGCACAGGACCTGCGCCACTTCCGCGCGCTCTTGCAGGAACTGCGCGATCTTCAAGGCGCTGGCCGCTTCCTGGCGCAGGCGCAGGCTGAGCGTGCGAAGGCCGCGCAGGGCCAGCGCGGCGTCGTCGGGCGAGACGACATTGCCCAGCTGCTGCGCGCGCTTGCGCAGCGCTTCGTAGAGTTCGGGGCCCGCGCTTGCAGAGCCCATCATCAGGTCCGAGTGCCCGCCCACGTGCTTGGTGAGCGCCATCAGCGAGATGTCGATGCCCTTCTCCAGCGCCGCAAAGCCGAGCGGGCTCGCCCAGGTGTTGTCGAGCACCGAGATCGCGCCCTTTTCGCGCGCGATGCGGGCCAGTTGCGGCAGGTCGCACATCTCCATGGAGAGGCTGCCCGGCGCTTCCAGCAGGACGGCGCGGGTCTTCGCGCAGAAGGCTGCGGTGTAGGCCTCGATGTCGAGCGGATCGAAAAAGCGCGTCTCCACCCCGAAATCGGCGAGGAGCCCGGTGCCCATCGAGCGGGAGGGATCGTAGGCGTTGTCGCTGATGAGCAGAACATCGCCGGGTTTCAGCAGCGTGAGCAGCACGCCCGAGATCGCCGCGACGCCCGAGGGGTAGATGACCGTGCCCGCAGCCCCCGGTTCGAGCTGGGTCAGCGCCTCGCACAAGGCCCACTGCGTCGGGCTGCCGCGACGGCCGTAGAAGAAGCGCCCGTCCTCGTTGTACTGGCTGCCACGTGCGAGCGCGGCGGTGTCCTCGTAAAGATGGGTCGAGGCGCGCCAGACTGGCGGGTTGACGACGGCGCCTGTCCATTCCTTGCGCCGTCCCGCACCCACGACCCGGGTGGCCGTGCGCGTGGTCTTCAGATCCGTGCTGTCGCTCAAGTTCAACTCCGCGCCTCGCTTGGGGAGGCTTCGTGTGAGGGGGATGAGCGCGCAGCCTAACCGGGCGCGCCCGCGAAATCGAGAGGCAAGAGATGCTTGCGCCGCCCGGCCGCGATTTCGCGCACGTCGAGCACGGCCATGTCGCGTGGGCCGGTGTCGATGCGGATGGGCGCGAGGGCGGATGTCGGGGAATCGGCGCCCGCGCGGCCCGGCTGGCCGACCGTGAAGACGAGCCCCAACCCGAGTTCGGGCTGGGCCGCGCTCGCTTCGGGGTGGGCCATGTCGGCCACGAGTGCGAGGCGCACGAGCGGCACGAAGAAGCGCGCACTGCCTTCATTGACCGCGCGGATCGCGCTCAGCGGAAGCTGCAGTTCGCCCTCACGCACGATGTCCTCGCCTTCGCGCAGACCCGGGAGGGAGGCGATCACGGGCAGGCTTTCGAGTGCGGGCGCGAGCTGCTCCTCGCGGCTGGCCGAGCCATGCGCGGAGGTGAGGTCGGCGTGGAGGTTGGCAGGCGGGATCTCTGTCAGCGCGCGCAGCGAGAGGCGGAAGCGCAGCGAGGCATAGACGAGCGAGAGGCGCAGCGAGACGGCCTCGAAGGCAATCTCGCCGTGCGCCTGCGGGCGGTTGGAAGCCGGGGGCGGGGCGGGTACCGGAGTCGGAGTAGGAGCCGGAGTCGGAGCAGGCGGGGCCACGTCGGGGGATGGCGTCGGAGCGGCTGCGGGACGCGGCGTCGGCCGGGGCGTGGGACGCGGAGCGGGCTGGGGCGCAACCTTGCGGCCCTCGCTCTTGCGCCGCGCCAGCGCGAAGCCGCCAAGAAGAAGCAGCGCTAGCAGGCCCGCGGGAAGGGCCCACCACCATAAGGGCCATGCCTCGGTTGTGTCTTCCGGGCGCGCGGGCGTAGCCGATGCAGGCTCCGGCGCGGGGGATGGAGCGACCGGGCTGGCGGTTTCGCGGGCCTCGGCGTCCTCCGGTGTCGGTGTCGGTGTCGCGCGGGGCATGGCGGGGGTCGGCGCACTCTCCTGCGCTGGGCGGCTCGGCTCGGGGCGAGCCCGCTCGGAGGGAGTGGGGGAGGGGGCTTGCCGGGCTGTCGGACGTGCGTCGGGTGTGGGCGTGGCCGAAGGATCTGCCGCAGGCGTCGGTGTGGGGGATGGCGATGGGGCGGGCGCGGGCGACTGCGTCGGGATGGGCAGCGGCGGCAGCGGTTGCACGCCGCCTGGCAGCGTGGTCGGGTCTTCCGGATCGACCGGGCCGGCCACGTCGGGCGCGCTCTGGCTGGCCGGGCCAGCGGGCAGGCTCCAGGGCGCGCGCTCCTGCGCGGATGCGGACGGTGCGAGCGACAGCGTAAGCAGCGCAAAGGCGCTGGCGGTGGTGACCTGATTGATTCCCCTCATGCCTCTCTCCCAACGCCGCGCGCGGTGAACCGTGTCTTAATGCCTGCGCCTTGGCCGGGGGCGGCGCGCTGGACGGTTGCGTTTGCGAGACCTCTTGCCTCGCACGGCCTCCCGGTCCATGCGCAGGAGCATGAGCGATACATCCTCTTCCCCGTCGCTGGCGCCCGTGCATCTGGGCCAGCAGAGCGCGCTTCCCGCTTCCCCTGAGGAGGCGGTTCTCGACTATGTGCCCAATCCGCGGGCCAAGTCCCTCTATCTTGTCCGTTTTGCCGCGCCCGAGTTCACCTCGCTGTGCCCGGTGACCGGCCAGCCCGACTTCGCGCATCTCGTCATAGACTACGCGCCGGGTGAGACCATCGTCGAATCGAAGAGCCTCAAGCTCTTCCTCGGCTCGTTCCGCAACCACAACGGCTTCCACGAGGACGTGACGGTGGGGATCGGCCAGCGCCTGTTCGACGAGATGAAGCCCCACTGGCTGCGCATTGGCGGCTACTGGTACCCGCGCGGGGGCATCCCCATTGACGTGTTCTGGCAGTCCGGCGCGGCGCCCGAGGGCCTCTGGGTCCCCGACCAGGGCGTGCAGGGCTATCGCGGGCGGGGGTGATCCGGCCTTCGGGTGCCTGGTTCTTGTAAAGTAGAAGATGAAGTTCCGAGGGCCATTGCCCTCGGGCTCCCAGAACCTTTGAAAGATCGCGCTTGTACGCACTTTCTCTCGGGAGGCGAGACGCTCGCAGCGGTCAAAGGTGTTTCGTACGGAGTGAGAAATAATCTTTGATGTCCGGTTCCGCCTCCTTGCAGACATAGAGCAGATGCGGAATGCTGCTCGAATGAAGCCATGGAACATGAATGTCGGGGGCGCCATTGGATTGGTGATTGGGGCTTGCCTCTGGTGGGCCTATTATGTCCCAAGCGAGGGCATTTTGCAGAACCCGCAGCTTGTTATTGTCCCTGCCGGTATCGGCCTCTTAATAGTCAATGTGCGAAATCGGCGGAAGAAAGTCGGTCCTTACGATCCCGAAGTTATAGCTCGGAATAAGCAGGGCAGAGTGTAACGGAGGGGCAGCTTCCCAACCATTCCAGACACTGCATCTGTCGATCAATGCGTCCACACATAATCAATTCTGCGCGAACTGCACCTTGCCGACACGGGTGAGGTCGACCTCTCCGGTACCCAGCGCGGCAAGCTGGGCGGAAGGGAGGCACTGGGCGTAGACGGTGGGCGCATCGGCGCGCAGAGCTGCGTCGGTCTCCAGCGCGTCTTCGAGTTGGCGGTCGCATTCGGCCCGGGTCTGGAAGGTGGCGACCGGGGCCTGCGCCTCGAGGCGGCGGCACGCGGTGCCATCGTCACTGCATCCAAACAGGGCAAGGGCGATCAGGGTGGCGCTCATCGGTGTGTCTCCTTCCTTCCCCAAGACAACGGGGGCGCCCGCCAAAAGTATCCCGGAATTCTGCGAAAAATTCGGGAACTTTTGCCAAGGGGATGAATTCGCGCTGCTTTTTCTCGGTCGGTGAGCCGACTCATGTGTGCGACGAGCCGTTTTGCCGGAAGCGTGTGACATGGATGTGCAGGGCTTCCCTCAAGTGCGTGCAATCTCTCGGGAATGGTGAACTCTACACTGGAACCTGGGGGGCTTTGGCGCGTATTAAGGCCCGCATGGACCATACCAAAGCCAAACTCATCATCCGCGAGGCCACGGTCGGGGACGCCCCCGCGATCGCGGCGCTGTCCGTCAAGGTCTACGGCAAGGCCGACGCCTTCACCCGGGCCGAACTGCGCGGGCAGATCATCAACTTTCCCGAGGGCCAGTTCGTGGCCGAGTACGAGGGCGTGATCGTCGGCCACTGCGCCACGATGATCATCACCACCGCGCTCGCCTTCAAGCCGCACACCTGGGAAGAGATCACCAACGGCGGATACGGCCGCATCCCGGACCCGGACGGCGACGTGCTCTATGGCTTCGAGGTCTGCGTCGACCCCGACTATCGCCGCCTGCGCATCGGCCAGCGCCTGTACCGCAAGCGCAAGGAACTGTGCCAGAATTTCGAGCTGAAGGGCATCGCCTTTGCCGGCCGCATGCCCGGCTACTACCGCCGCAAGCGCACCTTCCCCAACCCGTCCGACTACCTCCAGGCCGTGATCGACAAGCAGGCCAAGGACCAGGTTATCAATTTCCAGATGAACGGCGGGTACGAGCCGCGCGGGATCCTGCGCGACTACCTGCCCAAGGACAAGGAAAGCGGCGGTAACGCGGTTCTGATGTACTGGACCAACCCGCTAGCCCCGCGCGACACCGGCAAGGCCGTGCCCGGCCTCAAGGAGCGCGTGCCCTCGCAGGTGCGCGTCGCCACTGTCCAGTTCATGATGCGCAAGATCTCCTCGCGCGACGATTTCGAGGAGCAGGTGGAGTACTGGGTCGACGTTGCCGCCGATTACGAAAGCGACTTCGTGGTCTTCCCCGAGCTCTTCACCCTCGCGCTGCTCTCGGTCGAGGAGAAGAAGCTCCAGCCGGTCGAGGCGATCGAGAAGATCTCCACCTACACCAAGCGCTTCGTCACGTTCATGCAGAACATGGCGGTGAGCTACAACATCAACATCATCGGCGGTTCGCACCCCACCCGCGTCGAGACCGAGGACGGCAAGAGCGAGATCCGCAACATTGCCTATACCTTCCTGCGCGATGGCTCGGTGCACGAATCGCAAAAGCTCCACCCCACCCCGTCCGAGGCCAAGTGGTGGAACATCAAGGGCGGCTACGGCGCCAACGTGATCCCCACCGACTGCGGCCCGATCGGGGTCATGGTCTGCTACGACAGCGAGTTCCCCGAACTGGCCCGCCACCTCGTCAACCAGGGCGCGCTGATGCTCTTCGTGCCGTTCTGCACCGACGAGCGGCGCGGGTACCTGCGCGTGCGTTACTGCTGCCAGGCCCGCGCGGTCGAGAACCAGTGCTACGTCGTCACCTCGGGCGTCGTGGGCAATCTGCCCAACGTGGAGAACATGGACGTCCACTACGCCGAAAGCGCGATCCTGACGCCCTCGGACTTCCCGTTTTCGCGCGATGGCGTGGCGGCCGACACCGCGCCCAACACCGAGACCATCGCGATTGCCGACCTTTCGCTCGATTCGCTGCTGACCGCGCGCCAGTCGGGCGCGGTGCGAAACCTGCGCGACCGTCGCTTTGACCTTTACCGTGTGGAGTGGACACAGGCGCAAGGGTAAGGCAAGGCCAAGTCCATGATCCTTCCCGGCTTTCACGCAGCGAGTGCGATGTTCATCGCGCTGGCCATGTTCTATGGCTTCTTCAATGGAAAGCTGCGGGTCGAGATCGTCTCGCTGCTGACCATCGCGGCCATTGCCCTTCTGCTCTACGTCATGCCGATGCCCGGCGAGACCAAGTACGCCGGGCTTGAACTGGCGTTTCAGGGCTTCGGGCACTACGCGCTGGTCACCATCTGCGCGCTGATGATCATGGGCCGGGGGCTGGTGGTGACCGGCGCGCTCGATCCGGCGGCGCGCGCGCTGGCGCGGGTGTGGAAGTTCAACAAGAGCCTGGGCCTGCTCTTCACGCTCGTCGTGTGCCTGTTCATGTCGATGCTCATCAACGACACGCCCGTGCTCGTGCTGATGATCCCGATCCTGGCGCAAATGGCGACGCGCGGGGGCATGCCTGCCTCCAAGACGCTGATGCCGGTCAACGCCGCGATCCTCATTGGCGGCATGTCGACGACCATCGGCACCTCGACCAACCTGCTCGTCGTCTCGATTGCCCAGGACCTGGGCATGCGCACGCTCTCGGTCTTCCACTTTACCCCGATCGTGCTGATCTCGGTGCTGGTGGCGCTGCCGTATCTGTGGCTGGTCATGCCGCGCCTGCTGCCCGACAACACCAAGCAGGTCTCGGTGGAAAGCCGGCGCTTCCTTGCCAAACTACGCCTCTCCGACGATGCGCCGATGCGCGGCAAGACCATCGAGGAAGCGCGCGGGAACCTGCCCGAGGACGTGCGCGCCTGGCTGCCGCCGGGCAACCGCAGCCACGTCGGGCGTCGCCTTCTGGCCGAAGGTACCTACCAGGGCCTGCAGGAGGCCGCGCGCACGCTGTCGGCGACGCTCGCCCCGCGCTGGCTGACCGAGCGGATCAAGGCCGATTCCACCCGCTCGCGCGAGGACCTGATGGTGGCCGAGATGATCCTCGCGCCCGATTGCCGCCTGATCGGCCTCACGCCCAGTACCGCAGGGTTCGAGGGCGTGGCGATGCTGGGCATCCACCACGTCCACCAGCCGCTGCGCGACACCCGCGCGCACACCCCCGATACCGAGATGGCTGAGGGCGATGTACTCCTGATGATGGGCATGCCCGAGGACCTGCGCCACTTCGCCGAGACCGAGGGCCTGCTCCAGATCGAGGGCGGTGAAGAAATCACCCGTTCGGGCAAGGCGCTGCTCGCGGTCGCGATCATGCTCGGCTCGGTGGGGCTTGCCAGCTTCGGCCTCGTGCCGATTGCGATTTCGGCGCTGGCGGGCGCGATCCTCATGTTCGCGACGGGCTGCGTGCGCTTCGAGCGCGTGGGCCGGGCGCTTTCGGCCAAGATCATCGTTCTGGTCGCCGGTTCCATCGCGCTGGGGCGCTTCATCCTGGTGTCGGGCGCGGCGGAATGGCTCGGCCAGATCCTGTCGAGCGGCTTGCAGTACCTGCCGCCCGCAGGCGTGCTCGCCGCGATCATGGTGTTCGTGACCCTGATGACCAACTTCGCCTCGAACACGGCCGCGGCCGCTGTCGGCACCCCGATTGCGTTCAACATCGCCAAGCAGTTGGGCATGCCCGAGGAGCCGCTGGTGCTGGCCGTGCTGTTCGGCTGCAACTTGTGCTACGCGACGCCGGTTGCCTACCAGACCAACATGATGATCCTCACCGAAGGCGATTATACCTTCAAGGATTACCTGCGTTCAGGCGTGCCGCTCGTGCTCATCATGGTGGCTGCGCTCTCGACCACACTGGTCTTCTGGTACGGGATCTGATCGGTCCGGCTGCGGCCCGAGAGGAGCGCTTCACGCAGGTCCTCCGGGCTGGGCAGGTCGAGCGCGTCGAGGTCCGCCACGCCCACGATGGCATCCTCGCCATAGCACTCGGCCAGCGCGATGGTTTTGGCCCGCACGTGCTTGTTCGTCTCCAGTGAGTAGAACGCGGTGACCGTGGGGAGCTCGGGATCGCCGGGGCACTGGTCGACGACGAGCGCGATGCGGCCTGAACGCAGCTGCACGAACGAGCCTACCGGATAGACCCCGAGCGCTTCCTTGAAGCGGGCGAGGATCTCGGTGTCGAGCGAACCCGACAGGCCCATCAGCGTTTCCATGGCTTCGGAGGGGTCGAGCGCGCGCCCGCTGACCGCGCCCGAGACGATCAGGTCATAGCTGTCGCAGATCGCGGCCATGCGCGAGAAGACGTCGAGGTCGCGGGTGTCGAGCGCCTGGGGGTAGCCTTCGCCATCGAGCCTTTCGTGATGGCGCATGACCGCCTGCAGCACTTCTTCGGGCACGTCGCCGGCCGAGACGAGCATCTCGCGCCCGATCAGGCAATGGCGGCCCAGCAGTTCGCGCTCCTCCCCTCGCGCAGGCGAAAGGACCGCCTGCGCAACCTCGGGCAGATCCGCCTCGACCCGCGCGAGGCCGACGTCGAGGAGCAGCCCGGCAAGGCCCGCGAGGCGCATTTCCCCCGGTGGCAGGCGCATCTGCCGGGCGAGCGAGACCATCAGCGCGCTGACGGACAGCATGTGGTGGTAGGTCGCCTCGCTCTCGGCCTTGCAGCGCATCAGGCCCGAGAATGCATAGGGGTTGCGTTGGATCGAGGCGAAGATGTCCTCCACCACCGGCGCGACATCGGCCACGCGCGGTACCTTGCCCAGCCGCGCCTCCAGAAAGACGCGTGAGATGATCTTGTTCGCCTTGCCCGCAAGCCGCCGGGCCGAGCCGAATTCGCGGGTGAGAGGGACAGGCCCCGAGGCCGTGCGCGCGGTCGGCCGGGGGGGCGCAGCGGGCGAGGCGGCG
>NZ_JALHAT010000004.1:0-139658 GCF_022818885.1 Novosphingobium mangrovi | reverse complement strand
AAGGACGCACGCTGATCCTCGTGCCGAACCATCCGCAGTCGGTGGAAGAAGTCTAGTAGAAGGATTTATTCAAGGGGCCATCGCCCCTTGGCCCCGAAATGGGTGACCTCACCTCTTTCAGCCAGCGCGGCGCGCCAGACGTGAGGTCGACAGTTCGGGGAGCCCGAGGGCGATGGCCCTCGGTATCACTTCCTTCGTTCTTCAGAACTTGTTGTCGCGCGGGAAACCGTTGGGCGGCAGGCGTCCAGCCGCGCCGCGCGCGACCTTCCACATGGCGATGTCCTTTTCGGTGCGCGTGCGCCCGGTGTCGCCGCCCATCGTCCAGGAGAGCCCCTCTTCCAGCTTGAGCGTGGTCACGTCCGCCATGCCCCCGTCGCGGTAGCGCTGGAGCGTAACGCCCTGCCCCTTGGCCATGATCGGCAGTTCGTCGAGGTTGAAGACGACCAGCTTGCGGTTGTCCCCGACCACGGCAACATGGTCGTGCTCGGCCGGGATTTCGCGCACCACGGCCAGCTTGACGCCGGGCTTCGTGCTCATCACCGCCTTGCCCTTGCGGGTTTCCGCCAGGATCTCGTCGGTTACCACCGCAAAGCCGCGGCCCACGTTGGAGGCGAGCAGGAGCTGCCCCTTGGGCTTGTGGGCAAGCGCGGCCACGATCTGCGCTTCTGCGTCGATGTCGACCATCGTGCGGATCGGTTCGCCAAATCCGCGCGCGCCCGGCAGCTTGTCCCCGCCCAGCGTATAGAAGCGACCATTGTCGAGCGCGATCAGGAGCTTGTCGGTCGTCTGCGCGTGGAAGACATAGGCCGGGCCGTCGCCTTCCTTGTACTTGAACTCGCTGTCGAGCGCGACGTGGCCCTTGGCCGCACGGATCCAGCCGCGCTCAGAGAGGATGACCGTGATGGGCTCCTTCTCGATCATCGCGTCCATCGAGAATTCAACCGTGGGCCGCGCTTCGGCAATCGTCGTGCGACGGCGGCCAAGCTCGGTATCCTCGGCATAGTCCTTTCGCAGCGCCATCAGGTCGCGCTTGAGGCGCGTACGCTGGCGCGCCGGGCTTTCGAGCAGCTTGGTGAGCTCGTCCTGCTCCTTCAGCAGTTCCTCGTGCTCCTGGCGAAGCTCCATTTCCTCCAGCTTGCGCAACGAGCGCAGGCGCATGTTGAGGATCGCTTCAGCCTGCCGGTCGGTGAGATTGAACTCCGCCATCATCACCGGCTTGGGCTCGTCCTCGGTCCGGATGATCTCGATGATCCGGTCCAGGTTGAGGTAGGCGATGATGTAGCCCTCAACGAGCTCGAGGCGCGCGGCGATCTTGTCCAGCCGGTGCCGGGTGCGGCGCTGAAGAATGTCGATCTGGTTGACGACCCACTGGCGCAGCAGGTCCTTGAGGCCGACGACGCCGGGCGTGCGCTGCGCGTCGAGGACGTTCAGGTTGAGCGAGAAGCGGCACTCCAGATCGGTCAGCCGGTAGAGGCTCTCCTTCAGGAGTTCCGGATCGACATTGCGGCTCTTGGGCACGAGGACGATGCGGATCTGCTCGTCGCTTTCATCGCGCACATCTTCCAGGATCGGCAGCTTCTTGTCCGCGATCAGCTGGGCGATCTGCTCGATCAGCTTGCCCTTGGCGAGCATGTAGGGAATTTCGGAAACGACCAGCTGCCACTGGCCACCGCCCAGCTTCTCGATGCCGGTTTCCTCCCAGTTGCCCGCCTCGTTGCGGCCATTGGAGAAGCGTCCGCGCATGCGGAAGGCGCCCTTGCCCGTCTCGTAGGCGTGGGAAATCGCCGCCGCGCTGTCGACGACAAGGCCGCCGGTTGCAAAGTCGGGCCCATGGAAGACCTCCATGAGCTGCTCATGTTCCACCTGCGGATTCTCGATCAGGAGCATCGTCGCATCGATGATCTCGGCCGCATTGTGGCTGGGGATCGAGGTCGCCATGCCCACCGCGATGCCGGTCGCCCCGTTGGCAAGCAGGTTCGGGAAGAGACCCGGGAAGATGTCCGGTTCGCTCTCTTCCCCGTTGTAGGTCGGGATGAAGTCGACGGTCCCTTCGTCGAGCCCGGCCATGAGCTGAATCGCGGTCTTGGTAAGGCGCGCCTCGGTGTAGCGGTAGGCCGCCGCGTTATCGCCGTCGATGTTGCCGAAGTTGCCCTGCCCCTGCACCAGCGGGTAGCGCAGAGAGAAATCCTGCGCGAGGCGGACCATCGCATCGTAGACCGACGCATCACCATGCGGGTGGTACTTACCGATCACGTCACCAACGACGCGCGCGGACTTCTTGTAGGCGCTCGCCGGATCAAGCTTCAGCTGCCGCATCGCCCAGAGCAGGCGCCGGTGGACCGGCTTGAGGCCGTCGCGAAGGTCGGGCAGCGAACGCGCGGTGATCGTCGAGAGCGCGTAGACGAGGTAGCGCTCGGAAAGCGCGGCATCGAAAGGCGCATCGACAATGGCGTCGAACGGATCGGAATTGTCGTCGAGAGAAGTCACCATGATAGGGAGAGCGTAGCAGCGCAGGGCCACTCTCCAAAGCGACAATTCGCCGTTTTCCGCAGGCTTGCGGCGCGCTACGCTATTTGGCGAATCAGAGTGGAGAGAGCATGCCCCGTCCAACAAGACCCGTGTGGCCGCTTGCGCCTGTTCTTGCTTCGTTTCTGCTGGTCGCTTGCGGCGAGGCGGGCAACCATGGCTCCGGTCCAGGCAAGCCCGACAAGATCACAACGGTAGACATCGGGGAAGAGCCGCCAAAGGAAGTGGCAGAGAGCGGCGAGATCCCGGTCTCGGTTCCGCGGATCGCCTACACGTACCGCTACCAATACCGCCTGCCCGCCCAGCGCATCGCGCAGGTCCAGGCCCGGCAGGCCAGCCTGTGCGAAAAACAAGGACCACAGGTCTGCCGCGTCCTGTCCATGCAGACCGACCTTGGCGAGAACGACTACGCCAGCGGGTCGCTGACCCTGGCCGTCGCGGCTCCCCGCGCACGTGCCTTCGGGCAGGACCTGGCCGAACTGGTCAGCGGTCAGGGCGGCGACCAGATCGGTAGCGCAATCGAAGGTGAGGATCTCTCCAAGCAGATCGTCGACACAACCGCGCGCCTCAAGGCCCGCCGCCTGCTGCGCGACCGCCTGATGGAGGTCCTCGCCACCCGCAAGGGCTCGGTTGCCGAACTGGTCGAGGCCGAGCGCGGCGTGGCCAAGGTCAATGAGGAGATCGACCAGGCCGAGAGCTGGCTGGCGCAGATGCAGGGCCGGGTCGACTTCAGCGAGATGAACCTCTCCTACATCTCGCGCACGCCGTCGAGCGGTGGCTTTCTTGGACCTATTCGCGAGGCTGTCCGCAACCTGGATACGATCCTGGGCACCGTGATCGGCGCGCTCATCATTCTGGGGGCCATCGGCATTCCGCTGGGCCTCGTGATCTGGGGGATCGTCTGGCTGGTGGGCCACCTGCGGCGTCGCCGGGATAGCTGAGCGTGTCGACGCGGCATTCTCCGGTCCGTGGCCGAGGCGCGGCAGACCGTGTCGGGACCGGGAACGGCACGCATCGCGGCGGTGTTAAATGGGGGAATGCAAGTAGAAAAGGAGGTTACGACATGACCCAGCGCATCCTCATCCTCGCCACCGACGGTTTCGAGCCCTCCGAGCTCACCGGTCCACGCGATGCCCTTCGCGAGGCTGGCATGGAGGTTCAGATCGCCAGCCCCGAGGCGGGCGAGATCAAGGGCTGGAACCACACCCACTGGGGCGATCCCGTCAAGGTGGATCTCGCCCTCGACGATGTGAAGGCAAGCGCGTTCGACGCCCTCGTCCTGCCCGGCGGCCAGATCAATCCCGACACCCTGCGCCTCAATTCGACGGCCGTGGAGCTGGTTCAGGCCTTCGTCCATTCGGGCAAGCCCGTTGGCGCTATCTGCCACGCGCCCTGGCTGCTGGTGGAAGCGGATGCCGTTCGCGGCAAGACCGTGACCGGCTGGCCCTCGATCCGCACCGATCTGGCAAATGCGGGCGCCAACGTGGTCGACCGCGAAGTGGCCGTCGATGGCAACATCATCACGAGCCGCAACCCCGACGACATCCCGGCCTTCTCGAACGCCCTGATCGAGGCCGTCCGGGTACCCGCGCAGGCTGCCTGACGAGCGCCGCTCCAACTACGTTCTGAAAACCGTCCGGCCGCATTCCTCACGGAGTGCGGCCGTCGTCTATTCCGGCTCAGCCGATCTGCATATCGCGCGAAACGCCGGGGATACGCACCTCGATCCCATCGAGATCCTCGGTCAGTTCGATCTGGCAGGAAAGGCGGCTGGTGCGCGCGACACCCGCAGCCAGATCAAGCATGTCTTCCTCGTCCATCGAGGCGGGCTCGACCTTGGCGAACCACTCATCCGACAAGTAGACATGGCAGGTGGAACAGGCCATCTGCCCCTCGCACGTCCCTTCGAGCGGCATGCCCGCGGCTTGGGCCACTTCGAGCAGGCGCGTTCCCGGCTCGGCCTGTGCCGAGACCTTGTTCCCTTCGGTCGTGACGAACTGCACGTTTACCAATTTCAGACTCCCTGCGCCGCCGCAGCGGCTTCTATTTGAGCGCAGGCATCCTCTATGTCCCGTTGCGTACTATATCGCCCGAATCCCAAACGGATAGAGGCTTTGGCCGCACTGTCGGCAAGTCCGAGTGCGCGCAGCACGTGACTAGGCCTCCCCGAGCCGCTGGCGCAAGCGGAGCCCGCCGAAAAAGCCACTCCGCGAAGATCGGACATCAGACGGGCTACATCCAAACCCTTGCGATGCAAGTTTAAATTTCCTTTCCAGCGCCGTTCAACCGAGCCATTGAGGTCCCAGTCCGGCAAGGCCGCGCGCGCACCATCCCACAGCCGGGCAATATGCGCCGCGTCCTCATCACAGCTCCTGAGCGCCAGCGCCGCCGCAGCGCCAAACCCTGCACACAGCGCCGGACTCAAGGTGCCCGAACGCAGGCCCTGCTCCTGCCCGCCGCCGCGGATCAGTGGTTCAAGATCGAGCCCATCGCGCACCCAGAGCGCACCGATCCCCTTGGGGCCGTACATCTTGTGCGCGCTGATCGCGATCATGTCCGCGCCTTGCGGCGGCGCAATCTTGCCCGCTCCCTGCACCGCATCGCACAGGAACAGCGCGCCTGCCGCATGGGCGCGCTGCGCCAGTTCGTCCACCGGCTGGATCGTTCCGATCTCGTTGTTGACCTGCATGACCGCGACGAGATCGGTGCCCTCCCGCAGCGACGCGTTGGCGGCCACGCAGCCATCCTCTCCGACCGGAATTTCCTGAACTTCGGAATCGATCCAGCGCGCGGTGTCGAGCACGGCCGAATGCTCGATGGACGACACGGCCAGCCGCTTTGCACCGCTTCCCACAATCGCCAGGTTGATCGCCTCGGTCGCGCCGGAGGTAAAGATCACGCGGCCGCCCGATGGCAAAAGTGCGGCCACCTGATCGCGCGCGACTTCCACGGCGGCCGCCGCCATGCGTCCGGGGCGGTGCGGGCTGTGCGGGTTCGCAAAGCCGCTTGTCTCGGGCCCGCCCAGCCAGGGCAGCATGGCCTCGCGCGCCTCGGGCGCGAGCGGGGTCGTGGCCTGATAGTCGAGATAGATCATGCGTTCACCTTCGCCCAGGCGTCCGCGAAGGCATCGAGGTCCTGACGCGTCGTGTTCCAGCCGATGCTGACGCGCACCGTGCGCCGTGCGCTGTCTTCATCGATTCCGAAGCCCTTGAGCACACGGCTCTGCTTGAGCGTGCCGGACGAGCACGCGCTTCCCGCCGAAATCGCAAAGCCCATGGCATCGAGCCTTATCAGCATGGCGGTTGCCGCAAGCCTGGGGGCGGCGACCGCGAAGATGTGCGAGCAGGCCGTGCCGGGCTGGATCACCTCACCAAATTCGGAGAGACGGTCGCGGAAGGCAAAGCGTTCCTCCTCGCTTGTCGCCCAGCTTTCGACGCCGCCTGCTTCCAGCGCTGCGGCAAAGGCCATCGCGCCGGGCAGGTTTTCCGTTCCCGCACGGTAGCCACGCTCCTGCCCGCCGGTCGGCTCCAGCAGCGCGAAATCGCGCACCAGCAGCGCCCCGATCCCGATGGGACCACCCAGCTTGTGGGCCGAGACCACGATGAGATCCGCCTCGGGCAGCGGCGCCTTGCCGGCTGATTGCGAGCAGTCGGCCAGCAGCAGCCCTCCGGCCGCCCGCATGGCTTCCAATGCCTCGCTGTCCCGCGAAGGCAGGAGCACGGTCCCTGTCTCGGAGTTGATCGACTGGAGCGCGAGCACGCAGCGTCCCTCCTCGCCAAGGTGCTCGGCCAGCGCCTGTCCGTCCAACTCGCCCCCTGCCATCGGCACTTCGACGGCATCGGGTGCGGCGCGAAAAACCGCGTCGTGCTCGACCGCCGAAACAAGCCGGCGCTGCACCTTCGCGCGGCCCAATCCCAGGGCCAGCGCCTCGCTCGCGCCCGAGGTGAAAAGAAGTTCACCGCGCCAGCCCAGCGCCCGCTTCACCCGTTCGCGCGCATCCTCGAGCGCGGCGCGCGCGGCGCGGCCCTGCTTATGGGGGCTGGAGGGATTGGCCCAGATTTCGGCACCTTCAAGCCACGCGGCGCGCGCTTCGGGCCGCAAGGGGGTGGTTGCGGCATGGTCCAGGTAGACAGGGGAAGAAATTGGCGGCTCCGCTTGTTTTGTCGTGATTGTTTTTGGTACGAATGTTTCTATATAAGCTGCTCTCCCATTTCCACTCCTGCAATCACGGCCCCTTCCTTGCGCGGCCATTCTTGCCGGAGCCTCAACAAGTCAGGTTCGCTATTCCATGCCCGCAGTGATCTTTCCCGGACCCGAAGGCCGTCTCGAAGGCCGCTTCCAGCCTGCGCCGCGTCCGCGCGCGCCGGTCGCCATGATCCTCCACCCGCACCCGCAGGCGGGCGGCACGATGAACGACCGCATCACGCAGCATCTCTACAAGACCTTCGTAGCCCGCGGCTTTGCCACGCTGCGCTTCAACTTCCGCGGCGTGGGCCGCAGCCAGGGCAGCTTCGACAACGGCATCGGCGAACTCTCGGACGCGGCCGCCGCGCTCGACTGGGTGCAGCAGATCCACCCCGAAAGCTCGACCACCTGGATCGCGGGCTACTCGTTCGGCGCGCTGATCGGAATGCAGCTCCTGATGCGCCGCCCGGAGATCCGCGGCTTCATCTCGATCGCGCCGCCCGCCAACATGTATGACTTCAGCTTCCTGGCGCCCTGCCCCGCCTCGGGCATCATCATCCAGGGTGAAGCCGACACGGTGGTGACGCCCAACGCGGTGCAGAAGCTGGTCGACAAGCTGCGCACCCAGAAGCACATCACCATCCACCACGATGAAGTGCGCAAGGCCAACCACTTCTTCGAGAACGAGACCGATGACCTGATGAAGTCGGTCAACAACTACCTCGACATGCGCCTCGCACCGGACTGCCCGATCAAGTAATCGCGCAGCGCCGCACGTATACGCAGAAAGAGGCGTCGCAGGGCTACTGCGGCGCCTCTTGCGTTTTTGCGATACCGGCAAGCGAGCGGCCATCGGGGGTGGGCACGGTGAGGATCGCGACGTTGATCGCCATGATCCCTGCAAGGACGAGCATCAGCACGGCCCTTCTGCGATGGCCGGGACGGCGCCACAGGGCGATGCTGCCCAGCACCAGTGCGATGCTGGCGAGGACCATGAGGGAAAGCGCAATAGCCATGGCAAGGCGATAGCCGATCCCCGGACGCCATGCGAGCCCCGATCCGGCCCCGCTTTCCCCCTCCTTTCATCCCCATCCGCGTTTGACTTGTCCGCCTGTCGGAGCCAGTTTCGCGCCATGACACACCCTATACCGGCCGCAGCGCCGCTTTCCCGTCGCAACGCTCTCCAGATCTTGTCCTGCGGCGTCGCCGCCATGGCCCTTCCGGCCGGTGCCCGGGCGCTTGCCCAGAGCGCATCCGGCACGCCCGCCTCAGGGGCAGCGAGCGCCCTTCTCGACACACTTGCCTGGAATTTCCTCGATCTCAATCCCGGCACGGCGACCAGCCTCGGCGTCGATATCGGTGCCCATACGCCCCTGCGCAGCCGGATGGAGGACCGCTCCCCCGACGGCGTGGCGCGCATGGCCGCGCTCCTGCGGCGCGACCTCGCCTCAGTTTCCGCTGTCGACGAGGCCGGCCTCGATCCCGCCACGCGAACCAGCCTGGAAGTCATCAAGAGCGCCTATACGACCTCGCTCGAAGGCTTCGCGCAACCCTATGGCGACGTTGCCGTGGGCAGCTGGCGCAACACGCCCTACGTCGTAATCCAGAACGTGGGCGCCTATCTCGACACGCCGCGCTTCCTTGACGCGGACCATCCGATCAAGACGCCCGACGATGCCGACGCCTACATCACACGCCTTGCGCAGATGGACGACCAGCTCGACGGCGAACTGGTGCGCATGAAGGCGGCGACCGACAAGGGCCTCGTGCCGCCCGACTTCCTGCTCGACCGCGCTATCGCGCAGATGGAGAGCACGGTGGCCGACGCAGGCAAGGACGGCGGCGGCCTCGTTGCCTCGGTCGCGAACCGCACCGCCTCGTTCGAGGGCGACTGGGAGAAGCAGGCGAAAAGCCTTGTCGCGGGCGATGTGCTTCCCGCGCTTCAGCGCCAGCTTGCCGAACTCAAGCGCCAGCGTGGCCTCGCCACCAGCGCACCGGGCTTGCGCGAACGCCCCGGCGGCGCGCAGTTCTACGCCTGGGCGCTCAAGGCCAGCACCACGACCACCATGCCGCCTGAAGAAATCCACAAGCTCGGCCACGAGCAACTGGCCGAACTGCATGGCCGGATGGACCCGATCCTCAAGGACCTTGGCTACACGCAAGGCACCGTGGGTGCACGCATGACCGCACTGGGCAAGGACCCGCGCTTCATGTTCGCCAAGGGCGATGAGGGCCGCGACCAGATCATGGCCTTCATTCGCCAGCGCATCGACTGGATCACCTCGCAGATGCCGCGCGCGTTTCGGGAACTGGTGCCGGGCAACGTCGAGGTCCGCCGCCTCCCCCTTGCCGAGGAACCGGGCGCTCCCACGGCCTATGGCGGCGCGGGCTCGAAGGACGGTTCGGTGCCAGGCAAGATGTGGATCAACCTGCGCACCACGGACCTCCACCGCAAGTACGACCTGCCCACCCTCGTCCACCACGAGACGATCCCGGGCCACGTCTGGCAGGGTGAATATGCCAACCGCCTGCCGCTGATCCGCTCGATCCTGGCTTTCAACGCCTATTCCGAAGGCTGGGCGCTCTATGGCGAGCAGCTGGGCGACGAGCTGGGCGCCTACGACGATGATCCCGTCGGGCGCCTCGGCTACCTCCAGTCGATCGCTTTCAGGGCCTGCCGCATGGTCGTCGACACCGGCCTGCACTCGCAAGGGTGGAGCCGCGAGGAAGGCATCCGCTTTTTCATGGAGAAGAACGGCAATAAGCGCGAGGAAGTGGTCAACGAGGTCGACCGCTACTGCTCCTGGGCGGGCCAGGCTTGTGGCTACAAGATGGGTCACAACGAGATCAACCGCCAGCGCCTGCGCGCCATTGCCGAGCTCGGCGATGCCTATGACCTGCGTGATTTCGACCAGGCCGTGGTCGATGGGGGCAACGTGCCTCTCGACGTGCTGGGCGACAACATTACGCGCTACATCGCAGGCGTGAAGGCCTGACGCCCACGCCCCAAGAAGCGAAAAGGCCCCCGGGTGCATCTCCGCACCCGGGGGCCTTTTTCCATCCGGCAAACTCTACTTTCGCCCGAAAAGCCCTGAAGCGAATCCCGCGATATCGTCCATCGCATCGCCGTCGCCATCCCGGTCAAGCAGCGCCATCACCTGCGGGTTGGAGACGATCTCTCCGGCGAAACGCGCAAGTGCGCTCTCCCCGCCAATGGCGGTGATGATCTGCTGGATCGTGGCGACATCAAGCCCCGTGCGCCCCGCTGCAAGCTCAGCCGTGTCGCCGGGCTGCTGGTGCGCCTGGCCGAGCGCGGCCACGGCCTTCTCGGCCATTTCCGGTCGTATGCCGAGCTGCCCGGCCAGATTGGCCACATCGACGTTGCCGCCCATCTGCCCCAGTACGCCGTCCAATAGTCCCATGTCTCTCTCCTGGTTCTGGCGGGAGGCACCGCGTGCCAGCCGCAACGCAAGAAGGCCCCGAATGCCGAAGCGTCCGGGGCCTTCTTCATGTCATAGGTTGCTCGCGCGCCTGTCAGGCAGTGACGGGCGCGGCCTGGCGGACGCCCTCGTCGACGTGCGCTTCGAACTGAGCGAAGTTGTCGATGAACTTCTTGACCAGAACCTGCGCGGTCTTGTCGTACTCGGCACCATCGGCCCAGGCGCCGCGCGGATCGAGCAGCGCGGTGTCGACACCGGGCACTTCCACGGGCACTTCAAAGCCGAAGTTGGGGTCTTCCTTGAACTCGGCGTTGTTGAGGCTGCCGTCGAGCGCGGCGTTGAGCAGTGCGCGGGTGGCCTTGATCGGCATGCGCTTGATGCCTTCCATGGTGGCCATGCCGCCCGACCAGCCGGTGTTGACCAGCCAGCACTTCACGCCGCCCTTGGCGATGCGCTCCTTGAGGAGGTTGCCGTAGACCGAGGGGTGACGCGGCATGAACGGCGCGCCGAAGCAGGTCGAGAAGGTCGCTTCCGGCTCGGTCACGCCGATCTCGGTGCCCGCAACCTTGGCGGTGTAGCCCGAAAGGAAGTGGTACATGGCCTGGTCCGGCGTGAGACGCGCGATCGGAGGCAGCACGCCGAAGGCATCCGCGGTGAGGAAGATCACGTTCTGCGGCACGGGGCCCAGGTTCTCTTCCGAGGCGTTCGGGATGAAGTCGATCGGATAGGCACCGCGGCTGTTCTCGGCGAGCGAGTTGTCGTCGAGGTCGAGCGTGCGGGTGACCGGATCGATCACGACGTTCTCAAGGACAGTGCCGAAACGCTTGGTGGTCGCGTAGATTTCCGGCTCGGCCTCTTCCGAAAGACGGATCATCTTCGCATAGCAGCCGCCTTCGAAGTTGAAGACCGCGGTGTCCGACCAGCCGTGCTCGTCATCGCCGATGAGCGTGCGCGACGCGTCAGCCGAAAGCGTGGTCTTGCCGGTGCCCGAAAGACCGAAGAAGACCGCCGTGTCGCCGTCCGGGCCGATGTTGGCCGAGCAGTGCATCGGCATCACGCCCTTGGTCGGGAGCAGGTAGTTGAGGATGCCGAAGACCGACTTCTTCATCTCGCCAGCGTAGGCCGTACCACCGATGAGGATCAGCTTTTCCGAGAAGTTGACCGCGATCACGGTCTCGCTGCGGCTGCCATGACGGGCCGGGTCGGCCTTGAAGCTGGGCAGGTCGATGATCGTGTATTCCGGTGCGAAACCTTCAAGTTCCTCGGCGCTCGGACGCACCAGCAGGGTGCGGATGAACATGTTGTGCCAGGCGAACTCGTTGATGACGCGCACCTTGACGCGGTGTTCGGGCTGCGAGCCGCCGAACAGGTCCGCGACGTAGAGCTTGTCCTTATCGCCGACGGCGGCGAGGAAGTCTTCCTTGAGCGCAGCAAAGTGCTCCGGCGTCATGGGCACATTGGTGTTGCCCCACCAGATCGTATCTTCCGTCTCGGCGTCCTTGACGATGAACTTGTCCTTGGCCGAGCGGCCCGTGTGCTTGCCCGTTGCAACGACGAAAGGCCCGTCTGCGGACAGCGTGCCTTCCTCGTTTCGGATGGCATGCTCAACCAGGGGCGCGGTGCCCAGGTTCGCGAAAATCTCCGCCTTGGTGGCGATCCCTTGTTTGTCGAGCGGGTAGCTTAGGGAAGCGGTCAATGTCATCTCCTCCAACGTGACACCTCGCCAGACTATCCGGCGATGGCATCATCAATTCCTCCTCAGGAATCGGGATCGCGGATAATCGACGCATTCTTTTCCGTCAAATTGACAACAAATGGAACCGCAAAGGGCCGAAACGCGAAAGAAACAGGCCAGATGCCCCAGGCGACCTTCGCGGTCCGCCCCGTTCCCATGCCTCGCCACATTGCCAGTCAGGCGTCCAGCGGCTAGGCAGCCTCTTCGCGTTTTGAGAAAGGACCAGGGCACCTGCGATGTCCGTGCCAGCATCCCCGTCCTCCGCTTCCGAGCCCCGCAGCGCCCAGGGCGAGACGCGCCGCCACACGATCGCGCTGGTCGACGATGACCGCAACATCCTGACCACGGTCTCGATCGGGCTGCAGGCCGAAGGTTTTTCCACAAGGGTCTATACCGACGGCGAAACCGCGCTGAAGGCGATCCTCGAGAATCCGCCTGACCTGGCCATCTTCGATGTAAAGATGCCGCGCATGGATGGCCTGGAATTGCTGCGCCATCTGCGCGAGCGCTCCAGCCTGCCGGTGATCTTCCTCACCTCCAAGGACGAGGAACCCGACGAGGCCCTTGGCCTTGCCATGGGTGCGGATGACTACATCACCAAGCCCTTCAGCCAGCGCCTTCTTGCCGCCCGCATCCGCGCCATCCTGCGGCGCAGCGAACTGGTGCGCACCGGGCCAGAAGAGCCCATCCAGGAAAACCTGCCCGAACCCGTCGTGCGCGGGCGCCTCGCACTCGACCCGGCGCGCCACCAGGTGGAGTGGGACGGACAGGCGGTCTCGCTCACCGTCACCGAGTTCCTGATTCTGGAAGCCATGGCGCTGCGCCCGGGCGTCGTCAAAAGCCGCAACCAGTTGATGGACGCGGCCTACAACGACGACATCTATGTCGACGACCGAACCATCGACAGCCACATCAAGCGCCTGCGCCGCAAGTTTCGCGCAGTCGACCCTGCGTTCAACGCCATCGATACCCTCTACGGCGCGGGCTACTCGTTTTCGGACGAACACGCCGCAGGGACCGCCGCCGGGCAGGAAGGGTGACCATGCCCCGACGGACCGCCTGAGCCCATGGCCGAGCGCTCGCACGCCCGCATCGCGGCCTCGCTGCCCGTTCGTCTGGGGCTGTCCTGGCGCGTCTCGCTGACCGCGCGCATCCTTGCGGTCAACATCATCGCGCTCGCACTCATGGCGGGCAGTCTCTTCTACATCGACAGCTACCGCCGCGAACTTCTCGACGAGCGCTTTCGCCTCGCCCGCAGCGAGGCCGAGATCACGGCCCAGGCCCTCTCCGGGGAAAGCCTCGACAGACAACGCCACCTGATCGCGCGCATCGGCACCACGCAGAAGCTGCGCCTGCGCCTCTACGATGCCAATGGCGATCTCGTCGCGGACAGTTTCAAGCTGGCCCCGCCGTCCTACCGCTTCATCGATCCCGACAGCGAGCCCTGGCTCCAGGATGCGGCGCGCCTGCTCGACCAGGGCATGGACTTTCTCCTGGGCGCCCGGCGCATCCCGGCCTACCGCAACCCGCCCGAACAGGCGATCCGGGATTGGCCTGTCGCCCGCGAAGCGCTGGAGACAGGCGAAACACGCATCGACCAGAAAGCCGCACCCGACCAGACCCCGGTCATTCTTGCCGCCACGCCGCTGGGCAACAGAGGCGAGATCCTGCTGATGACCCGCAACGCGCGCGACATCACCGAGAACGTGCGCATGGCCCGCCAGACGCTTGCAATCATCGTGGGCGCTGCGCTCGGGGTCTCGATCCTGCTGTCGCTGTTCCTGGCCCGCACCATCGTCGATCCCTTGCGCAAGCTCGTGCGCGCCACCGTGCGCGTGCGCCTCGGGCGCGAGCGCAGCGTGGTCGTCCCCCGCCTGCCCGACCGCCGCGACGAAATCGGCCTCCTTGCCCGCGCCGTCTCCGACATGACCGGCGCCCTGCGCCTGCGCATCGATGCGGTCGAGCGCTTCGCAGCCGATGTCGCGCACGAACTCAAGAACCCGCTCACCTCGCTGCGCAGCGCACTTGAGAACCTGGACCGGGTGGAGGATCCCGAGCTGCGCCGCCAACTCGTGACGGTGGCCAACGACGATGTGCGGCGCATCGATTTCCTCGTGACCGAGATTGCCGATGCCAGTCGTATCGACGCGCAGCTCAGCCGCACCACCTTCGAGCCGGTCGACATGAACAGCCTCCTGCGCGCCCTTGTTGCCGAGCGCGCCCAGCGCGGCGTCAACGGCGCGAGCGAAGTCGTGATCGCGCAGGCTGGCGCGGGCCCGCTTGTCGTGCCGGGTGACGCCCCGCGCCTCGAACGCGTGCTCCAGAACCTGCTCGACAACGCCGTCTCCTTCTCCCCCGAGGCTGCGCCCATCGACGTCACTCTGGAGAGCGTGAAAAGCAAGGTGCGCATCACGATCAGCGACCACGGTCCGGGCATTCCCAAGGTCGCGCGCGAACGGATCTTCGAGCGCTTTCATTCGCTGCGCCCTTCGTCGGAGGAGTTCGGCCGCCATTCGGGGCTGGGACTCTCGATTGCGCGGACCATTGTCGATGCCCACTCCGGCTCGCTCTTCGCAACCGATCGCGACGACGGATTACCAGGTGGCTGCTTCGTCCTCACGCTCCCCCAATGGCCGAGCGAGCCTGAAGGGTGACCACCGGAGCCTCGCCTTCGTTGGTCCGTCAGGCGACCTGCGTCGCGCGCGAGGGACGCGCCATTCTCATCGAAGGCCCGTCGGGCGCGGGCAAGACCTCGCTCGCGCTCGAGCTGATAGACCGGGGCGCGGTGCTCGTGGGCGATGATGGCGTAGTCCTCGAAAGGCGCGCCGGGCATCTCGTCGCCAGGCCCCACCCCCGCACAGCCGGCCTGATCGAGGTCCGTAATCTCGGCATCCAGAACGAACCCTTCTGCGCCGAGGCCCGGGTCTGCCTCCACATCCTCCTGGATAGCAGCGCTCCGCGTTTCATCGAGAAAGCCGAGGGCATCGAGCTTGCGGGGCTGGTCATTCCTTCCCTGCGCCTTTCGCCTTGGAGCGGCCCTATGGCCATCAAGGCCGAACGCGCGCTCGCCGTCCATGGACTGGGACCCTCAACTCGCTGAAAAGACGCGCAAGCAAGACCCGGCAAAATCGGTCGGATAAGACCAAACTCTCCCTTCCCTTTCCGGGCAGAGGAGCGCAAACAGCCCCGATGACCGCAACACCTGAGCCCACCCCCGAGGCCAGCGCACATGGCGCGGACGACACGGGGCCCGACCCGGCGCTACCCCAGCGTCAATCGGTCCTGCTCGTCACCGGCATGCTGGGGGCTGGAAAAACCACGGTTCTCAGGGGCCTGGAGGACCTTGGCTGGGAAATCATCGACAACTTCCCGATCCGCCTGCTCGAAGGTCTGCTCGATGCACCGGGCGAGGCGCAGAGCGATCTTCCCACGCCGCTGGCCATCGGCTTCGATTCGCGCACGCGCGGCTTCGATCCCGAGCGCGTGATCGCCCAAGTAAAAGCCCTTAGTGAACGTCCTGATGTCGCGCTGACGACGCTCTTTCTCGATTGCCAGAGCGCCGAACTCGAGCGCCGCTACAACGAAACCCGTCGCCGCCACGCCCTTGCCGCCGACGCCCCTGTCGCGACCGGCATCCAGGCCGAGCGCGAACTGCTCACGCCGCTGCGGCGCTGGGCCGAAGTGCTGATCGACACCAGCGAATTCACCAGCAACGATCTTCAGCGCGTGATTCGCGAGAGATTCGCCGAAAGCGCGACCGAGGGCACGACCCTCACCATTTCCAGTTTTGGCTTCGCGCGCGGGATGCCTCCACTCGCAGACCTGGTCTTCGACATGCGCTTCCTCGACAATCCCCATTGGGATCCGGACCTTCGCCCACAGACGGGGCAGGACGCGGCCGTTGGCGATTTCATCCGCAAGGATCCGGCCTTTTCCGAGGCATTCAGCCGGATACGCGACCTGCTCCTGCTCTTGCTGCCGCGCTACAAGGCGCAAGGCAAAAGCTATGTCCATATCGCCTTCGGGTGTACCGGCGGGAAACACCGTTCGGTTTTTACCGCGGAACAGATGGCATCGGCCTTGCGCCACTCGGGATTTTCCCCCACATTGCTGCACCGCAACCTGGGCTCACGAGCAGCCGATCTTCTTGAAGGAGAGCCGCGGCGTGATGACAAGCACTAAGATCCGGGTGCAACTGCAGGGTATTCGGAGCGTTTCCTCAACATGATCGGCATGATTCTGGTCACTCACGGCAATCTTGCCGAAGAGTTCGTTCACGCAATGGAACATGTCGTCGGCGATCAGACGGCGGTCGAGACCGTGTGCATTGGTCCCAATGACGACATGGAGCGGCGCCGCGCCGAGATTGCCGAGGCCATCGTCAAGGTGAACAGTGGCGAAGGCGTGATCATCCTCACCGACCTGTTCGGTGGAACGCCCTCGAACCTCGCGATCTCGCTGATGGAAGCCGGGACGGTCGAAGTCATCGCCGGGATCAACCTGCCCATGCTGATCCGCCTCGCCAAGGCGCGCGCCTGCATGTCGGTGCGCGACGCCGCTGCGGCCGCGCGTGAAGCGGGGCGCAACTACATCACCATCGCAAGCGAATACCTGGGACAGGATGCATGAACGACTGCCGTGAGACGGTGACCATCGTTAACAAGCGCGGACTTCATGCCAGGGCCAGTGCGAAGTTCGTGAATTACGTCACCGAATTGCCCGGTGAGCTGTCCGTCTCGGTGAGCAAGGACGGCGCGAGTGCGGTCGGCAATTCCATCCTGGGCCTGATGATGCTGGGCGCGGCCAAGGGCGACAGCATCGAGATCGCGTGCGCGGGCGATGACGCTCAGGCCGCGCTCGACCGGCTCGTTGCGCTGGTGCGCGACGGCTTTGGCGAAGATCAGGGCTGAGAAGGCGCCGTTTAACGTGACCTACCGCCGCACCATTACCGGATTTTCCAATCCGCTCGTCAAGTTCCTGCGTTCGCTGCGTGACAAGAAGCACCGTCGGCGCGAACAGCGCTTCCTGGCTGAAGGCCTACGCCTGCTGACCGATGCACGCGAATCGGGCATTCTTCCCGAGATGCTGGTGATGGCGACAGGCCGTGCCGCCCATCCCCTGCTCGACCAGCTCGAAGAGGCAGTAACCGCAGCGGGCGGCGAAGTCGTGGAAATGGACCAGGACATCCTCGCCAAGGTGACCGGCAAGGACAACCCGCAGGCCGTGGCCGGGGTTTTCGCCGAGTTCGACACGCGTCTTGCCGGGATCGACCGGCAGGCGGCGCCCATCTGGCTCGTCGCGCAAGCGCTGCGCGATCCGGGGAACCTGGGGACGATGCTGCGCACCGGCGATGCCGTCGGGGCTGGCGGCCTTATCCTCATCGATGACTGCGCCGATCCCTTCTCGGTTGAAGCCGTGCGCGCCAGCATGGGCGCGATCTTCACGCAGAGGCTGGCGATGGCGCGCTGGGATGAATTCCAGTCCTGGCTGCGCGAGAGCGAGGGACAGCTCGTCGCGGCCTCGCTGCGCGACCCGACCGACTACCGCAAGGCCCCTTATGCAGCACCCTGCTTCCTTATGGTCGGTAACGAATCGCAAGGGCTCCCGGCCGACTACGAAGAGGCCTGCGACCTGCGGGTCACGATCCCGATGCGCGGGCGCGCGGACAGCCTCAACGCCGCTGTCGCGGGCGCGGTTCTCGCCTACGAAGCGCTCGCCCACCTCGATCCCTGAGTTGGCCGGGTAGCACCGGCGCTGCTGCGCCTGCCATTTGCGGATAGGCCCGTTCATCCCGCTCTCACATGCTGCATGGCACCATGCAGGCATGATTCGAGCTTGTTCCTTCGGCCGCATCTTGGCAGGCGCCCTTCCCGCGCTGGCCCTCGTCGCCTGCGCGCCGGACACCGAAGGCCAGCACCTCAGCGCCAGCCGCTGGAGCTTTGCCCTGATCGATGGGCAGTCGCCCATGTCGGATGCGGCCGACATGCGCTTCGAGAAGGGCGAGGTCCGCGTTCTCGTCGGCTGCAACCGCATGAGCGGACCCTGGCGGATATCCGCTGACCGTCTCGTCGCCGGCCCCCTGGTGCAGACCGAGATGGCCTGCCCGGCCCCGGCCTGGGATCAGGAAAAGGCCGTCGGCTCCCTCCTCGCGTCCACTCCGCGCATCCACGTGAGCGACGAGCGCATGATCCTCCAGTCAAGCGGCCACACCGCCGAACTCATCCGCGTCGAGGACTAGAGCGGTTTCAGATCCGATTGCATCGGATCAACCGCTCTATATCATTGGTTTGACGTATTTTCTGAACCAGCAGATGATTCCATCTGCTTGGAAAATGCTCTAAGCGCGCCTTAGTCCTTTTCGGCCGATGCCAGCGCAGCAGGCGCCTCACCTTCGGGATACTCGGGCAGCGCAGCCTCGATATCGGCAGCGCCATAGCGCGGTGCAGCCTCGACTCGTGGAGCTTCCTCGATCTCGCGTTTGCCGATCTCGATGTGCTTTTCGCGCAGACGTCGTCCCGACGAGAGTACGTTGCGCTCAAAGCTGCCAACGAACTTGTTGTAGTTGTTGACCGCCGTTTCCAGCCCGGCGCCTACGCGCTTCATGTGCTCGGCGGCCACCGCGATGCGGTCATAGAGTTCACCGCCCATCCGGCCGATTTCGCGCGCTTCACGGGCCAGACCATCCTGGCGCCAGACCTGCGCGACCGTGCGCGCGATGGCGACAAGGTTGGTGGGCGTGGCCAGAAGAACGCGGTTACGAAAGGCAAAATCCCACAGTTCCGGATCGTATTCGAGGGCTGCGGCCACGAAATGCTCACCCGGCACGAACATCACGACGTAGTCGGGAGCGTCCTCGAACTGGCTCTGGTAGCTCTTCGTGCCGAGCGTCTGGACATGATTGCGCATCGAGGCGACATGGGCCTTGAGTGCCAGTTCGCGCGCGGCATCGTCCTCGGCCTCGAAGGCCTCCTGGTAGGCGTTGAGCGAGACCTTGGCATCGATCACCAGCTTCTTCTGCCCCGGAATGTTGACGATGGCATCGGGACGCAGACGCCCCTCCTCGGTGTCGATCGAATGCTCGGTCACGAAGTCGGTGTGCTCGGACAGGCCGCACTGTTCCAGGAGGTTGCGAAGCTGCTGCTCGCCCCAGCGCCCGCGCGCCTTGGGGGCATTGCGCAAGGAGTTGCCAAGGCGCTGGGCTTCCTCGCGCACGCGCTCCTGCCCTTCGCGCATCGACTGGATGAGGCCGGTCAGCTGACCGAAGGAATCAACGCGCTTGGCTTCCAGTTCGGACACCTGCGCCTCGTAGCTCTGAAGACGCGCGCCCACGGGCTCCAGCAGCGCGCGGATGCGTTCCGCGTTCGCCTTCTCGCTTTCCTCGAAACGCGCGCCCGCGCGGCGCAGGAAGGCTTCTTGCGCGCCCTCCAAGACCTTGGCACCCGCGTTCTCGAACTCCTTGCGCAGCGCGTCTTGCGCCTCGATCAGAAGGCGCTTCTGCTCATCAAAGTTGGCGGTCTTTTCGCGCAAGGTGGAAAGTTCGTCGCTCGCCTCGCGATAGGCCTCACGCAGACGACCCATCTCGGCATCAAAAGCGGTGCGTGCCGCGTCATAACGCGCGGTTGCCTCGGCGCGTTCGCGCTCCAGAGTGGCCGACGCCTGCCCGCGCACACGCTCCAGCTGTTCGGCATAGGCACTGCGCTCGCGGGTCAGGGCGGCGGAATATTCATCGGCACGCCCCGCGCGGGCTTCAGCCCCTGCCAGATCGCGGATCGCGGCGCGGAAGCGCTCTTCCAGTTCATGGAGGGCGCGTTCGCTTTTGGCGAGGCGCGCATTGGCCTGCGCGGCCGGGCGCGAGCCGAAAAACCAGCCGGCACCAAGGCCGACGACGAGTGCAAGAATGGCGGCAAGGATGATGTCCATGCCGCCATTCTAGTTGGAACAATTCAAGAACGCCAGACCTTCCCGGTCCGTTGTCCGCAATTCTGGACGGATCAGGCCGCGCGGCGCAGCTTTTCCAGCTTGCGCAGCGCCATCTGGCGCTTGAGACGCGAAAGGTGATCGATGAACAGGATACCCTCGAGGTGGTCCATCTCGTGCTGCAGGCAGGTTGCCAGCATGCCCTCGATGGCTTCCTCATGGTGGTTGCCGTCCAGGTCCTGGTACTGCACGCGGCAAGTCGCGGGACGCTCCACGTCGGCGTAGATCTCGGGAACCGAGAGGCAGCCTTCCTGGTAGACGCTGTGCTCTTCGGACGGGTCGAGGATGACCGGGTTGATGAAGACCCGCGGCTCCTTGAGCGTGGGCTGGTGCGTGTGCTGGTGCCCGCCGTGGTTGCACACTTCGGGCTCTGCATCGGGATCGTCGGGCTGGAGATCGATCACGAGGACACGCAGGGGAACGCCGACCTGAATGGCGGCAAGACCGATGCCGGGGGCATCGTACATGGTCTCGAACATGTCCTCGACAAGGGTCTTGAGCTCGTCGTCGAAAGTTTCGACGGGCTTGGAGACCTGCTTCAGGACAGGATCGGGAACTTCAAGGATTTCGCGGATAGCCATGCCTTGCAAATAAGCGCAGCCTGCGCGTTTCGCAAGATTGCGATGGCGATCACAGAAATCGCGCCGTTGGGGCTATCGCTCAGGCGACGGGGCGGCGCGCGCGGAT
Source organism: Novosphingobium mangrovi (assembly GCF_022818885.1). Taxonomy (NCBI): domain Bacteria; kingdom Pseudomonadati; phylum Pseudomonadota; class Alphaproteobacteria; order Sphingomonadales; family Sphingomonadaceae; genus Novosphingobium; species Novosphingobium mangrovi. The sequence continues at coordinate 119,108 of NZ_JALHAT010000004.1, read as the reverse complement.
CGCCTGTGCCAGCGTGCCCTCATCCAGGTGGTCGAGTTCGCCGCCCACCGGCAAACCATGCGCCAGCTGGGTGATGCGCACAGGCCGGTTCTCCAACTTTTCAGCAATGTAGTGCGCGGTCGTCTGACCTTCGAGCGTGGCGTTCATGGCAAGGAGTATCTCGTCGATGCCCCCCTCCTCGATCCGGGCCAGCAGGCTGTCGATGGCAAGGTCTTCGGGCCGTACGCCATCAAGCGCGGAGAGGCGTCCGCCCAGAACGTGGTAGCGTCCGGTGAACAGGTGCGCACGGTCGAGCGCCCACAGGTCGGCCACTTCCTCGACCACGCAGAGCGAGCGCTGGTCGCGCTTGGGATCGGCGCAGATACCGCAAGGATCGCGCGTATCGACATTGCCGCACACGCTGCATTCGACCAGCGTCTCGCGCACGACGTCGAGCGCTTCGAGCAGCTGGACGAGCGAACTTTCACGGCGCTTGATGAGCCAGAGCACCGCGCGACGGGCCGAACGGGGGCCAAGGCCCGGCAAGCGGGCCAGCGCGGCGGTCAGCGTCTCGATCTCTTGCGATGCCATGAGGAGAGAGATAGGGCCTCCCCGGTCCGAGCGGAAGCCCGGCACCACGACGAGCGAGGAAGTTGCCCACAATATGCGTATCATCTTCATGGGAACCCCCGATTTCGCGGTCCCGGCGCTGGAAGCCCTGGCTGATGCTGGCCACGAGATCGTCTGCGTCTATTCGCAGCCGCCGCGTCCCGGTGGCCGCCGCGGCCGCGAACTGACCCCGACGCCCGTCCACAAGGTTGCCGAGTTGCGCGGGTTCGAGGTGCGCACGCCAGTCTCGCTCAAGGGTGAGGAAGAGAAGGCCGCCTTCGCCGCGCTTGAGGCCGATGTCGCGGTCGTCGCGGCCTATGGCCTGCTGCTGCCCCAGGCGATCCTCGATGCCCCGCGCCACGGCTGCCTCAACATCCACGCCTCGATCCTGCCGCGCTGGCGGGGCGCGGCGCCCATTCATCGCGCGATCGAGGCGGGCGACCCGACGACCGGGGTTACCATCATGCAGATGGAAAAGGGTCTCGACACCGGCCCCATGCTGGCCACCTTGCGCACCACCATCGATGCCAAGACCACCGGCGAACTGACCGCAGAACTCGCCGACAAGGGCGCGCAGCTCATGGTCGGCACGCTGCGCGAGCTCACCAATCACCGGCCCGTCCCCCAGCCCGAAGATGGGGTCACCTATGCGAAAAAGATCGAGAAGGGCGAGGCCCGCATCGACTTCACGCAGGATGCCCAGGCCATCGAACGCAAGGTGCGCGCCTTCATGCCAGCGCCCGGCGCCTTTTTCGAGTTCGAGGGCGAACGCTACAAGATCCACGCGGCCGAGGTTGTCGACGGCACGGGCACGCCCGCCACAACGCTCGACGATGCGCTCACCATCGCCTGCGGCACGGGCGCGCTGCGCGTAACGCGCATCCAGCGCGCCGGAAAGCCGGCCATGGCAACGCAGGACCTGCTGCGCGGCCGTGCGATCCCGGCGGGAACCCAGATCGCGTGACCCGCTTTGCCCTGACCCTCGAATTCGACGGTGCGCCCTTCATGGGCCTGCAGCGCCAGTCGCACGGTCCCTCGGTGCAGCAGTCGGTTGAGGATGCGGCCCATGCGATCACTGGGGAGGACGTCATCATGCACGCGGCGGGACGCACCGATTCGGGCGTCCATGCGCTGGGCATGCGCGCGCATATCGAGATCGCCAAGCCCTTCGACGCCTTTCGCCTGATGGAGGCGCTCAACGCCAGGATGCGCCCCGATCCCGTCGCTGTCACCGCCTGCGAAGTGGTCCCCGACGACTGGCACGCGCGTTTTTCGTGCATCGGGCGTTCCTACATCTACCGCATTGCCAACCGCCGCGCGCCCCTGACGCTGGAGCGCGGCAAGGCCTGGCAGGTCTCGCGCCCACTCGACGAGGGAGCCATGCACCGCGCCGCGCAGGCGCTGGTCGGGCGCCACGACTTTACGACCTTCCGCTCGGTCCACTGCCAGGCGCAAAGCCCGTTGAAGACACTCGACCGGCTCGACGTGCGGCGTGAAGGCGAAATGGTGTTCATCGAGGCTGAGGCGCGCAGCTTCCTCCACCACCAGGTGCGCTCGATGGTGGGCTGCCTCGCTCTGGTCGGCATGGGCCGCTGGGACGAGAGCGAGGTCGGCAAGGCGTTGGCCGCCAAGGATCGGCAGGCGCTTGGCCTCAACGCGCCGCCCGACGGGCTCTACTTCGTGCGCGCCATCTATCCCGAGGCCTGAGTGCTTCGAACGCACGCTATCCGCACAGCAATAAGCCTGCGTGCCAAGCCCTTGACCTGAGACGGTAACGCTCACAGGAACGCGCAACGCATGTGTTGCGGCCCCGGAACGGCGGCGCTGCAACCGGGGCGAACGAAGCTGCGGGGCGCATCTGTCTCCCGCACGCGCCGCGCCCGAACCCCACAGGAGAGCAAAGGCCCCCCTTCCCGGCACCTCGCCGGAGTGGAGCGGTGCCTGCGCCGTCCCTGTTGCCACCACGTCCACGCGGGAACCCGAATGTCCTCTGATTACCTGATTGCCCCTACCCCCGAAGACACCCAGACCTTTGCCGACAGCTCGGTGCGCCTGATCGACATGATCTTTCCGGGCGACACCAACCACCATGGCACGCTGTTCGGCGGCGTGGCGCTCGCCCACATGGACAAGGTGGCCTTCCTGACCGCCACGCGCCACGGCCGCGCGCCCTTTGTCACCGCGCGCTCGGAACGCATCGACTTCACCGCGCCCGGGTTCTCGGGCGAGATGGTCGAAGTGCATGGCACGCTGACGCGCGTGGGCAACAGCTCGCTCGATGTCGAAGTCAACGTCATTGCCGAGGAACTGGTGAGCGGCGAGCGTCGCAACCTGACGCGCGGGCTCTTCACCATGGTCGCGCGCAAGGGCCCCGATACGCGACTGCCCCTCCCGCCAATGCCGGCCCCCGCGCCCGAACCGGACGAGGACGAGCCGCTGCGCATGGTGGAGATGGTCTTTCCCACTTCCACCAACCACCACGGCAACCTGTTCGGCGGCGATGCCATGAAGATGATGGGCAAGGCCGCCTTCATCGCGGCCACCCGCCATTGCCGCGAGATCGTGGTGATGGCCTCCTCCGACCGCATCGACTTCACATCGCCCATCCGTGAAGGTTCGATGATCGAGCTCGTCTCGCGCATCCGCATGACCGGGCGCAGCTCGATGCTGGTCGAGGTGGAACTGTGGGCCGAGGAACTGCTCAGCGGCCTGCGCAGCCACGCCGCGACCGCGCGCTACACCATGGTCGCCGTCGACAAGGACGGCCGGCCCAAGCACTTCGCCCCCACCCGCGCCTGACACGAAAAGGGCCTGCCGCTCCCCACGGAACGGCAGGCCCTTTTCGCATACGCCCAGGAGGCGATCAGGCGATCTTCTTCAGCACCGGCTGCGCAGGCTGGCCCGCGATCTGGTCGGCCAGACGCAGCGCCAGCGCGACGATGGTGAAGGTCGGGTTCGCCCAGCCCGAGGTGGGGAAAACCGAGCTGCCCGCGATGTAGAGGTTGTTGACCCCGTGGACGCGGCACTGCGCATCGACCACGCCCTCGGATGGCGAATTGGACATGCGCGTCGTGCCCATGTGGTGATAGCCACCGATCGGGTGCGCGCTGACCAGAGGATCGAACGTCCACTCCCGGCGCGCGCCCGAAAGCCAGGGCTCCTTGTCCACCTTGCCAAGCCCCATCCGCTCGATCTCGGCCCCGAAGGTGGAGACCAGCCGGTCAACCGAATGCACATCGAGATCGGTCAGGCGCCAGTCCAGCTCCACGCGCGGCATGCCCAGCGCATCGCGCTCGCCCGAAAGGCGCACGCGGCTGTCGGGATTGGGCGCCTGCTCGGCGCGCACCAGCAGCGCCGCTTCCACGCGGTGCAGCTTGTAGAGCAACCACGAGCGCGCCGGGTCTGCCACCTTCTGCGCCATCGTCGCCGCGCGCTTGGTGACCAGCCACATGAGGCGCGCATGGCGCGTGGGCGAGAGATCGTGCTTGATCTTGTTGTAGGCGCGCATGCCCATGAACTGGCGACTGTCCGACGGCTGGCGCGGGGCGATCGTCATCGAGGTGTTGAGCATGCCCTCGCGGCGCTGGGTGCCCTCGGCGGCGGCCAGCAGCGCGGCCACGGTCTGGCCGTTCAGGGTGTGGCGACGGCCATAGGCCTTGAACATGTCCCACACGAGCTTGGTCGTGACATGCCCACCGCGCGCGTGGGGATGCTCCATGAAGAAGCGGCCGACCAGATCGTGCCCGTTGCCCAGGCCCTTGGCGTGAACCTGGTTGGACGCGAGCAGCAGGCGCGGGTTCTCGATCCCGCCCGACGCGAGAACAACCTCACGCGCATTGATGCGCGCGCGGCGGCCCGCCAGGTTCGCAATGTCGAGACCGGTCGCATGAGCCCCGCTGTGGTCGGTCCGGATCTGGGTCGCGGTGGCGTGGGTCAGGATCGTACAACGCGGATGGCTGACCAAGTCACGGCAGTTCTTGATGTTGAAGCGGCTGAATTCGGGGTCGAAGTTCCACAACTTCACCGTCATCGTATCGTCGAACTCGGGGAACCAGACGCCGACGCGTTCCAGATCCTTCGCTTCGAGGCGACGCTCGGGCAGGCCGAAATAGCCGCGCGATTCGTCGTAGTATTCCTGCATCTGCGCATAGGAGACCGGCCAGCCCGAGTGCGGCACCCAGTCGCGGCGTTCGAAGTCGATGGGGTCGAGTTCGGCGATGCGCCCGCCCCAGATCGCAGTGGTGCCGCCAAAGAAACGCATCCGGGCGTGGTCGAGTCGGTAGTAGGGGGCGCCTACCGTTTCGCCCGCGTTGAGATCGCTCGTGTCCTCCTCGTAGTCGAAGCCGCCCGATTCCAGGATCGTGACACTTCGGCCAGCCGCCAAGAGGCGGCGTGCGACGGTGATACCCGCAACGCCGGATCCCACGACGCACACGTCGGCATCGAAGGTGGACAGTTCGGTGGACTTGAAATCGATAATCATGACAGGGTCTTCGTTTCCTGGATGGGACACAGCTTCGCACAGGGAGGCTACATCCAGTCGCCGAAACGGCCCTCTTCGGGGGTTTTGCAGTGCGTTTCAGACCATCGACGGCCACGGCCAACACGAAACCAGATTGCGGCATTGTGTCAGCTTGGTGTCAGCCCCTGTTGCTATGCCATGTAGTTAAACAAAGCACGATTGCCAGATACGCATTGTAACCCATTTCTCAGCATCACGTGAGTATTTTTCACCATGCGGCCGACGCAATTGCGCCCCGGACCGAGAGGTTTCCCTCCCGCTCCGGGGCGCAATTGCGATGTATCTTTGTCTTTCAAAGCCTTTGCCGCACCAAGGTGCGGCCTAAGATCAGGCCTTGCCGACGACGCTTTCGGGAAGGTCGTTGCCAAAGACGCGCTGGTAGTATTCGGCCACCAGCATGCGTTCGGTCTCGTCGCACTTGTTGAGGAACGAGAGTCGGAAGGCGAACCCCACGTCGTTGAAGATCGCGGTGTTCTGCGCCCAGGTGATGACGGTACGCGGGCTCATCACGGTGGAGATATCCCCATTCATGAAGCCCTGGCGCGAGAAGTCCGCCACCTTGACCATCTGCGCGATGACTTCGGGGGCGACCTGCGTGACCTTCTTGCTCACGATGTCGACTTCGGTTTCCGACGGGAGATAGTTGAGGCCGACAACCAGATTCCAGCGGTCCATCTGGCCCTGGTTGATCTGCTGCGTACCGTGGTAGAGGCCCGACGTGTCGCCAAGGCCCACGGTGTTGGCCGTCGCGAACAGGCGGAAGTGCTTGTCCGGACGGATCACGCGGTTCTGGTCGAGCAGCGTCAGCTTGCCCTCGGTCTCCAGGATGCGCTGGATCACGAACATCACGTCGGGACGGCCCGCGTCATATTCGTCGAAGACCAGCGCGACCGGGTGCTGCAGCGCCCAGGGGAGCAGACCTTCGCGAAATTCGGTAACCTGCATGCCATTGCGCAGCACGATCGCGTCACGGCCGATAAGGTCGATACGGCTGATGTGGGCATCGAGGTTGATGCGAATGCACGGCCAGTTGAGGCGGGCTGCGACCTGTTCGATATGGGTCGACTTGCCGGTGCCGTGATAGCCCTGGACCATCACGCGGCGGTTATAGGCAAAGCCGGCCAGGATCGCGAGCGTGGTGTCCGGATCGAACACGTAGGTCTCGTCAAGATCGGGAACGCGCTCGTCCGCCTCGGAGAAGGCAGGCACCTTCATGTCGATGTCGATCCCGAAGGTTTCGCGAACATCAAGTTCGATATCGGGTGCGGCGAGCACGGTGGCTTCGCGGTTCTCGGCTTGGGTCATCGCTGTCTCTGTCATCGCGCTACCCGACTAAAGGACAGAGCACCGCACCGCAACATGCTTTGCACCGCAAAGGCTTTTTCCCGGTCCACCGGTGTCTGCCACCCGTCGCGGTACGAGTGATCAGTGTGTTTCGGGAACCGGTTGCGCAAAAAGTCCTGCGAAGCGGTCTGCCAGAGCCGGATCGCCCTCACAGCGCAGGCCCTTGTCCGGCACATCACGCTCCCCGCGCGAAAAAAGCACCTCGTGCAGATCGCGGGCACTTCGCGCCGTGAAGCGCAGGTCCGGTGCGCGCAAGGCCGCACCTCCGGGATGAATGGTCATGCCGGAAGCGCGAACGCGCGCGGCAAACCGCTGCTCGGCAATGTCGAAAGCGACCCAAAGATCGAGCTCTCCAAAGCGTTCGGGAACCAGCCAGGCCCGCAAGGCGAGCATCAAGGCGACCGGGGTTAGCGGGAGTTCATCGCCCTGCACTTCCCCGTCGTGGTGCGCCCAGCGCACAAGCGAGCACAGCACGTCCTCAAGCCCCTGCCCCCATTGCGTGAGCCCGTAGGCACGCGCGGAGACCGGAGGCGGCAGCAGGCAAGGCTGGACCACGCCACTAGCTTCCAGCGTCTCCAGCCGCTCGCTCAGGATCTTCGCCGAGAGCCCCGGCAAGGCCGCGCGAATCTCGTTGAAGCGCCGCGCCCCCAGCAGGAGTTCACGCGCGATCAGCAGTGACCAGCGCTCCCCCATGAGCTCCAGCGCCTGCGCAGCTCCGCAGCCATCCTGGTACCAGCGCCGGGCCTTGTGGGCCGGAGCCTGCGCCAGTGCTGCCCCCGACGCGCCATCCTTTTCCCGCGAGATGTCCTGAAGTCCCATGGTTGCAATTGGTAACTCTCCGACAGACGCGGACAAAACAGGACTGTCTCCGGATCGGAGCGAAAAGGTCCGCTTTACCCCCGCGATATCCCGGCACGTCCACACCTTCGGTCCGCCGCGAAGCGATTGACGGCAGGGGCGCCATGCCGCAGCTTGCCCGAGACGAGGCGTGGCGCCAGCTGTGCGCCGGGCAAGGAGAGCGGTTCTTGGCTGACTACACGTTCTACACCAATCCCATGTCGCGCGGGCAGATCGCGCGCTGGGCCCTGCACGAAGTCGAAGCCGACTACGATCAGGAACTGGTCGACTGGAGCGCCAAGAGCGCGGATTTCCTTGCCGCGAACCCGATGGGCAAGGTACCCACCCTCATCCATCACGCCAACGAAGGCCCGCGCGTGGTGAGCGAGGCCGCCGCCGTCTGCCTCTATCTTGCCGAGATGCACCCCGAAGCCGAACTGTTACCCGACGACACGCAAATGGCGGATTACTATCGCTGGACCTTCTTCTGCGCAGGCCCCGTCGACCAGGCCCTCACCGCCAAGGCGCTGGGCTTCAGCCCCTCCGATGCACGGCAGGAGGGCCTCGTCAGCTTCGGCAATTTCGAGCGCCTGATCGCAACGCTCGATCACCTTCTCGTAGACCGCATGTGGGTGTGCGGTGAGCGCTTCACGATGGCCGATGTCTACGTCGGCAGCTCGATCGACTGGGGGCTCAATTTCGGACTGCTACCCCCCAACGAATCCTTCGTCGCCTATACCGAGCGTTGCCAGGCCCGCAGCGCCTACAAGGAGGCCAAGGCCATCGACGGCGCGCTGATCGCCAAGTCCGACAAGGCATGAGACACCCGTCGATCAAGGGAGTGTGATGCCATGCTGAGCGGAGAGGAAGGCGGCTGCGACTGTGGCAAGGTGCGCTATCGGCTCGAAGCCGAACCCATCGTCACCAAGTGCTGCCACTGCCATGCCTGCCAACGCCAGACCGGCAGCGCCTTTGCCCTCAACCTTGTGATCGAAACCGTGCACATCACCCTGCTCGGCGAATCCCCCGAAGCGGTGGAAATGCCCACCCAAAGCGGCCACGGGCAGGCGAACTTCCGATGCCCCCACTGCCGCATCTCGCTGTGGTCCACCTTCCACCAGGCCGGAGACAAGGCGCGCTTCGTGCGGGCTGGCACCCTCGACAGCACGCACGCCGTGGTTCCCGACCTCCATATCTTCACCAAGGCCAAGCAGTACTGGGTCGTCATCCCGGAAGGCGCCGAAGCCTTCGAGGCCTTCTACCGCGGCAAGGACGTCCCGCGCGTCTTCGGCGAGGCCAATGCCGCACGCTGGAAAGCCGTGCTGGAGCGGTAAATCCAAGAAGTATGTTTCAAGGGGCCATCGCCCCTTGACCCCAGAATGGGCGACCTCACCTCTCTCGGCCCACGCAGCTGGTGAGAGGTGAGCTCGACGGTATGGGGAGCCCGAGGGCGATGACCCTCGGAAATCATTTCTTCACACTATCCTGAACTTGCCCTCAGGCGAAAGCCGCCGCCTTCTTGAGCAGGTTGTAGGCCTCGACCACCTTCTGCAGCTTTTCGGCGTGGCCGTGATCGCCGCCGTTCTGGTCGGGATGGTACTGACGCAGGAGGCGGGTGTAGCGCATGCGCATCGTCTTGCGGTCGACATCGAGTTCGAGGCCGAGCACCTTCAGAGCGCTGCGTTCGGCCACCGTAAAGCGGGCGTTGGCGCGCATCTCGTCCTGGACCTCGCTGCGGCGGCGCTTGACGTGCTGGCGGGCACGGGCCTGGATCGCCTCCAATGGATCGGAGAAATGCGCCCAGTGCGGCGCACCGTCGACCGTCTCATCAGGGCGGAAGGCGCGCGCGGTGTGCTCCCAGCCGTGCAGCGGGGACTGCGCGCGGAAGATTTCCTCGGCCTCCATCCCCTCGAAATAGTCGTAGCCCGCGTTGAACTCGCGCACGTGCTCAAGGCAGAACCACCGGTAGTCGCCCGGCCCGTCGAAACTGGGCGAACGCGAGCCCGGCGCGCGAAATTCGCCCGCCTCTTCACATCCCGGCCAGCTGCATTCGCGCCCGTCGGAATCGTATCTTCCATGAAATCTATGCTGTCTCACCCGCTTCAAGATGGGCGAAACAGTCGCTAAATGAAACCCCATGACCGGACCTATCGCCCAGGAAATCGCCCAGCGCCTGACCGCTGCCCTTGCTCCCACCCAGCTCGAGATCGTCAACGACTCGGCCCATCACGCGGGCCACATGGGCGATGACGGTACGGGCGAATCGCATTTCACGATCCATATCGAAAGTGCAGAATTTGCAGGCGTTTCGCGCCTCCAGCGCCAGCGCATGGTGAACGCTGCGCTGGGCGACATTCCCGGCGAGCGGGTCCATGCCCTTGCCATCAAGGCGCGCGCGCCCGGCGAGTGATCGCGTCCTGCGAATTTGCCTCGCGATTTTGGCGATGAGCGCCATCGCCAAAATCGCGGGCTTCTGCAGGTTGCCCTTTGGCCTGCGTGCGCCTAAATGCGCGCACCATGCCGACACCTTTGACCTTTGCCGTGCCCAAGGGGCGTATTCTCGATGAAGCTCTGCCGCTGATGGCGCGCGCAGGCGTTGTTCCCGACGCCGAGTTTCATGACAAGAAGTCGCGCGCGCTTTCCTTTGCGTGCGAGAACAGCGACATGCGCCTCATCCGCGTGCGCGCGTTCGACGTCGCGACATTCGTCGCGCACGGCGCTGCGCAGGTCGGCATCGTCGGCTCGGACGTGGTCGAGGAGTTCAATTACCCCGATCTCTACGCGCCGGTCGATCTCGATATCGGGCACTGCCACCTCTCGGTCGCCGAGATCAAGGGCGAGCAGACCGACACGCTGCCCTCGCACCTGCGCGTTGCCAGCAAGTATCCCAACCTCACCCGCCGCCACTTTGAAAAGCTGGGCGTGCAGGCTGAGGTCGTGAAGCTCAATGGTGCGATGGAACTGGCCCCGACGCTCGGCCTTTCCAGCCGCATCGTCGATCTTGTCTCGACGGGCCGGACCCTGAAGGAAAACGGTCTGATCGAGACGAGCAAGATCCTCGAGATCTCCGCGCGCCTCATCGTCAACCGCGCCGCGCTCAAGACCGACGAGCGCGTGGCCGCCCTCGTCGATGCCTTCCGCGCCGCCGTCGCGCGCGAGAAGGAAGCCGCCTGATGCAGCGCCTTTCCACCCGCGATCCCGGCTTCGAGGAGGCGTTCGCACGCGTCGTCGATGACCGGCGCGAAAGCGCGACCGACGTTGCCGCCGATGTCGCCGCGATCCTCAAGGATGTGCGCACGCGCGGTGATGCTGCGCTCGCTGAACTGACCGCGAAGTTCGACGGCCACGACCTGGATGCCTCAGGCTGGCAGGTCTCGGCGCAGGACTGCAAGGCCGCCTTCGACGCACTCGAACCCGACCTTCGCACCGCGCTCGAACTCGCCGCAGCGCGCATCCGCGCCTACCACGAGGCCCAGCTGCCCGAGAACCGCGACTACACCGATGCAGCGGGCGTGCGCCTGGGCGCGGTCTGGCGCGGGGTCGATGCCGCCGGGCTTTACGTGCCGGGTGGCCGTGCCGCCTACCCCTCCTCGATGCTGATGAACGCCATTCCCGCCAAGGTTGCGGGCGTGGAGCGCCTCGTCGTTGTCACCCCGACGCCCAGGGGCGAAGTGAATGCGCTGGTGCTCGCCGCCGCGCACCTCGCCGGTGTCGACGAAGTCTGGCGCGTGGGCGGTGCCCACGCGGTGGGCGCGCTTGCTTATGGCACCGAGCGCATTGCGCCGGTCGACGTCATCACCGGCCCGGGCAACGCCTGGGTCGCCGAAGCCAAGCGCCAGCTTTACGGCGTCGTCGGCATCGACATGGTTGCAGGGCCAAGCGAAATCCTCGTGATCGCGGATGGCCAGAACGATCCGGTCCACACCGCCGCCGACCTTCTCAGCCAGGCCGAGCACGACCCGACCTCGCAGTCGATCCTCATCACCGACGACGCCGCCTTCGCCGATGCTGTCGCCAATGCCGTCGAGAGTGAGCTCACGAAGCTGTCGACCGAAGGCACCGCGCGCACTTCGTGGAACGACAATGGCGTCATCGTCGTGGTCGAAAACTTCGACGAAGCGCCTGCGCTTGCCAATCGCCTTGCCGCCGAGCACGTCGAGATTGCCACCGACGATCCCGAAGCGATCTTTGCCAGGATCCGCCACGCAGGCTCGGTGTTCCTCGGGCGCATGACCCCCGAAGCGGTCGGGGACTATGTCGCTGGCCCCAACCACGTTCTTCCCACCGGGCGCCGCGCGCGCTTCTCCTCGGGGCTTTCCGTGCTGGACTTCATGAAGCGCACCAGCTTCATCCAGCTTGACGAAGCCGCCCTTGGCGCCGTCGGCCCCGCCGCCGTGGCGCTGGCCGAGGCCGAGGGTCTTCCCGCGCACGCCCGCTCCGTTTCCGTAAGGCTTGAAAAGTAATGTCCGGTTCCAAGAAATCGCGGGCTGCCGCCCGTCTCGCCGCCGTCCAGGCGCTTTACCAGTTCGACATGGAAGGCACGCCCCAGGCCAGCCTCCTCGACGAATTCCGCCGCCATCGCCTCGGCATGGAAATCGACGACGAGAAGTTCGCCGATGCGGACATTCCCTTCTTCGACGACGTGGTGAAGGGCGTGATCGCGCGCCGCGACGAGATCGACGAAGCGCTCTCGGCCAAACTGGCCGAAGGCTGGGCCCTTACCCGCCTCGACAAGACCATGCTGCAGATCCTGCGCGCCGGTGGCTACGAGCTGATGGCCCGCGCCGACGTGCCGACCGGTGCGGTCATCACGGAATACGTCGATGTCGCCCACGCCTTCTTCGACGAGCGCGAAGCCAAGTTCGTGAACGGCGTCCTTGACGCGGTCGCGAAGTCGGTCCGCTAAGCCCGCTACCCGGATTGACCGGAACCCCGCGTTCCGGTCTATCCTCTCATCCCATGAGCTCCGAAACCGCCTTCATCTCGGCGCTGCGCAACCTTGCCTCCAGCACCGCTGCGCGCGGATTGATGGACGATGCCGCCGTCCTGAACGTGGGCGGCGCAGACCTGGTCCTGACCATGGACACCGTGGTCGAGAGCGTGCATTTCCTCCCCGACGATCCGGCGCAGGACGTGGCTTGGAAGCTGGTCGCGGTCAACGCGTCGGACCTTTCGGCCAAGGGGGCATCCCCGCTCGGCTGCCTCTATTCGCACGCGCTGGGCGAGGACGCATGGGACACCGCCTTCCTGGAAGGACTGGCCGAGGCCTGCCGCCATTTTGCGCTACCGCTGCTGGGCGGCGATACCGTCCGCATGCCCGAGAGTGCGCCGCGCAGCTTTTCGCTCACCGCACTTGGCCAAGGCCCCAAAGGCACCGAGCCGCCCGCGCGCACGATGGCGCGCGTCGGCGATATCGTGTGGGTCAGCGGAACGATCGGCGATTCCGGGCTCGGCCTCGACATCCTCTTGGGAAAACGAACGGCAACCGGGCCAGAAGCGGACTGGCTGAAGGCGCGCTACCGCCGCCCCATGCCCCTCACCCCGCTCGGCCCGGCGCTTGCGCCCTACGTTCATGCGATGATGGATGTCTCGGACGGCCTCCTCGTCGACCTCTCGCGCCTGGCGGCCGCCAGCCATGTCGGCGCCCGGATCGAACTTGAAGCCGTGCCGCTGTCTTCGGCCTATGCGGCGATTGCCGGAACCACGCGCGAAGCCCGCATGAAAGCAGCCTGTGCGGGCGATGACTATGTCCTGCTTTTCACCGCGCCGCCGGAAAACACGGCCGACATCGAAGCGATCACCAAGGCCACGGGCGGCGCGGTTCATGCGCTCGGCGCGATCCAGGCCGAGGCAGTCCTGCGCCTCACCTGCGAGGGCACGGATATCCCCCTCCCGGCCCACCTTGGCTACGAGCACTGAGCCCACTCCCTGTGACAAGCAACTTGCCAGTTTCCCGGCACAGGCGTAGCTCTGAGAACACCTGAGCGGGCAAAACCCGCCGCAAGAACGATAATAACAGTGGGAAGGGGACAATCGCGTGAATGCACTCACGATTGCAATCGCCCTGGGTGGGATGGCGCTGATCTACGGCTTCGTCACCAGCCGGTTCGTGCTCGGCGCCGATGCGGGCAACACCCGCATGCAGGAAATCGCCGCCGCCATCCAGGAAGGCGCACAGGCCTACCTCAAACGTCAGTACACCACCATTTCCATCGTCGGCGTGGTCGTCGCCGTGATCCTCTTCCTGACACTGGGCGCGATTTCGGCGACCGGCTTCGTGATCGGCGCGGTGCTGTCCGGAACGGCGGGCTTCATCGGCATGACCATATCGGTGCGCGCCAATGTGCGCACCGCCTCGGCCGCACAGGACGGTTTGCAGGAGGGTCTTACCCTTGCCTTCCGGGCAGGTGCCATCACCGGCCTTCTGGTGGCGGGCCTTGCCCTTCTCGCGATAGCCGTCTTCTCCTGGTACCTGACCGGGCCCGCCGGCCATGCCTGGAGCGGCGAGGACCGCAGCGTCGTCAACGGCCTCACAGGCCTCGCCTTCGGGGCCTCGCTCATCTCGATCTTCGCGCGTCTGGGCGGCGGCATATTCACCAAGGCCGCAGACGTGGGCGCGGACCTGGTCGGCAAGGTCGAGGCCGGCATTCCCGAAGATGACCCGCGCAACCCTGCTGTCATTGCCGACAACGTGGGCGACAATGTGGGCGACTGCGCGGGAATGGCCGCCGACCTGTTCGAAACCTACGTCGTGACCGTGGGCGCGACAATGATCCTCACCGCGCTGCTGCTGGGCGATATCGGCCTGCAGCTCCCCTCGCTCATGGCGCTTCCGCTGCTGATCGGCGGGGCCTGCATCGTCACCTCGATCGTGGGCACCTTCTTCGTCAAGCTGGGCCGTAAGGCCAATATCATGGGCGCCATGTACAAGGGCTTCCTGGTCTCGGCCGTACTCTCCGTCCCGGCGATCTGGCTTGCCATCTCCTATGCCCTTGGCGGCATGGCGAGTGAGTTCCAGGTCGGCGCGCGCGAAGTTCATGGCTTCGACCTGTTCCACAGCGCGATGGTGGGCCTTGCCATCACAGGGCTCATCATCTGGATCACCGAGTACTACACGGGCACCGGCTTTCGCCCCGTCAAGTCCATCGCCAAGGCCTCGGTCACGGGGCACGGCACCAATGTCATCCAGGGCCTTGCGATAAGCCTGGAGGCGACGGCCCTCCCCACCCTGCTGATTGTCGCCGGGATCATCATGGCCCACCAGATCGCAGGCCTCTTGGGCATTGCCTATGCGGCGACCGCCATGCTGGCGCTGGCGGGTATGGTCGTGGCGCTCGACGCCTATGGGCCCGTCACCGACAACGCAGGCGGTATTGCCGAGATGGCGGGGCTCGATGACAGCGTGCGCGCCAAGACCGACGCGCTCGATGCGGTCGGCAACACGACCAAGGCCGTCACCAAGGGCTACGCCATCGGTTCGGCCGGCCTTGCCGCGCTGGTGCTCTTCGCCGCCTACACCACGGACCTGCGCGAGTTCTTCCCCGAACTCACCGTCGATTTCAGCCTGGAGAACCCCTACGTCATCGTTGGCCTGCTCCTGGGCGCGCTCCTGCCCTACCTCTTCGGCGCGATGGGCATGACCGCTGTCGGGCGCGCCGCGGGCGATGTCGTGCGCGACGTGCGCGAGCAGTTCAAGGCGAACCCGGGCATCATGACCCACCAGACCCGCCCCGACTATGCACGCACGGTCGATCTGGTCACCAAGGCCGCGATCAAGGAGATGATCGTACCTTCGCTGCTCCCGGTGCTGGCGCCCATCGTGGTCTATTTCGCGATCACGCTGGTGGCAGGCCGGGAGAACGGCTTTGCCGCGCTCGGCGCGCTGCTGCTGGGGGTCATCGTCGGCGGCCTGTTCCTCGCGCTGTCGATGACCTCGGGCGGCGGGGCCTGGGACAACGCCAAGAAGTACATCGAGGACGGCAACTTCGGGGGCAAGGGCTCTGAAGCCCACAAGGCCGCCGTCACCGGCGACACCGTGGGCGACCCTTACAAGGACACCGCCGGACCGGCCGTGAACCCGATGATCAAGATCACCAACATCGTCGCGCTCCTGCTTCTTGCCGCGCTCGCGGCAGGTTAGGCGCGCGCCGCTTCGATCACCCGCCGGGGTGGTAGAAATCGTAGATTGTGCGCGCCACGGCCGCACTGACGCCCGGCGCACGCTGCAGGTCTTCCAGGCTCGCCGCGCGCACCTTACCCGCCGTCCCGAAGTGAAGCAGCAGCGCACGCTTGCGCGCCGGGCCGATACCCGGGATCTCGTCGAGCGGGCTCGCCGTGATGGCGCGGCTGCGCTTGGCGCGGTGCGCCCCGATGACGTAGCGGTGAACCTCATCGCGCAGGCGCTGGAGATAGAACAGCACCGGAGAATTGACCGGCAGCATCTTCTCGCGCCCATCGGGGAAATGGAACACCTCGCGGCCCTCGCGCCCGTGGTGGGGACCCTTGGCGATGGCGATCAGCGTCACGTCCTCGACGCCCAGTTCCTCCAGCGC
The DNA here is from genome assembly GCF_022818885.1 of Novosphingobium mangrovi. Classification (NCBI taxonomy): domain Bacteria; kingdom Pseudomonadati; phylum Pseudomonadota; class Alphaproteobacteria; order Sphingomonadales; family Sphingomonadaceae; genus Novosphingobium; species Novosphingobium mangrovi. The sequence continues at coordinate 103,265 of NZ_JALHAT010000004.1, read as the reverse complement.
CTCCTTGACCGCGCTCATCTGCCCCTTGCCACCGTCGATCAGGACAAGATCGGGCCAGGTGCCGCTTTCACGGTCCGGGTCCTCCTCCATCGCGCGCCCGAAACGGCGGGTCATGACCTCGCGCATCATCGCATAGTCGTCGTTCGACTGCGCCTCGCGGATGTTGAACTTGCGGTACTGGTTCTTGATGTAGCCCTCGGGCCCCGCAACGACCATCGCGCCCAGGGCCTTGGTGCCCTGGATGTGCGAGTTGTCGTAGACCTCGATGCGCTGCGGGATCTCGGGAAGTTCCAGGAACTCGGCCATCTCGCGCATGACCTTGGCCTGCGTGCCGCGTTCGGCCAGCCGCCGCTCCAGGGCCTCGACCGCGTTGCGCGTCGCCTGTTCGATCAGGCGGCGGCGCGATCCACGCTGGGGGACCGAGATTTCCACCTTGTGCCCGGCCAGTTCGCGGAAGGCTTCGGAGAGCAGGTCGTTCTCGGGAACTTCGCGGTCAACCAGGATCACCTTGGCGGGCGGTACTTCCTCATAGAACTGGGTGAGGAAGCTCTGCAGCACCTGCTCGTCGGTAAGGCCCTCGGTGTGGGTCGGGAAGAAGGCGCGGTGGCCCCAGTTCTGCCCGCCGCGGATGAAGAAGGCCTGGATGCCGACCTGTCCATTGTTCACCGCCATCGCGAAGATGTCGGCGCTGTCGAGCCCCTCGGCGTTGATCGCCTGGCTGCCCTGGATGAAGGTCGCCGCGCGCAGGCGGTCACGCAGCATGGCGGCGCGCTCGAAGTCGAGCGCTTCGGCCGCCTCGGCCATCTGCGCTTCGATCTTGCGCTGTACCGCGTTGGATTTGCCACCCAGGAAGTCCTTCGCCTCGCGCACCAGTTCACCGTAGCCCGCCTCGTCTATGCGGCCCACGCACGGCGCCGAGCAGCGCTTGATCTGGTAGAGCAGGCAGGGACGATCACGACGTGCAAAAAAGCTGTCCGTACAGCTCCTTAGAAGAAATAGCTTCTGAAGCGCATTAATCGTGGTGTTGACCGATCCCGCGCTGGCGAAAGGGCCATAGTAGTTGCCCTTGGCCTTGCGCGCGCCGCGGTGCTTCATGATCCGCGGATACTCGTGATCGGCGCGCAGAAGGATGAAGGGGAACGACTTGTCGTCGCGCAAGAGCACATTGTAGGCGGGCCGGTAGCGCTTGATGAGCTGCGCTTCCAGGAGCAGCGCCTCGGCCTCGGAATTGGTCGTGACGATGGTCATCGAGCGGGTCTGGCTGACCATGCGCTGGAGACGCGAGGGCAGGCGTTCCCACTGCGTGTAGTTGGCAACGCGGTTGCGCAGCACACGGGCCTTGCCGACGTACAGGACCTCGCCGCGCGAATCCTGCATACGGTAGACGCCCGGGCGCGTGGGCAGCGTGCGCACGGTATCGCGGATCACCTCGACACCGGCTTCCAGGTCGGGCTTGTCCGACCCACGCACGGTGGAGGTGGCCCGATCCTCGTTGAAGCGTTCGGTGCCCTGGGGTGTTTCCGGAGTTCCGGCCGGTGTTCGCGACATGTCCTCCAGATAGGGGCACGGACGGCGCTTCTCCAGCCCCGTCCGCGTCCTATCCGCAGTTAAGCGGTGCCTGGCATCAGAACAGCTTGCGGAAGTCGATACCGATGACGCGCCCTTGCGGGTCGCGGTAGCCGCGCTGGTAGGCAATCGGGATCTCGCCCCCGGCATTGGTCACCTTCTGGCGCGAATCGAGGATGTTATCGACCGTAAAGGAGAGGCGCGAACCCTTGAGGAAGGGCATCTTCTGAACCAGGCTTTCCTTGCCCCCCAGGTCCACGAAGATGCGCAGGTCGAGCACGAAGGTGCTGCCAAAGCGCAGGTCCGAGCTGCCCGGCGCGCCGGTCCCGTTGACGTGTGCGGGCGCGCTCCATTCGCCCTTCAGGCGCGCGCCGTTGCCGTTGAGGAAAAACCCGCCCTCGGCCTCGATCGAATGGCGCGGCGTGCCGCCAGCGGCCAGCGATTCGCCCGACAGCTGGTCGAGCACGGGGCTGTTCGGGCCGATGCGCACGTCTTCGGACAGGCGCCAGGTGTGGTAGAGCGAGAGGTTCCAGCGCCCGCCCGGAGGACCGCGACGTGCGGGCGGCGGCGAGGCGGGCGCAGCAGCTCCTCCGGCGCGCGACGGCGGACCGTCCGAATTGCAGATCCGCTCACGCATCGCGGCGAGGCGTTCCTTGTCGATCGAGCCGTCTTCCTTGCGCAGACGCGCCAGCATCGGTTCGGGCAGCGCGGAAAGGTCAGGCTCCTGTCCTTCCGTGCACAGCGCCGCCTTGATCGCCTCGAAACGGGCCGGATCGAAGTTGCGCCCGCCGCCAGGACGACCAGGACCGCGCCGGGCTTCGCTGTTCTGCGCCCGCGCCGGAGCGCCTGCCGAGGAAGGCTCGTTAGCACCCAGACTGCCGCTGATGTTGAAGCCCCAGCGCACGTTCGAGCTCGACACCTTGTCGAAAGTCACCGGACGCTGATCGATGGCGATGAGCGAGCCATTCTGATCGCGCGTCACCCGGTCCGGGAACGCGGCCTCAATGGCAGGCGTCAGCAGCGGGAACGATTGCGAGACATTGTCCGAGCGGTTGCGGAAATACTCCAGGACCAGATTCGAACGGTCAAGGAAAGGCAGCTGCCAGTTGGCCGAGAGCTTGATGTCGCGCCGCTTTTCCTTGAGGAGATCCGGATTGCCCCCGCTCGTCGCGGTCACCAGCGCCGTTGTCGAATTGGTGAAGTCGTAGACCGAGACGTTGTAATTGACGATCTGCGGCGAGCCCAGCTGCGAGAGCGTGGGCGCGGCCTCTTCGCCGAGGTACGTCGCCTGGAGCGTCAGCGTCTCGGTCGGCGACCAGGAAAGACCCGCGGTCCAGTTGGTCAGCGTGCCGAAGTCGGAGAGGTGGTTGATCCCGGCCCCCAGGTTCAGCGAGAGATCGCCGATGGCATCGAGGAAATAGTTGTTCCGGCTCGTCAACGGCAGCGCCAGGTTTAGGCCCGCCGAGACATCGCCGCGCGTCAGGCGCACGGTGTCGAACTCGCTGCGGGTGTCATCGCTCAGCGTGCGCGAGTAGTCGTAGCCCGCCTTGAGCGTCAGGCTCGCATCCCCCGCCGGAAGGCTGACCGGGCGGCCCGACAAGGTGGCCAGCGAGGTCAGCGCCAGCGTGCGGTTGCGCGCGAAGTCGACGCCCGGGCCGGGAAGCTCGGGCAAGGCGCCCGCAATGTCGATATTGCCGGCAAGCGCATCGGCCTCGATCGCGCTCGTGTCGCGGCGACGGTCCACGCGGGTTGCGGTGTCGGTATAGGCTCCGTCACCAGTGATGCTGAGCTGCCAGCCGTCGATCTGCCGGTTGTAGCCCAGACCACCTTCGAACAGGTCGGTCGAGACCCGCCGCGCGAGCGGATCATCATACGTGCGGATCTCGGAATTGCCCGCGCCGTCGCTCAACGTGAACGTGTCGAGGCCCGAGAGCGAATTGGTGACTGTGCGCGTATAGGCGAGGTTCCCGGTGATCTGGCCGTTCATGCCCCCTTCGCCCAGGCCTTGCGTGACGGTGCCGTTGATTTCCAGTTCGGATTCGTCGCCCGCAAGGCTGCGGAAGCGGCGCGGATCGGGATCGCCCGCCACGGTCGGCATCTCGCCCGGCTCGCGCGCGATACCCCGCTCGTCCTCGGTCAGCATCGAGGTCTCGGTGAGCTTGGCCGACAGGTTGTAGCGGCGCGGACCCGAAACGCTGAAAATGCCGGTTTCCAGCTCATAATTGTCATAGCCGCCGCGCGTCGGACGGTTGTATTCGCCCGCGCCGGTTCCCGCCGCAAAGTTGTCCTTGAGGATCAGGTTGACGACGCGCTGGTCCGCCGAATAGCCGAATTGCAGCGCCACTTCCTCGGGCAGGACCTGCATCTGCCGGATGGCTTCGGGCGGAATGTTGCGCATCTCGCGCCAGCTGGTGATGCGCAGGCCGTTGACCAGCATCACCGGACGCCCGCCGCCGCGCCCACGCCCGCTTCCCGTCTGGGGCGAGATCGCGTCGAGCAGCTCGGCGATGGAGGACGCGCCATAAGCCGCGATGTCGCTTTCCTCGAAGGTCTGGATCGGCTCGTAGGGCGTATCGACAGCGCCGGGCAGCACGCTGCGGCCGGTCACGATGATCTCGTTACCGATGACGGCGTCGGAACCGAGCGCCCCGCCGAGTTCTTCCTCATCGTCCGTATTCGTGGCCGCGCTGCCCTGCGGGACCGACATGTCCTGGGCTGCGGCAAGTGCCGGCATCGAAACACTGGTGGCCAAGGCCAGAAGGTAGGTCAGTCGCAAACACTGTCTCCGTAAAGAAATTCGGCCTCTCCCTGTGACGTCCTGCTGCCGTTTCGGATGTGCTTCGACAAGCCTTCGCGCGGTATCACTTTGTCGCAAATTGTGGGTCCTGCGACAGGCCAATAAGTCCCGATTGGCCTTCTTGTTGCGTGAAGGCTTCCATTTTGGCCGGTTGATGGCTATGTCGCGCCGCAAACACCCTACAAAACGATTGGATATTGATCGCCAATGGCGAAAGAAGAACTTCTCGAAATGCGCGGCCGCATCGTTGAGCTGCTGCCCAACGCCATGTTCCGCGTCGAACTGGAAAACGGCCATGAGATCCTCGGCCACACGGCAGGCAAGATGCGCAAGAACCGCATCCGCGTGCTGGTGGGCGACGAGGTGCTGGTCGAACTGACCCCCTACGACCTGACCAAAGGCCGTATCACCTACCGCTTCATGCCCGGACGCGGCGGCCCCGGCGGCTACTCGTCCTGATCACCCAGTTGATCTGCCATGACCGTAACTGCTGACGCGGCGCCTGCGCCGCGCCTGGTCCTGGCCTCTGCCAGCCCGCGCCGCCGCGAATTGCTCGCGCGGCTCGGGGTGACACCCGACGCGATCTGCGCCGCCGACATCGACGAGACGCCCGCAAAGGCCGAGCTTCCGCGTGTCTACGCCCGCCGCATGGCGCGTGAGAAGGCGCTGGCGATTCCGGGCAGCGACGCCCACATCCTCGCGGGCGACACCGTGGTTTCCTGCGGCCGGCGCATCCTCCCCAAGGCCGAGGACGAGGCGACGGCTCGCGCTTGCCTCAAGCTGCTGTCGGGCCGACGCCACCGCGTCCTCAGCGCGCTAGCCTTGCGCCATCCCGATGGCACGCTGCACGAGCGCCTGAGCGAAACCGTGGTCCGATTCAAGCCCCTGACCACCGAGGAAATCGACGGCTACATCGCCAGTGGCGACTGGGACGGCAAGGCTGGTGGCTACGCCATCCAGGGCCGTGCCGAGGGCCTGATCGCCTGGATTCAGGGCAGCCATTCGGCCGTGGTCGGCCTACCCCTGTTCGAAGCCCGCGCCCTGTTGAAGGCCGCTGGCTTCGCCCTCACCTGACATTTCGATGCCGCGCTGGCTGATCGAGGACGGCATCGGCGAGACCCGCGCCGTCCTCGTCGAGGATGGCGAGATACTGGCCGCACGCCTGTTCCTCCCCGGTGAGACGCGCGCGGGCGCCATCATCGAGGCCAGGCTCGTCGCGCGCCAATCCGGTTCACGGCGCGGCACGGTGCGCCTGCCCTCGGGCGAGGAAGCCCTGATCGACGGACTTGAGAAGAGCGCCAGCGAGGGGGCACCCTTGCGTGTTGTCGTGACACGCAGCGCCATCCGCGAGGGCCGCCGCGTCAAGCGCATGCAGGTACGCCCGACCGACAAGGCGCTCTGCCCGCCGCCCACGCCGCGCGAGGAACTGGAACGCGATGGCTTTCCCATCGAGCAGGTGCGCCGCTTCCCGGACGATCCCTGGCCCGAGCTTGTACTTCAGGCTCTCGACGGACAGATCCCCTTTCCCGGCGGCACGCTCCTTGTCAGCCCGACCCCAGCGATGACACTGATCGACATCGACGGTGCCCTCCCCCCAGCCACCCTGGCCATGGCCGCCGTCCCCGCAATTGCCGCGTGCATCGGTCAATTCGATCTCAACGGGGCGATCGGCATCGATTTTCCCTCGCTCGAGCGCAAGGACGAGCGCCGCGCCGTCGATACGGCCCTGGCCGCAGCGCTCGACCACTGGCCTCACCAGTCCACGGCCATGAATGGCTTTGGCTTCGTCCAGTTCGTCGCCCGCTGCGAGGGCCCTTCCCTGTTGCACCGCGTGCACAACGATCCTGCCGCCGCCGGGGCACGCCTGCTGCTGCGCCGGGCCGAAGCCGTGAGCGAGCCGGGAATCCTCCTCCTTGGTGCCTCGAGCGCCGTGCGCGCCGCGGTGCGCCCCGAATGGGAAGAGGAACTTGCCCGCCGCACCGGGCGCTCGCTGCGCTGGAGCGTGGACGATGGCCTTGCCCTTGGCGGTGGTTTCGCGCAGGCCGTCGCATCATGACGACTCCCAAACGCACCTGCCCGATCTGCCGCAAGGCCCGGTCCGAGGAACATTCTCCCTTTTGTTCAAAGCGCTGCCGGGACCGCGACCTGCTGCAGTGGCTTGATGGCGGCTATGCCCTGCCGGGGCCTCCCGATCTTTCTTCGAGCGATTTGGCCCCGTTTTCCGGGGATCAGGAGGAAGATTGAAAAAACTTGCCAATTTAGGGCTTGCAACGAATCAATCCCTTCTTCATAGGCCCGCAACCAGCTGATCGGCGGTGAACGAAAACCCCGATCATGAAGATGCCCGAGTAGCTCAGTTGGTAGAGCATGCGACTGAAAATCGCAGTGTCGGTGGTTCGAATCCGCCCTCGGGCACCACTTCCCCATGAAGCTGGTGCAACGCTGAAAGCCTGAAAAAGCCAGGTAGATCAGCGCCTCATTTAAAATTTCAGATCGTATCTTTTCGGCGCGCGTCGTGGCGACCGGCACCTTTGCAAGCTGGAACAACTCGCCGATGTGAAGAGTTATTCACTTGGCTTGCAACCTCGATCCTTCGAGACTGCGATCCGTCGCGCGCCCTTTCCCGGGACACGCGGCGCGCGTGCCCGTGCCCGAGGCGGCTCCTCCTCCAAACCTCCGCTGTTTCGGCACGGGCGCGCAAAAACGCAGGCACCAGGCTCGCCTCCCCCTCCCGAACGCGCGCGAATACAGGGCACTTCGACACCGTCCCGGGTCCTCGGCAGACGCGAATTGTCGCAAGTTCTCCTCGCGCCAGAGCAGACATCTCGCCGCAAACGGCTGATACGCGGGAATATTCTGTTCGGACGCCGAATTCAGTCGTCACAAATTGTCGCACAGCGTCCACAAGTGCTTGCACTGCGCTACAATTCTTTCGATACGGCGCATTCCCCGCGACTGAGGTTACCGGCTTGTACTACTCCCCATTTTCGCATGCCTTCCACCATTGCAAACCGGCTCTTGCGGCCCTCATGCTCGCAAGTGTCGCGGTTTCCGGCTGTTCGCAGCAGGAGGCAGGCCCCGGAATGGGCGGGCGCGAAGTCGAAGTGGGGATCATCGAGGCCAAGCCCAGCACGGTGCCGATGCCGGTTTCGCTGAACGCACGCACGGTCGCCTACGAAACCTCCGAAGTGCGCCCGCAGGTAACGGGCGTGATCAAGAAGATCTACTTCACGCAAGGCTCCACCGTCCGGGCCGGACAACCTCTCTACCAGATCGACCCCAGCCTCTACCGCGCGGCCGTCCATGAAGCGGAAGCCAACCTCGCCAGCGCGAAGGCCACGGCTGAATCCGCCAAGGCTCGCGCGGCGCGTCTCAAGCCGCTCGCCGAGATGGAAGCTGTCGCCCGGCAGGACTACACCGACGCCAAGGCCGATGCAGGCGTCGCCCAGGCTGCCATCGCGCAGGCCAGCGCCGCGCTGGAGACCGCGCGCGTCAACTTGCGCTTCTCCACCGTCCCTGCCCCGATCTCGGGCACCATCGGGCGCAACCTGGTCACTGTCGGCGCGCTCGTCAGCGACAATCAGACCGAGCCGATGGCGGTGATCCAGCGCACCGATCCGATGTACGTCGACATGCAGCAATCGGCCTCCGAGCTTGTCGCGCTGCGCCGTCAGCTGAGCCAGGGCGGCGCGCAGCCCGGCAGCACCGAAGTGCGCCTCCAGCTCGACGACGGCACCGACTACGGATTGCCCGGCCAGGTCCAGTTCTCCGAAGTGACCGTCAACCAGGACACCGGCACGGTCACCTTGCGCGCGCAGTTCCCCAATCCCGAAGGGCTGCTGCTGCCCGGCATGTTCGCAACCGCGATCTTCGACCAGGCCCGCAACCCGGGCGCCTTCCTCGTCCCCCAGGGCGCCGTGCAGCGCGATTTCGACGGGACCGGGTACGTCATGCTGGCAGGGCCGGACGGTAAGGCGGTGCGCCGCAACCTCGATGCCGGGCGCACCTACAAGGAATTCTTCGTCGTCACCAAGGGCTTGAAGAAGGGCGACAGGATCATCGTGCAGGGCCTCAACGGCCTCAGGCAGGGCATGCCGGTCAAGGCCGTGGCGGCTTCGGAGCCGCAGCCGGTGGAACGCCCCAAGCCAGCCGGGCAGGGTCGCTAAGCCCCCATGTCACGGATCTTCATCGACCGCCCCATCTTCGCATGGGTGCTTGCCATCGTGGTCATGCTCGCCGGGCTTGGCGCGCTCATGTTCCTGCCCAACGAGCAGTATCCCGACATCGCGCCGACCCAGGTCAACATCAGCGCGACCTATACCGGCGCCTCGGCCGAAACAATCGAGAACAGCGTCACCCAGGTCATCGAGCAGAACCTGACCGGCATCGACGGCCTTCTCTATTTCAGCTCGCAGTCGAGCAACCGAGGCCGCGCCTCGATCAGCGCAATCTTCGCCAAGGGCACCGATCCCGACATCGCGCAGGTCCAGGTCCAGAACAAAGTCCAGTCGGCGCTCTCGCGCCTGCCCCAGGCCGTGCAGGCGCAGGGCGTGCGCGTCACCAAGTCGAACCCGGACCAGCTGATGGTCGTCTCGGTCTACGATTCGACCGGTAACCGTTCCAACCAGGACGTCTCCGACTACCTCACGTCCAACATCCAGGACCCGCTTTCGCGCGTCGAGGGCGTGGGTGAGGTCAACGTCTTTGGCGCACCGCACGCGATGCGCATCTGGCTCGATCCGCGCAAGCTCTCGGCTGTCTCGCTGATCCCGGCCGACGTCGTCTCGGCGATCCAGGCCCAGAACACCGAAGTCGCCGCAGGCAGCGTGGGCGATCTGCCCGCACCGGACGATCAGGCGCTGACCGCCACGGTCACGGCGGGCTCGCGCTTGCAGACCGCCGAACAGTTCCGGGCCATCGTGGTGAAGAGCAACCCCGACGGTTCGACCGTCACGGTGGGCGATCTTGGCCGTGTCGAAATGGGCGCGGAAAGCTATTCCGTCGTCACCAACTACAACGGTTTCCCCGGCGCGGGCCTGTCCGTCTCGCTCTCGCCGGGCGCCGACGCGCTGGCCACGGCGCAGCGGGTCAAGGCCAAGGTCGAGGAACTCGCGCTAAACATGCCCGAGGGCATCAAGTTCGAGTACGGCCGCGACAGCACCAAGTTCATCCAGCTTTCGGTCGACGAAGTCGAAAAGGCCCTGTTCGAGGCGATCATCCTCGTCGTCATCGTCATGTTCGTGTTCCTGCAAAGCTGGCGCGCGACGCTGATCCCGGCCATCGCGGTTCCGGTCGTGCTGCTGGGCACTTTTGCAATCTTCTACCTCATGGGCTTCTCGCTCAACACATTGACGCTGTTCGGCCTCGTCCTGGCCATCGGCCTCCTCGTCGATGACGCCATCGTCGTGGTCGAGAACGTCGAACGCCTGCTCGAGGAAAATCCGGGCATGAGCGCGCGCGACGCGACGCTGGAGTCCATGAAGGAAATCCAGGTCGCGCTGATCGCGATCGGCCTTGTGCTCTCGGCCGTGTTCATGCCGATGGCCTTTTTCGGGGGCTCCACCGGCGTCATCTACCGCCAGTTCTCGCTCACCATCGTTGCAGCCATGGTCCTCTCGGTGCTCGTGGCCCTCGTACTCAGCCCGGCGCTGTGCGCGCAGCTTCTCAAGGGCAAGAACCGGGCCCCTGATCGCAAGAAGACCTGGACCGAACGTCATTTGCCCTGGCTCGCACGCGCCTGGGAGAAGTTCCACACCTGGTTCAACCGCTCGTTTGACAGGATGAGCGATGCCTACGCGCGCCAGGTCGAGACCGTGGTCGCCCACAAGTGGCGCTGGCTTGCACTTTTCGCCTTTATCTGTGCGGGCACCTTCTTCCTGTTCCAGCGCCTGCCCACCGGGTTCCTCCCCAATGAGGACCAGGGGGACATCATGGTGCAGTGGCGCTTGCCCTCCGGCACACCGCGCTCGGAAACCGAAGAGATCCAGCACATCGTCGAGCAGTACTTCCTCAAGGAAGAAGCCGAAAACATCACCGGTCTGTTCGCCATCTCGGGCGGCGGTCCGGGCGGATCGGGTCAGAATGCCGGCTCCAGCTTCATCCGCCTGCGCGACTGGTCCGAGCGCACGCGCCCCGATCAGGCCGCGACCGCCATTGTCGCACGCGCCAACCAGGCCTTCGCCAAGCTGCGCAACGCGCAGGTCTTCGTCCTCGTGCCCGGCGCGATCCGCGGTCTTGGACAGTCCTCTGGCTTCACCATGGAGCTGCAGAACCAGTCGGGCCTGACGCGTGAGAAATTCCAGGAGGTGCGCGACCAGCTGCTCGCCGCCGCACAGGCCGACGAGCGCCTCTCCAGCGTGCGCCTCTCCGACCTTCCCGAGGTGTCCACGCTCAAGGTCGACAACAACATCGCCGCCCTCACCGCCTATGGCCTGACGCCCGCCAACGTGAATTCGACGTTGCAGACCGCCTGGGGTGGCACTTACGTCAACGACTTCATCGACAAGGGCCGCGTGAAGCGCGTCTACGTGCAGGGCGAACCGGATTCGCGCTCGCGCCCGGAAGACCTCTACAAGTGGTTCGTGCGCGGTTCGGACAACCAGATGGTGCCCTTCTCCGCCTTTGCGAAAACCAGCTGGTCAACCGCACCCAGTTCCACCTCGCGCTTCAACGGCCTGATGGCCTACGAATTCTCGGGCACGCCCGCCGATGGGGTCAGCTCGGGTACGGCGATGGACGTGATGGAAGAGCTCTCGCACCAGTTCCAGGGCATTTCGGTCGCCTGGGCGGGCTCGTCCTATCAGGAGCGCCTCTCCTCGGGGCAGGCGCCGCTGCTCTATGCGCTCTCGCTGCTGGTCGTGTTCCTGTGCCTTGCCGCGCTCTATGAAAGCTGGTCGATCCCGATTGCGGTGATCCTGATCATTCCGCTGGGCCTCCTCGGAGCGATCCTTGCGGTTACGCTGCGCGGGCTGGAGAACGACGTTTACCTGCAGATCGGCCTGCTCACAACGATGGGCCTAGCCGCGAAGAACGCCATCCTGATGATCGAATTTGCCGAACAGGCCGAGCGTCAGGGCATGCGCGTGATCGAGGCCGCGGTCGAGGCTGCGCGCATCCGCCTGCGCCCGATCCTGATGACGAGCTTCGCCTTCATCTTCGGCGTGATCCCGCTCGCGACCGCCTCGGGCGCTGGCGCCAACAGCCGCATCGCCATCGGCACCTCGGTGGTGGGCGGCATGCTGACCGCCACGATTCTTGCCATCTTCTTCATTCCGCTGTTCTTCGTGATCGTGCGCCGCAGCGTGCGCGACGGCCTGGCCGCGGTCCGCGCCCGCCTCGAAACGCGCCGCGAGAAGAAGTCCTCCAACGCAGGAGACGCGGCATGAGGCCGTCCATGCGCATCACCCGCGCGCGCCTGAAGCGCACCAGCGCCCTCCTTGCCGCTGCGCTGCTGGGCGCCTGTTCGATGGCGCCCAAGTACGTCCAGCCAGACAGCCCGGTGCCCCAGTCCTGGCCTGACGGTGAAGCCTACCGCGACACGGTGAGCGCCGAGCCGCGCCCGCTCACCTATGCCGAGGTCTTCGCGGACCCCGCGCTGCAGGGGCTGATCGCACAAGCACTGGAGAACAACCGCAACCTCCGGGTCGCGGCGGCCAATATCGCGGCCGCCCGCGCACAGGTGAAAGTAACCCGGGCCAACCAGTTCCCGGCCCTTGCCACCACCGCATCCGCCACCCACCAGGAAACGGGGGGCGGCTTTGGCCTCAACGGCTGGTCCTACGCCCTTCGCGCCGGCGTCTCGAACTTCGAGCTCGACCTGTTCGGGCGGCTCAAGAATGCCACCGCCGCGCAGGTCAACACCGCGCTTTCGACCGAAGCGGCCGCGCGCACCGTACAGCTGGGCCTTATTGCCGACATCGCGCAAGGCTGGGCCACTTACGCCGCGGACCGTGAACTGCTGCGCATCGCCGAAGACACCGCGCGCATTGCAGGCGAAAGCGTGCGCCTGACCCGGGCACGCCTCGAAGGCGGGATCGCGGCGCGCAGCGAACTGCGTCAGGCCCAGCAGGTGCTCGAAACCGCGCGCAGCGACCTTGCCGCCCAGAAGACCGCGCTTGCCCAGGACGTCAACGCCCTTCGCCTGCTCGTCGGCGCGGACTTCGACGAAAGTGCGCTTCCCGGCAGCATCACGCGCGTCAACGCCGCTCTTGCCGAAGTCCCGGCCAGTGCCGATACGACCATCCTGCTCAGCCGTCCCGATGTGCTGGAGGCCGAGTATTCCCTGCGTGCGGCCAACGCCAACATCGGAGTGGCGCGCGCACAGCTCTTCCCCACCATCTCGCTCTCGGCTCTGACCGGCTTTGCCGCGCAGTCGCTCTCCGGGCTCTTCGACGAGGCCTCGCGCTCCACCAGCTATGGCGGCAGCGGTGAATGGTCGATCTTCAACGCGGGCGGCCGCAGCGCCAATGTCGGCGTCGCCAAGGCCCAGCGCGATGCTGCGCTCGCAGCCTACGAAGGTGCGATCCAGACCGCCTTTCGCGAGACCGCCGACGCGCTCGCCGACCAGGGCACCATCGCCGAGCGTCTGAATGCGGCCACCAACTTCACCGAAGTCTCTGCCGACAACGCGCGCCTCGTCGAGGCGACCTACCGGCAGGGTATGGCCAGTTCGCTCGAGAACCTCGATGCCCAGCGCAGCCTCTATGCCGCGCGACAGGCCGAAGTGGGCATGCGACTTGCCCGCGCGGTCAATCGCATCACGCTTTACCGCGTGCTCGGCGGCGAGTGGGTGAGCCAGCCGCGCCCTGACGAGGCGACGAACTAGGCACCCGCCCATGCAATCGGCGCAGCGCGCGTCCACTTGACCCCGCGTGCGCGACACGCGATGGGCAGCGACGCACCGTGCGTGCCGCCTTGTCCCACGGGGCACAACAAGGGCGCACCTGCGCGGGCGATGCGCGACTACGAGGAACAAGACGTGAGCACCAATGCGCCGGATGCCAGCACCGGCAAGACCATGAAATCGCTGTTCACCGAGACAGATACGCTGCAGCGGCAGGTCGGCATCCGCCTTTCCGTCCTCGCCCGGTTGCTGCGCAACACCTTCGACCGGAAGGCCGCCTCGCTCCAGGCGACCCGCTCGCAATGGACGATGATCGCAATTGTCGCACGCTACCCCGGCTCGACCCAGCGCTGTATCGCCGAATATCTCGACATGTCCGAGGCCTCGGCCGGACGGCTGATCGACAAGCTGTGCCAGGAAGGCCTGCTGGAGCGCCGCACCAAGGAGGACGATCGGCGCGCGCGCGTTGTCTATGTAACCGAGGCTGCCGCCCCGGTACTCGGCGCTTTGGGCCAAGCCGCAACCGAGAACGAGGCTCAGCTCTTCAAAGGCTTCAGCGACGGCGAACTCGAACAGATGTGCGCGTTCATGGACCGCATCCACGCCAACGCCAGCGAAGGCTGAGCCCGTCCGGGCACCTCCGCTCTCCACCCCATACGCGAAAGGCCCGCCCCGGCTTCCCGGGACGGGCCTTTCGCGTTTTCATAGACATGGGTGTCAGAGGAAGGCCTTGACCTTCTCCAGCACCATATCGGCATGCTCCTTCCGGCAGATCAGCAGGTCGGGCATATATACGTCTTCCTGGTTGTAGACGAGCGGACTGCCATCGATGCGTGAGGCATGAAGGCCCCAACCCAGTGCGACCGCTGCGGGCGCGCAGCTGTCCCACTCGTACTGCCCGCCCGAGTGCAGGTAGATGTCCGCCTCGCCGCGCAGGATCGCCATGGCCTTGGCGCCGGCCGAGCCCATCGGGACGAGCTCGCCGCCGATGGCCTCGCATACGCCGGTCGCTTCCTTGGCGGGACGCGTACGGCTCACCACCATGCGCAGCTTCTCGGGCGCAGCCGGGATCTCACCCGGCTGATCCGAACGCAGCACCATGTCGGCCCCCGGAAGTGCGACCGCGCCCAGCGTCGGCACGCCGTTCACCGCCATGCCGACATGGACCGCCCAGTCGGCGCGCGCTTCGCCATATTCACGCGTGCCGTCGACCGGGTCGACGATCCACACGCGCTCCTTGGCGAGGCGCTCGGCGTTGTCCTTCTCCTCTTCGGAGAGAAGGCCGTCCTCGGCGCGCTGCTCGCGCAGCGCGTGAACGAGGAACTGGTTGGCCGTCTGGTCTCCGGCCTTGCCGAGGGACTTGCCCTCGAACATGCCGGATTCGCGTACCTCGATGAGGATCTTGCCTGCGACGCTGGCAAGATGGGCGGCCAGATCGCCGTCGGTCATCGTCATCAGACGTCTCCCAGCAGCGTGTCGACGATCAGATCCGCCGCCTCTTCAGGCGAGAGCTTGGTGGTGTCCACCCGGATTTCGGGATTGCGCGGAGCTTCATACGGACTGTCGATGCCCGTGAAGTTCTTCAGCTCACCGGCACGGGCCTTCTTGTAGAGGCCCTTCACGTCGCGCGCTTCGGCAACCTTGAGCGGCGTGTCGATGAAGACCTCAAGGAAATCACCCTCGGGCAGCATCGCGCGCACCAGTTCACGGTCCGCCTGGAACGGCGAGATGAACGCGGTGATCACGATCAGGCCCGCATCGGTCATCAGCTTGGAGACTTCGCCCACGCGGCGGATGTTCTCGATGCGGTCGCTCTCGGTGAAGCCCAGGTCCTTGTTGAGACCATGGCGCACGTTGTCGCCATCGAGCAGGAAGGTGTGCCGGTTCATCCGGTGCAGCTTCTTCTCGACCAGATTGGCGATCGTCGACTTGCCCGAACCCGACAGACCCGTGAACCACAGCACGGCCGGCTTCTGGTTCTTGAGGTCGGCGTGCTGCTTGCGGCTGATGTCGACCGCCTGCCAGTGGACGTTCTGCGAACGGCGCAGGCTGAAGTTGATCATGCCCGCCGCGACCGTCGCGTTGGTCATCTTGTCGATCAGGATGAAGCCGCCAAGCTGGCGGTTCTCGGTGTACGGCTCGAAGACGATCTGCTTGTCGGTCGTCATCTCGGCCACGCCAATGGAGTTGAGCTCCAGCGTCTTGGCCGCCAGCTCTTCCATCGTGTTGACGTTGATCTCGTACTTGGGTTCGGCAACCGAGGCCGACACCATCTGCGTACCGATCTTCATCCAGTAGGCACGGCCCGGAACCATCGCCTCGTCCGCCATCCACACGAAGGTCGATTCGAACTGGTCGGCGGTCTGCGGTGGCGCATCGGCGACCGAAATCACCGACCCGCGCGAGCAGTCGATCTCGTCCTCGAAGCAGATCGTCACCGACTGACCGGCCCCTGCCTCTTCCAGCTCGCCATCGAAGGTGACGATCTTGGAGACGGTGCTGGTCTTGCCCGAAGGCAGGACGCGGATCTTGTCCTTGGGCTTGACCACGCCGGTCGCAATCTGACCCGAGAAGCCACGGAAGTCGAGGTTGGGACGGTTTACCCACTGCACCGGCATGCGGAAGGGCTTGTCGGCGTCGTCCGAGGTCAGGACCTCAACGGTCTCGAGGTGCTCGATAAGGGGAACACCGGCGTATTCCGGGGCCTTGTACCAGGGCGTGTTCTCGGACAGCGTGGTGATGTTGTCACCCTTGTAGCCCGAGATCGGCATCGCCGTGAAGTTCTCGATGCCGATCGATTCGGCGAACTCGCGGTAGTCGGCGAGGATCTTGTCGAAAACCTCCTGGCTGTAGTCGACAAGGTCCATCTTGTTGACGGCCAGAACGATGTTCTTCACGCCCAGCAGCTTGCAGATGTAGCTGTGGCGACGCGTCTGGACGAGCACACCCTTGCGCGCGTCGATCAGGATGACGGCCAGGTCCGAGGTCGAGGCGCCGGTCACCATGTTGCGCGTGTACTGCTCGTGGCCCGGGCAGTCGGCGACGATGAACTTGCGCTTCTCGGTGTTGAAGAAGCGGTAGGCGACGTCGATGGTGATGCCCTGCTCACGTTCGGCGGCGAGGCCGTCGACGAGGAGCGCGAAGTCGATCTCCTGACCCTGCGTGCCGACCTTCTTGGAGTCGTTCGCGAGAGCATCGAGCTGGTCCTCGAAGATCATCTTCGAATCGTAGAGGAGGCGCCCGATCAGGGTCGACTTGCCGTCGTCCACGCTGCCGCAGGTGATGAAGCGCAGCATGGTCTTGTGTTCGTGCTGGTCGAGATAGCTGTCGATGTCTTCGGCGATCAGCTTGTCGACGACATATGCGGACTCTTTGGTCTCGATATCGGCCATCAGAAGTACCCCTGCTGCTTCTTGACTTCCATGCCGGCGCCGCCGGCATCCTTGTCGATCACGCGGCCCTGCCGCTCACTGGTGGTGGTCAGGAGCGTCTCCTGGATGACTTCGGTCAGCGTCGAGGCTTCGCTCTCGACCGCGCCGGTCAGCGGGAAGCAGCCGAGCGTGCGGAAGCGGATCGACTTCTCGGTGATCTCGGGCATGTAGCCCAGGACCTTCTCGAGGCGCTCGGGATCATCGGCCATGAACAAGCCACCCTCCCACTCGAAGGTCGGGCGCTTGTCGGCGAAGTAGAGCGGCACGATGGGGATGTTCTCGAGGCGGATGTACTGCCACACGTCGAGCTCGGTCCAGTTCGAGATCGGGAAGACGCGGATCGATTCGCCGCGTGCCTTCTTCGCGTTGTAAAGGTTCCACAGCTCGGGACGCTGGTTCTTCGGGTCCCAGCCGTGCGAGGAGGTGCGGAACGAGAAGATACGCTCCTTCGCGCGGCTCTTTTCCTCGTCGCGACGGGCTCCGCCGAACGCGGCGTCGAAACCGTACTTGTCGAGCGCCTGCTTCAGCCCTTCTGTCTTCCACATGTCGGTGTGAAGCGAGCCATGGTCGAAGGGGTTGATGCCCTTTTCCTTGGCCTCAGGGTTGTTGTAGACGAGCAGCTCCATGCCCGACATCTCGGCCATCTTGTCGCGCAGGTCGTACATGGCCTTGAACTTCCAGGTCGTGTCGACGTGGAGCAGCGGGAACGGCGGCGGCGAGGGGTAGAAAGCCTTGCGCGCAAGGTGGAGCATCACCGCGCTGTCCTTGCCCACCGAGTAGAGCATGACCGGCTTGTCGGCCTCGGCGGCGACCTCGCGGATGATCTGGATGCTTTCCGCTTCCAGCCTTTCAAGATGCGTCAGTTTCTTCATCGAACTCCCTCTTCGAGCCGTACGCGTCCCCCGGGCGACAGCGCCTGGGGACGGGAATAGCCTGAACTTACAGGGATGACAGCGGCGCGAACCCCCCATATGGGAGGGTATGGCCCTGACAAGCTCCGACGAGACGGATCTGTTGCTCCCGCTGCTGGGTGCGATGCGCGAAACGCCGCGCTTTTCCACGTTCCTGGAACGCCTGCGGCGGCGTACCGGTGCGCGCTACATTGCCCTTCTCACGCGCCAGGGTGCACTTGGCAAAGCACCAATCACCGAATTTCATGCCGGAGATCCTCTTCCGACCGGAAGTCCCGTGTCGGGCAGCTCGGCCCTGTTCGACCTCGACCGCGCGCACTACGACAGCCTGCGGCCCGGACGTGTCTATGCGCTGGGCGAACTGGTCGACCACGACCCCGTGCTCAAGGCCCAGCGCTGGCGCGAACTGCGCGACCTTGGCCTGGCCGACGAACGGATCGTGCGCATCCTTGCCGACACCGGTCTCGATGCCTGGCTGGTGCTCGCGCGCACGAGTCCGTGCAGCGCGAGCGACAGCGCCCTGCTCTCAAATCTGGCTCCCTATGTTGCCGAGGCACTGCGCTCGGGCCGGGATCTCGACGCCGCGCGTGACAGTGCCCGGATCAACGCGGCCGGCATGGCGCGCTCGGGACATGGCTGGATGACCTTCGATGCCGAAGGACGCCTCGTCGACCTCAGCGGGCAAACGCAGGCCTGGTGGAGCGCGCGTTACGGCCAGCCCCCGCGTATCGGGGAGCGCCTGCTTGGCCTGGCGCGTCCGGCCGAACGCGCCCTGCTCACCGCCATCGAGGAACTCGCGCAGGACCAGACGGCGCCGCCGCGGCCTGTACTTCTGAGCGACACGCCGCAGGTCGAAGCGCTGGTGCAACGCCTCGCGCTCGACGATGCTCAGGCACCCGCGAACACGGCGCGCTTTCTCGCCGTCTTCGCCCTCCCCCACGCGCCGTCACGCGATGCCCAGGCGCGCCTGACGGCCCTCCACGCCCTGCCCCCGCGCGAGGCCGAACTGGCCCTGAAACTGTCGGAGGGGCTCAGCATCGCCGAAGCTGCGCAGGCCATGGGCCTGACCGTCGAGACGGCGCGCAATTACTCCAAGCGCATCTACGCCAAGCTGGGCGTGCGCGGAAAAGCTGAACTGGTGCGGCGGATCCTGGAGGGGACAGCGCACATGACCTGATCGGCCATGCGCGCCGGGATAGCCTATCAGGCCGGGGTCATGCCCTCGGCGATGGCCTTGGTGAACGCGGCCACAGCCTCAGCCTCATCGCCGTTCCAGACCGCACCTGAAACCGCGATGAAGTCCGCGCCCTTGCGGACCAGATCCACGCAATTTTCAGGCGTGATGCCACCGATGGCGACGCACGGGATCTCGAAGATCGCCTGCCACCATTCGAGCAGGTCCGTACCCGCGACGTGCTTGGTTTCCTTCGTCGTGGTCGGGAAATACGCCCCGAAGGCTACGTAATCCGCGCCCGCATCGCCCGCTTCCATGGCGAGGTGACGGCTGTCGTGGCAGGTCACACCGATCTGCGCATCCATGCCCAGCGCCTTACGCGCTTCCTCGACGGTGTCGTCATCCTGGCCCAGATGCACGCCATCGGCCTTGAGGCGCTTGGCGAGGCTGATCGAATCGTTGACGATGAAAGCGACGCCCCGCGCGGCACAGATCGCCTGCAACGGCTCAGCCAGGCGCACCGCCTCGTGCTGGTCGATATCCTTCACGCGAAACTGGAATGCCGCGACGTCTCCCGCGTCGAGCGCACGCTCCAGGCGCTGGGGGAAGTCACCCCCCACCTCCAGCGGCGAGATCAGGTAGAGCTGCGTGGGTTCGCGTTCGAAATCGGTGTCGTCGGTCATGGCCTGTCCCTTAGAAAAATCCGCTCGCCAAGGGAAGCCGCCTCACGACAGGAGAGGCAAGGCGAAACGAAACGGGGCGCCTTCCCAGAGGAAAGCGCCCCGCATATCCGGTCACGGCGCGCCAAGCGCGCCAGAGTCGTGATCAGGCGGCGGCGGCAGCCGCGACCTTCTGGGTCGAGCCCTTGTAGATCGCATTGATCGCCTCGCCGAGCGCGGCGTCGAACTCATCGTCGCTCATCTGCGCGCGCAGTTCGGACAGCAGTGCTCGGCTGAAGCTGGCGATGATGCCCTTGTTCTTGGCCAGTTCGACACAGGCTTCGTCGCGCGAGAAACCACCCGAAAGCGCCACCACGCGCAGCACCTTGGGGTGATCGACGAGCGCGTCGAACGTGCCCGGCACGACCGGCAGCGAGAGCTTGAGCATGACCTTCTGGCCCTCGGGCAGCGCGTCGAGGTTCTTGAGGATTTCCGCGCAGAGGATCGCGTCGCACTCGGCGCGCGTCTCGCTCTTGATGTTCACCTCAGGCTCGATGATCGGCATCATGCCGTGCGAGATGACCTGCGCGCCGATATCGAACTGCTGCTTGACGACCGCGGCGATACCTTCGGCATTGGCCGAGTGGATCACCGAACGCTCCTTCGTACCGAAGACGCCAAGCGCCTTCGAGCGTTCGAGCAGCGCGTCGAGCGTGGGCATCGGCTTCATCAGCTGCACGCCCTTGGCTTCGTCCTCGAGGCCCTTGTCGATCTTGATGAAGGGCACGATGCCCTTGGCGATCAGCGCGGACGGGGTCGGCACGCCGCCCACGGTTCCGTCCATCGTGCGCTCGAACAGGATCGCGCCGATGACCTTCTCACCGGTGAGCACCGGCGAGGAGATGATGCGGCTGCGCATCTCGTGGATGAGGCCGAACATCTCTTCTTCCGAGCCCCAGGCATCGTCCTCGATACCATAACCCTTGAGCGCCTTGGGGGTCGACCCGCCGCTCTGGTCGAGCGCGGCGATAAAACCGTCACCGTCGGCCATTTTGGCCGTCATTTCCGAAACCTGCATAAAACTCCTCCTCAAGTCATGCGTCGTGTGGATGGCAGGCTAGAGCCCGCCTGAGAAATTCGCAACTGCGGCAAAGGTGCCGAGATGTATCTTGGGGATACAATAATCCCGAACCAGACGAGATAGGCCTGACGAACGGTGAATGGCCCGATTGGCGAAGCGGGATGCCCAATCCACGCCTCCTCGTGGACCCGGTCAAACTTCGCTCCGCGCCTTTGCTGCAGCGCAGGATGGTGGGCCGCCGCATTACCAGCGGCCCGATTTGCTTAGGCCGAGAGTGCAGCGACGCCCGGCAGTTCCTTGCCTTCCATCCATTCCAGGAAAGCACCGCCCGCAGTCGAGATGTACGAGAAGTCCTCGGCCACCCCGGCATGGTTCAGAGCCGAAACGGTGTCACCACCGCCCGCAACCGAAGTCAGCGTGCCCTCGATGGTAAGCGCGGCAGCCGTGCGGGCCAGCGAGACGGTCGCGGCATCGAAAGGCTCCATCTCGAACGCGCCGAGCGGGCCGTTCCAGACGAGCGTGCGGCAGGTCTTGAGCGCGTCGGCCAGCGCCTCGACGGCCAGCGGCCCGGCATCGAGGATCATCTCATCGCCTGCGACTTCATGCACGTTGCAGGTGCGCAGTGATTCCGGGTTGGCCGCAAATTCCTTCGAGACCACGACCTCGTACGGCAGGTGCACGGTGCAGCCGCTGGCCTCGGCGTTGGCGAGGATGTCGGTGGCGGTGTCCAGCAGGTCGTGTTCACACAGCGACTTGCCCACGTCCACGCCCTTCGCGGCAAGGAAGGTGTTGGCCATGCCACCACCGATCATCAGGTGATCGACCTGAGTGACAAGGTGCTTGAGCACGTCGAGCTTGGACGAGACCTTGGCGCCGCCCACGACCGCCGCGACCGGCTTCACCGGAGCGCCCAGCGCCTTGTCCAGAGCTTCGAGCTCGGCCTGCATCGAGCGCCCCGCGTAAGCGGGAAGCACGTGGGCGAGGCCTTCGGTCGTGGCGTGCGCGCGGTGCGCGGCCGAGAAGGCGTCGTTCACGTAGAAATCGGCATTGGCCGCAATCGCCTTGGCCAGTTCGGGATCGTTCGCTTCCTCGCCCTTCCAGAAACGGGTGTTCTCGAGAATGGCGACATCGCCGCCCTTGAGGATACCCACCGTCTGCGCGACGACGTCACCCGCGATCTCGGGCACGAACATCACTTCCTTGCCCAGCACCTTCTCGACCGCGCCCACGACCATCGAGAGCGACATCTGCGAGTGGCGCTCGCCCTTGGGGCGGCCGAAGTGGGCCAGCAGCAGGACCTTCACGCCCTTGGCGCACAGGTCGTTGATGGTGGGCACTGCGGCGCGAATGCGGGTGGCGTCCGTCACAAGGCCGTCCTGCATCGGCAGGTTCAGGTCCACGCGCACCAGCGCGACCTTGCCAGCTACATCGCCAAGGTCATCCAGAGTCTTGAAAGCGCTCATCTAACTATCCTCACCTCGTCACCGACGGAGACGGGTCCGTCGCGTATGACCCGGCCCAGCACGCCGCCGCGCCAGTCCGGCGTCAGCGCGGTCATGAGCCCGGGCGCTATCTCGTCCATGCGGCTGCATGGATCGCATTCCAGGGTTGTCTCGATCCGGCAGGTCGGCCCGATCGCGAGCACGCGGCCCGCTTCACGCGGGAGACGCAGGCCCGCCACACACAGGTTCGCCCGGCGCGCATACCAGGGCAGTTCCATGCCCGGCATGAGCCCCAGGTCAGCCATCGCCGCCTGCCAGCTTTCGGCCTCGATCAGCGCCACCTGGCGGCGCGGAACCTTGCCCTCACGTGCAACGCCGCGGGAATCCCCCTGGATTCCCGCGGCGATTGTCACTTCGGCCTGCGGCACGGTCTCCATGGGCGCGCGCGAACGCGTTCGCCGCGCAATGCCCTGGAGCGTGCCGAAAGCCGACATCACGTTCAGAGGAACTTCGCCATCGCTCCTGCGGTGTCGAGCATGCGGTTCGAGAAGCCCCACTCGTTGTCGTACCACGACACGACGCGCACGAACTTGCCTTCCATGACCGCCGTTTCCAGGCTGTCGACCGTCGACGAAGCCGGGTAGTGGTTGAAGTCCGAGGAGACCAGCGGCTGGTCGGTGAAGGCCAGAACGCCCTTCATCGGACCTTCGGCCGCGGCCTTGAGTGCCGCGTTGATCTCTTCAACCGTCGTGTCCTTCTGGGGCACGAAGCACAGGTCGACGAGGCTGACGTTCGGGGTCGGCACGCGCACCGACGAACCGTCGAGCTTGCCCTTCAGTTCCGGCAGCACGAGACCGACCGCACGGGCAGCGCCAGTGGTGGTCGGGATCATGTTGGCGGCACCTGCACGGGCGCGACGCAGATCCTTGTGCATCTGGTCGAGCATGCGCTGGTCGTTGGTGTACGAGTGGATCGTGGTCATGAAGCCACGCTCGATACCGACGGTGTCGTTCAGCACCTTGGCAACCGGCGCCAGGCAGTTGGTGGTGCACGAGGCGTTCGACACGACGATGTGGTCGGCCGTCAGCGAATCGTGGTTCACACCGAAGACGACGGTGTTGTCGACGCCCGTGGCCGGAGCCGAGATCAGCACGCGCTTGGCACCGGCGTCGAGGTGGGGCTGCGAGGCCTCCTTCGACTGGAAGATGCCGGTGCACTCGAGCACGATGTCGATGCCCTGCGCGGCGTGCGGCAGGTCACCCGGGTTGCGCTCGGCGGTCACGGCGATTTCCTTGCCGTTGACGATGATCTTGCCTTCGCCGGCCTCGACCGTGCCCGGGAAGCGCCCGTGCGTGGTGTCAAAGCCAAAGAGGAGAGCGTTCGACTTGGTGTCGGCCAGGTCGTTGATCGAGACCAGTTCCAGACCGCAGTCGGGACGTTCGAGAATAGCGCGGGCCACAAGACGCCCGATACGTCCGAAACCGTTGATCGCAACCTTGGTCGCCATATTCAAATCTCCTCCTTAGACGCTAAGCTTTTCGAGGACCTTGGGAACGATCGAAGCGGCCGAGAAGCCGAAGCGAGCGAACAGATCCTTGGCCGGGGCCGACGCGCCGAAACGGTCCAGACCGATATTGAGGCCGCCATTGCGGCTTGTCGCGGTGTAGCGCTCCCAACCCATCGTCGTGCCAGCCTCGATCGAGACCTTGAGGATCGAGGGATCGTGGGGCAGCACTTCGTGCTTGTAGGCCTCTTCCTGCGCGTCGAAGAGTTCCATGCACGGCATCGAGACGACGTCCGCGCCAATGCCCTGGGCCTGGAGTTCGTCGCGCACGGTGCAGGCCAGTTCGACTTCCGAACCGCTGGCGATGAGGATGACCTTGCGGTCCCCTTCCGCCGCGCGCAGCGTGTAGGCACCGCGCGCCGAGAGCATTTCGCCCGACTTACGCAGCTGCGGCAGGTTCTGGCGGGTCAGCGCGAGGACCGAGGGCGTTTCCTGGGTCTGCAGCGCAATGTTCCAGCACTCCGCCGTCTCGATCACGTCGGCCGGACGGAAGACGTTGAGGTTCGGGATCAGGCGCAGCGACATGACCTGTTCCACCGGCTGGTGGGTCGGACCGTCTTCGCCAAGACCGATGCTGTCATGGGTCAGCACGTAGATCGCGCGAACCTGCTGCAGAGCCGAGAGACGGATCGCGTTGCGGCAGTAGTCCGAGAAGATCAGGAACGTGCCGCCGTAGGGGATCACACCGCCGTGCAGCGCCATGCCGTTCATCGCCGCGGCCATGCCGAATTCGCGGATGCCGTAATAGACATAGCGACCGGCATAATTCTCGGCCGTGAACGGTTCCTGGCACTTGGCCTTGGTGTTGTTCGAGCCGGTAAGGTCGGCCGAACCGCCGATCATCTCGGGCAGCGCCGGGGCGAGCACGTTGAGGCAGTTTTCCGAAGCCTTGCGGGTAGCGACGTTGGCATCGCCTTCCAGCCAGCCCGCGAAGGTCCTGGCGACGTCCTCGGTGTCGGGCAGTTCGCCGGCCATGCGGCGGCTGAACTCGGCCGCCTCGGGGTTGGCGACCTTGCGCGCTTCCCAGGCCTCGCGCGCCTCGGCGCCCTTGGCACCGAGCGAACGCCAGTCGGCGAGGATGTCCTCGGGGATCACGAAGGGCTCCGCGCTCCAGCCCAGGACTTCGCGAGCTGCCGCGATCTCGTCCGCGCCGAGCGGCGAGCCGTGTACGCCCGATCCACCCTGCTTGTTGGGCGCGCCCTTGCCGATGACGGTCTTGCAGGCGACCAGCGAAGGCTTGTCCGAAGCCGCGGCCTCGGCCAGCGCACGCTCGATATCGGCGAAGTCGTGGCCGTCGCACGAGAAGACGTCCCAACCCGAGGCGCGGTAGCGCGCGGGGATGTCTTCCGAGGTCGACAGGCCGGTCTTGCCGTCGATGGTGATGTCGTTGTCGTCCCACAGGACCTTGAGCTTGCCCAGGCCCAGCGTACCGGCAAGGCCGATTGCCTCGTGGTTGATGCCTTCCATGAGGCAGCCGTCGCCGGCGATCACCCAGGTGTTGTGGTCAACGAGGTCATCGCCGAAGGTCGCGTTGAGCTGACGCTCGGCCATCGCCATGCCGACCGCCATCGCCAGACCCTGGCCCAGCGGACCGGTGGTGCATTCCACGCCTTCGAGCAGGAAGTTCTCGGGGTGGCCCGCGCAGGGGCTACCCATCTGGCGGAAGTTGCGGATGTCCTCGATCGTCGGGCTCTCGTACCCGGTGAGGTACAGCAGCGAATACATCAGCATCGAGCCGTGACCCGCCGACAGCACGAAGCGGTCGCGATCGGCCCACTGCGGGTTCTTCGGATCGAACTTGAGGTGCTTGGCGTAGAGAACGGTGGCAACGTCGGCCATGCCCATCGGCATGCCGGGGTGGCCAGAGTTCGCCGCCTGGACCGCGTCCATGGAAAGCGCGCGAATGGCGTTGGCCATCGGCGCGAGGCGGGCGGGGGCAAGGGTCATCAGACTGGCTCCGGAAAACGGATTATTACACTATGATTCGGACTTGCCGACCCCCTTTAGGGCAGGCCGCACCGTCGTCAAGTTCAGCACCGCGGAAATGCGCCGTCCAGCCCATTCCTGGACATGCGCATAATCGCCCTGCAATACAGGCTGGCTTGTGAACAAACGCGCCGAGACGATTGCGTTCTGCGACAAGTGCGATAGCGAGACACCATGGAAGAGACAGAAACTGTCCTGCCCGCGCCGTCCGCCGAGACGGGCGAGGCCCCCGACGCCTCCCCCCTTGTCCGGATCGAAGCTGCCCTTGCCCGGATCGAGAGCGCCTGTGCACGCCGCCTGCGCGCGGAGGACGCCCTCCTCCAGCGCCACGGCGCGCTTCGCACCCGCGTCGAGGAGACGCTGGGCGAGCTCGACACGCTGATCGAAGGGAGCGCACCATGAACAACGTCGAACTGGTCATCGGCGGACGCGACTTCCTCGTCGGCTGCGGTCCGGGCGAGGAAGAACATGTCCGCGCGCTCGGCAAGGTCATTGCCGACAAGGTCGACGCGGCCAATGCGCGCGGGCTCTCGGAAGCGCGCATGCTCCTGTTCGCCGCCCTCCTGCTCGCGGACGAGAACGACGAACTGAAGCGCAATGCCGGCGCCGCCGTGACGCCGGCTCCCGCGGGCACCGAGCCCCCTGCCCCGGCTCCCGAAGAGACGGCGCGCCTCGCGCGGATTGCCGAAAAGATGGAAAAACTTGCCGACCTGCTCGAGACGCCACTTGAGGATGGGCCCAAGGATCTCTAACTAGGCGCGTGACGGGATCTGCCCGGCACGAGCCGTTCGAACATCCCTGAGGCTATAAGCAATCCTAGGGGGCTGTCCCTGCCCGGACCGTGGTCCGACGTACATGGCCCCCACCTGACGTTGAGGCGTCAGAGGAGTTCTAGGAAAACGACCCATGGTGGACCCGTCACCGTTTTCCCCCGATCCGATCCGATCATTCGCCTGAGCGCATGGCCGCAACCATGCGCGGCAACATCTCAGGAATCGAAGCCGCCCCCTCTCACCGCTTCGGTGTTGCACTGCGCTGTCCGTCCGCAGCCCGGGGCAGGATAAAAGTGATTAACGGAAAAAAATCTCGCCTCTCCTCTTGGACAGAGCGCCAACTGCGCCCATCGGCGGGCAACGTCATGCAATGGCAGCACCCACCGCACCTGGAAACCCTAATGCACCGTAAACTTTCTCGAAAATCCGGCCCACTGCTTGGTTAAAGCCGCGAGAAATCCTTCATAAGGCAATAATATCCATAGTTAATATTAAGTTACTTCGATTGACGGCTTCCGAAACATACGGTGCAATCGATTACCCCAACACGTATCGAGACATAAGATTGGTTGGGTTAGTCGCTAAACCTATAAAATCGGAGACTACTTGATGAAGAAAGCCACTACGGCCATGCTTGTCGCAGCATGTTCACTCGGTGTCGCAACCCCCGCTCTGGCTGGCACCCACGCCGGTGACGCCACGTTCGCAACCTCGTCGATGAAGAGCGCAGCTCTGGATTGGGCCGCAAACCAGGCACAGGGCGCCCCCGGAAAGGGCAAGGGCAAGGGCCACACGAAGGGCAAAGGCAAGGGCCATGGCAACGGTCGTGGCAAGGGCCACATCCACGACTACAAGTCCAACGGGTGCTGAGACACACTAATCCAATCCGGAAATCCGGATGAGTCTTGAGTGAGAGGAAAGCCTGAAAGGCACCCTGGAGACGGTCGCACAAGGCCGCCGGGTGCCGACCGCAAGCTGGTCAGGAGCAACGCGCCCACACAAGCACCATGCCCTGCCACACCACCATTGTTGCAAGGCCTGGCCTGCGCTAGTCCCGTAGGACGCCCTCGCCTCCCGCGAGCGGCGCGCAGGAAGACGTTTGATGGTATCCCCTCCCAGCTTGACCGATGCGAAGGCCCTCCTGCGCAGGCAATTCCGAGCAGCGCGCGCCGAACACGTGGCCGGCCTGCCTGAAAACCTGCGCGCACTGATTCTCAATCGCCCCCCGGCCCCGGTCAGCGACATGATCCCGGAGGGAGCGACCGTTGGCCTCTATTACCCGCTCGGCCCCGAAGCACCTTCGCTGGGGTGGGCGCGCTGGTTTGCCGAGAACGATCGCCAGGTCGCGCTTCCCCGCTTTGCCGCGCGCAGCGCCGCCATGGAATTTCGCGAATGGGCCAACCCCTTCGACGAGGAGGCACTGGAAGAAGGGCCCTACCGCATGCCCCAGCCGACCGGCACCGCTGCCTTTGCCGCTCCGGATATCGTCGTCGTGCCGCTGATAGCCTTCACGCAGGACGGGCATCGCCTGGGCCAGGGTGGCGGACACTATGATCGCTGGCTTGCGGCCAACCCGGGCACGAAAGCGATTGGACTTGCCTGGGACTGCCAACTGGCTGACGAACTGCCGGTTGAATCGCACGACCAGCCGCTCAGCGCCGTGGTCACCCCCACGCGCATCTACCATGGGGCGGACTGAGACATGCGCGAAACTCCGACCTGGCGCATTCCCGTGGGCGTACTGGCGCTGTGTGCAGCCCTGCTAGTCTATGGAATCCTGATCGCGCGCTATGTGCACCCGGTGATCGCGGACTGGCACGCGCTTCTCCAGCTACCGGTCTACATCGTACTCGGCATCATCTGGATCTTTCCACTGAAGCGCTACCTGGCGTGGATGGAAACCGGTCGCTGGGGCTGAGGCCCCAACACACTCAGATATCGTCGCGCGCGGCCCACTGCGCAAGGTCGCCCGACTGCCCGATCATCGCGAGGCCATGCGCGATCGAGGTCAACTCGTCGCCGCTGGCCAGGCGTTCCTCCCCGAAGCGCTGAGCGAACAGGCGCCGCACGGCCGGGATCAGCGAAGATCCGCCCGTCAGGAAGACATGGTCGATCTGCTCGGGCGCCTGGGCGGCGCGGGCCAGTGCCTCGTCGACTGTCTCGCCAATACGGGCAAGGTCGGGTGCGATCCAGCTCTCGAATTCGGCGCGCGTCACTTCGGCGTGGATACGCAAGTCCTCGCTCTCAAAATCGAGCGCGGCCTGCTCCTCCCCGGACAGGGCGCGCTTGAGAGCGCCAACCGCCTCGTAAAGACCGAAGCCGAGCTCATTTTCGATCACGGAGATCATGCGGGCGATCGAGTCCGGATCGGTCGCATTCTGCTTCAGCTTGCCCAGCTGCTCGAGCGTGCGCTTGTTGCGCATCATGGCGAGGCGCGACCAGTCGGCGAAATCGGTGAAGTGCCCCGGCGGGATCTCCAGCACCTTGTCGAAGGACCGGTACGTACCGCCCTTGCCCAGCTGCGGCAGGACGAGGTTGTCCATGATGCGGTAATCGAAGCGGTCCCCGGCAAGGCCGATACCGGCCGCAGCAAGCGGCGTGCAACGCTGCGCCGCCCCCGGCGCTTCGACCCGCACGATGGAAAAGTCGCTCGTACCGCCG
Organism: Novosphingobium mangrovi; assembly: GCF_022818885.1. NCBI lineage: Bacteria > Pseudomonadati > Pseudomonadota > Alphaproteobacteria > Sphingomonadales > Sphingomonadaceae > Novosphingobium > Novosphingobium mangrovi. The sequence continues at coordinate 74,378 of NZ_JALHAT010000004.1, read as the reverse complement.
CCGAAGTCCGCGACCATGAGCGTTGCCGGTTCGGTGAGGCGCGAGGCAAAGCTGAAGGCCGCCCCTACAGGCTCATAAACATAATGCACCTCGCGCCCGAGGCTCGCGAACATCGCGTCGTAGCGCGTGCGGGCCAGCTGCGCATCGGCGCGCGCGCCGACATAGCGCACCGGACGCCCGACCACGACGCGCTCGGGCAGATCCCGCAGAGCATCTCCCGCGTGCGCCAGGAGGTGATCCAGAAAGACCTTGCCCATGTCCTCGAAGCGGTAGCGCTTTTCGAAGATGCCCGCGGTTTCGAACGCAGGGTTTGCCGCCACCGACTTGAAAGACTGAATAAAGCGCGAACCTTGCGGAAACTCGAGGAATTCCTCGATCGCCCAGGGGCCCGCCTCATGGGCAAGGCCACCGCGCACGCCCTCCTCCTGCCAGAAGCACAGCGCCGAGCGGAAGACCGAGCTTGCGCCCGACGGCGCGGCAAAGCGGATCATCTCCCCTTCGGTCTCGCTGCCCGCCAGCGCCATGACGGAATTGGTCGTGCCAAAGTCGATACCCAAGGTCGGGCGCGCGCTGTCCACCATCGCGAAATAAGGTCCTGTGCCGAAATCTACGCCGAAAAGGAAAAAGGCCGGGTGTTACCCCGGCCTCTTGCGCGCTGTATGGCCACTTTCGGTAAGGAAAGTGGCGCGAGTGACGGGACTCGAACCCGCGACCTTCGGCGTGACAGGCCGACACTCTAACCAACTGAGCTACACCCGCGCAGCGATGGAACAAACGGTTTCCCGAGCATTCCTATGTTTTCCTCCGGTTTCCCGGAAAGACCCCGTCCAGCCGAGGCTGGAACGAAGCAACTCCCAAGTGGCGCGAGTGACGGGACTCGAACCCGCGACCTTCGGCGTGACAGGCCGACACTCTAACCAACTGAGCTACACCCGCGCAGCGATGGAACAAACGGTTTCCCGAGCATTCCTATGTTTTCCTCCGGTTTCCCGGAAAGACCCCGTCCAGCCGAGGCTGGAACGAAGCAACTCCCAAGTGGCGCGAGTGACGGGACTCGAACCCGCGACCTTCGGCGTGACAGGCCGACACTCTAACCAACTGAGCTACACCCGCGCAGCGATGGAACAAACGGTTTCCCGAGCATTCCTATGTTTTCCTCCGGTTTCCCGGAAAGACCCCGTCCAGCCGAGGCTGGAACGAAGCAACTCCCAAGTGGCGCGAGTGACGGGACTCGAACCCGCGACCTTCGGCGTGACAGGCCGACACTCTAACCAACTGAGCTACACCCGCATACTTGGGCGGTGCGTCCGCTTGGGAGCCGCGCATCTATGACGGGGAGGCCACCCTGTCAACGGAATTACACCGGCCGATGCATTTTTTTCTGCCCTCTCCCGGGCGCCCCCGGCAAGGCCCGCAGAAATGCGTGGTTGGCGCGAGAAATGGGCGGACGAAAAAATGGCGAAGCCGGTTTCATCGCGCCCTCCATCCCGCATCGAAGCGGATGGAGGGAGGCCCCAAGAATTCAACCAAACTTCTGTTTTCAAAACCAAATAACGCGAAAAATGGGGGATTTCCGCGACATTCAGCGTGCTACAAAATTTTTCGCGAACACGAATCACAAGCTCTGCGTGATTCGTGTTCGCGCCCTTACCCGGCGAGGATGAGCGCCGGAGCCTCGATCAGAGCCTTGAGGTCCTGCGCAAAGCTGGCCGCGTCCCACCCATCGACGACACGGTGGTCGCAGGACATCGAGATGTTCATCGTCTTGCGCTTTTCGATCCGCTCCGTCCCGCTGGCATCGGTCACGAACATCGGGCGCTCGACAATGCGGTTGGGGCCGATGATGCAGACCTCGGGGCGGTTGATGACCGGCGTCGTCGCGACCCCGCCCTTGGGGCCGAGTGAGGTGACGGTGATGGTCGAGCCGCTCAGTTCACCGGACGCGGCCTTCCCTTCCCGCGCAGCCTCGGCCAGCCGGGATATCTCGGCGGCCAGTTGCCACAGGTTGCAGCCCTGTGCATCGCGGATGACCGGTACCATCAGGCCCGAGGCGGTCTGCGCGGCCATACCCAGATGCACCGAACCGTAGCGCGTCACCACGCCTGCCTCATCGTCATAGTGCGCGTTCAGCATCGGGTACCTGGGGATCAGCTTGCAGATCGCCGCGATGAGGAAGGGAAGCATGGTCAGCTTGGGCCGCTCGCCGCGCCCTGCGTTCAGTTGCGCGCGCGTCTGCTCCAGTGCCGTAACGTCGTATTCCTCGACATAGGCAAAGTGGGGGATGTGGCGCTTGGAGGCGGCCATGTTCTCGGCGATGCGGCGGCGCAGGCCAATGACGCGCACCTGCTCATCCTCGCCCGTGCGCCCCGCTGGCTGAAAACCTCCGCTCGCGTTGTAGGAGAGAAAGGCGTCGAGATCGCCGTGGCGCACGCGCCCGTCCTCGGCCGGGCGGACCTCGTCCAGATCGATGCCAAGGTCCGCTGCCCGCTTGCGCACCGCCGGGCTGGCAAGGATACGCCCGCCATCAGCCTGTGGGGCAGCCTTCGGCCTGGAGGCCGTTCGCGGCGGAGCTGGAGGCGGCGAGGGCTCCGGGGACATCGATGCGCCTTCCGGCTCAGGCCGAGTATCCGCAACCGGCGCCGGTTCAGGTTCCGGCTCCTTCGCCTCGACCGGCTCCTCGACCGGCGCCTGCACCTTCTCGGTCTTCGCGGGAGCCTCCTCCCGCGCGTTGCCCGCGCCTTCGACTTCCAGCACGACGAGCGGCGATCCGATGGCCACCATCTCGCCCGCCTCGCCCGCGATCTCGATGACAGTGCCCGTGACCGGGCTCTCCATCTCGACCGTGGCCTTGTCGGTCATCATGTCGGCCAGGCGCGCGTCCTCCTCGACATGATCGCCTACTGCGACGTGCCAGGCGACGATCTCGGCTTCGGCAATCCCTTCCCCGATATCGGGAAGACGGAACGTGTAACGAGCCATGGGATCACTCCTTCATCAGGCGGTCGACCGCATCGCCGATGCGGACCGGGCCGGGGAAATAGGCCCACTCCAGGCTGTGCGGGTACGGGGTGTCGAAGCCGGTCACGCGCTCGATCGGGGCTTCGAGATGGTAGAAGCAGCGCTCCTGGACGAGGCTGACGAGTTCGGCGCCAAAACCCGAGGTGCGCGTGGCCTCATGGATGACGAGACATTTCCCCGTCTTCTGAACAGACTTTTCCACAGCCTCGATGTCGAGCGGCCAGAGCGTGCGCAGATCAAGGATCTCGGCATCGACGCCCTTTTCGGCGAGCACCGCCTCGGCAACGTGGACCATGGTGCCATAGACCAGCACCGTCATCGCCGAACCCTCACGCACGGTGCGCGCCTTGCCCAGCGGGATGGAATAGTAGCCTTCTGGCACCTGCCCGCCGGGATAATTCTTCCAGGTCTTGCTCGGGTGGTCATAATAGCCGTCGAAGGGGCCGTTGTAGATGCGCTTGGGCTCGAAGAAGATGACGGGATCGTTGTCCTCGATCGCCGCGATGAGGAGCCCCTTGGCATCGTGCGGGGTGGACGGGATCACCGTCTTCAGGCCTGAGACGTGGGTGAAGAGCGCTTCCGGGCTCTGGCTGTGCGTCTGCCCGCCGAAGATGCCCCCGCCAAACGGCGAGCGCACGGTGATCGGCGCAGTGAACTCGCCGGCCGAACGGTAGCGCAGGCGCGCGGCCTCTGAAATCAGTTGGTCGAGGCCGGGGTATATATAGTCGGCAAACTGGATCTCGGGCACGGGGCGCAGACCATAGGCCGCCATGCCGACCGCCGCACCGATGATGCCGCACTCGTTGATGGGGGTGTCGAAGACGCGCATCTTGCAAAACTTGGCCTGAAGTCCCGCCGTTGCGCGGAACACCCCGCCGAAATAGCCCACGTCCTCACCGAAGACGACGACGTCCGGATCGTGGCCCATCATCACGTGCAGGGCATCGTTGATGGCCTCGATCATGTTCATCGGCCGGGCCTCGCCCTCCTGCAGGCTGACGGCGGTTTCCTCGATCATGCGCCCTCTCCTTCCTCGACCGCGCCCGAACCCCTTGCATCTGGCCACTTGGCCTCGCGCTCGCGGATGGCCTGCTCGGCCTGCTCGCGCAGGTTCCATGGCAGGTCCTCGAAGACGTCCTCGAACATCGTATGGAACGGATGGTGGAAGCCGTGGCCGAGCACGCCGTTCTTCTCCGCCGCCTTGGCCGCCGCCTTCACCTCTTCGGCCACCTCCCGGTCCATGGCCGCGTGGCGCTCGTCATCCCATTCGCCAAGGGCAATGAGATGGCGCGCAAGACGCATGACCGGATCGCCCAGCGGCCATTCCTCGCGTTCGTGCGCGGAACGGTAGGCGCTGGGATCGTCCGATGTGGAATGGCCTTCGGCGCGGTAGGTGAAGTGCTCGATGAGGGTCGGCCCCTTGTTGGCCCGCGCGCGGTTGGCCGCCCACTGCGTCGCCGCGTAAACGGCAAGCGCGTCGTTGCCATCGACCCGCAGCCCCGCAATACCATAGCCCACCGCGCGCGCCGCGAAGGTCGAACGCTCCGCCCCGGCGAAGCCGGAGAAGCTGGAGATCGCCCACTGATTGTTGACCACGTTCAGGATCACCGGCGCGTTGTAGACCGCCGCAAAGGTCATCGCGGCGTGAAAGTCGCCTTCCGCGCTCGAGCCTTCGCCCACGAAGCTGGTCGCAATGCGCGTGTCGCCCTTGATCGCGCTCGCCATGGCCCAGCCGACGGCCTGCGGGAATTGCGTCGCCAGATTGCCCGAGATGGTGAAGAAGCCATAGTCGCGCGCCGAGTACATGATGGGGAGCTGACGCCCCTTCAGCCGATCGGCCCGGTTCGAGTAGATCTGATTGACCATCTCGACGAGAGGATAGTCGCGCGCGATCAGGATTCCCTGCTGGCGGTAACTCGGAAAGACCATGTCATCGCCCGCCAGCGCATAGGCATGGGCGACCGAGACCGCCTCCTCGCCGGTACACTTCATGTAGAAGCTGGTCTTGCCCTGCCGCTGCCCACGGTACATCCGGTCATCGAAGGCGCGGGTCAGCGCCATGGTGCGCAGGATGCGGCGCAGTGTTTCAGGATCGAGGCGCGGGTCCCAGGGACCAACCGCGCGGTGCTTGTCGTCGAGCACCCGCACCATGCCCAGCGTCGCGGGCATTGTCTCGCGCGCTTCGCAGGCCTCGTCGAAGCGGGGAAGCTCGCCGGCCCCCGGAATATCGAGCCAGGAATAGTCGACCGGATCGCCCGGCCGGAAGCGCGGCTCGGGCACATGCAGCTCAAGCGGCGGCAGGTTGCCGCGCGGCATGCCGATTCGTCCCGTCTGGTCGACCATCACGTTCTCTCCCGTCGTTTACGGACCGTGAGAACAGGCGCCTGCGGTTATCTTTTGCAGTGCATCAAAATTCCACGGTTAAGTCAGAATATTTCAAACCGTGGCAATGTCAATCAATCGCTCGCGAAACCCGATCTAGACCGCGACAGGCGCGGCGATATGGGCCTGGGGCGCGTAGCCGGTGACTTCGAAATCCTCGATCGTATAGTCGAAGATCGAGGCCGGGCGGCGCGGGAAGGTCAGCGTCGCGTCCCCGGCAGGTTCACGCGCAAGCTGCTCTTCCACCAGCGCTCCGTGGTTGAGGTAGAGATGGACATCACCTCCTGTCCAAACGGCGTGACCCGGCTCGAGGTTGCATTGCTGGGCCATCATTCGCGTCAGCGCGGCGAGCGACCACATGTTGAAGGCAAAACCCAGCCCCAGATCGCAGCTGCGCTGGTAGAGCAGGCACGAGAGCTTACCGTCCGCGACATGGAACTGGTAGGTCTTGTGGCACGGGGGCAGCGCCATCGAATCGAGTTCGGCGACGTTCCACCCCTCGATGATGTGCCGGCGGCTGCCAGGATTGCTTTTCAGGCTTTCGACGACCTGCGCAACCTGGTTGATGCCCGCCCCTTTCCGGAACAGGCCCTCACCCACCGGCTCGTAGGTGGGCCAGTCAACCCACTGCTTGCCATAGACCGGGCCGAGATCTCCCCACAGCCACGCGAAGGTCGCATCCTCGACGATGCGCTGCGAAAACGCTTCGCGGGTAATGGCATCACCGGTCTCGCGGCGGTAGCGCTCAAGCGGCCAGTCGGTCCAGATCTGCACGTTCTGCGCACACAGCTTGCGAATATTGGTGTCACCGGTCAGGAACCACAGCAGTTCGCGCGTGGCCGTCTTCCAATAGACCCGCTTGGTGGTGAGGAGCGGCATTGCGCCCCCCGCCAGATCGAAGCGGATGGTCGCCCCGAAGACCGAACGCGTGCCCACGCCTGTGCGGTCCACGCGTTCATCGCCATGCTCCCAGATGTGGCGCATGAGATCGAGATACTGCCACTCCCAGTGGCGCGGACGGGCCTCACCCTGAAGGGAGGCGGGAGCGGTCGGCTTGGCAGGGGACAGAGTCTCGGTCATCCGCTTGGCTCTATAGCAACAGTCCAGCCCCGCCAATTGCCGAAAGTAACCTGCTCGAGCCTTCGGCATCTCTACGTAAGCAACCCTTTGCGCGACGGAAAAGCGCCTGCGTGCATGAAACGCACATGCAAGTCCGCCTGCCCGCCCCCCTGCGCAAAGTCCTACCCGGCCCCATGGCCGTGCAGGCCATCCTTGCGCTGGGCGTCCTGCTCATCGCGCTGTCCCCAGCCTCGCGCGGGACGGCGCTCTACCTTCCTCTGACCACCACGAGCCCGGCGCGCACCGTTGCCTGGTCGCGCACGCACGGCGCCGCGCTCGTTGCGCCAGGCCCCTACCGCGGCTCCTTCTTCGTCCGGGTGCCCGCGGGCAACCTCACGGGCGAGGCCCTGCAAAGCGGCGCACTCCTCTTCGCCGTGCCGGAATTTCTCTGCGGCAGCCCTGCCCAAACCAGACTGGCTTTAGAACCATGAACGAACTCAACGAACTGCGCCGCAAGGGCGCGCTGTCCCTGGTCGCCCTGGGCTGGGCCTACGTCCTGATCACGATCGGGGGCACCTTCTTCGCGGAAACCGGCTTCCTCCCCCCGGTACTCGCCATCGTGGTTTCCATCGTCCCCACCATGCTCGCCCTGCAACACCCCGAGGGGCAGCAGATGCGCATGGTCCTGGGCTTTACCTCGCCGATCTATCCCGCGATCCTGCTGTGGCAGTGGACCGGCAGCCACTGGATGATCGACCTCCACATGACGATCTTCGCCTCGCTCGCAACGCTCATGCTGATTGCCGACTGGCGTCCAGTCCTGCTTGGCGCGGGTGTCGCGGCGGCCCACCACCTGCTTGCCAACTTCCTGGCCCCCTCGCTCGTCTTCCCGGACGGACCGGATTTCGCCCGCGTCCTACTTCACGCCGTCATCGTCGTCGCGGAAACGGCCGTTCTCGTGATCATCGCCCGTGACTTTGAAAGATTGGTCGTAGAACAGGCCTCCGCCGAAAGCGCGCGAGCGCGTGCCGAGGAAATCGCCGAAGAGGAACGCGCCCGCGCCGCCCGCGAGCAGCAACAGGTGATTGACGAGATCGGCGAGGGCCTGCGCGCCTTTGCCGGCGGCGACCTGTCGCGCCGGATCGCCAACGCCTTCCCCAAGAGTTACGAAGCTCTGCGCAACGACTTCAACGGCGCGGCGAGCGATCTCGACCGGATCGTGCGCGACGTCACGCGCTCGGCCGGGCAGATCGAGACCGGCTCGCTCGAGATCCGTTCCGCGACCGACGATCTGGCCCTGCGCACCGAGCAACAGGCCTCGACGCTGGAGGATATCGCCAACACGCTGCGCCAGCTCAATATCACCGTCTCGGACAACGCCACCTCTGCGCGTGATCTCCAGGCCAATGTCTCGAAGGCCCGCAACGATGCGCTCAGCGGCAGCGAAGTGGTGGAGAGCGCGGTTTTCGCCATGAGCGAGATCGAGCGCTCGGCCGACGAGATCGGCAAGATCATCACGCTCATCGACGGCATCGCCTTCCAGACCAACCTTCTTGCCCTCAACGCGGGCGTCGAAGCGGCGCGCGCGGGCGAGGCGGGCAAGGGCTTCGCGGTCGTCGCCACGGAAGTGCGCGCGCTCGCCCAGCGCTCGGCCGACGCGGCCAACGACATCAAGGCGCTGATCGACACCTCGGGCGAGCAGGTCGCACGCGGGGTCAAGCTTGTCGGCCAGTCGGGCGAATCGCTGATGACGATTGTCTCCGGGATCGCCGAGATCAACGAGGCCATCGAACGTATCGCCTCGGTCTCGCAGGACCAGGCGGGCGAAATCGGCCGCATCAACGAGCGTGTCGGCCGCCTCGATTCCGCCACACAGCAGAATGCCGCGATGGTCGAGGAAGGTACGGCCGCAGCCCGTCACCTCTCCAGCGAAGCCGAAGCCATGGCGCGCCTGGTTCAGCATTTTCAGGTTTCCGCAGAAGGACATGGCGGAAATCTGGGCGGAATGCGTCAGGCCGCGTAAAAAGCGGAACGAAAATTGAATTTTTCCCTTGCCAGCCCCGAACACCCCCTATATAGGCGCCCACCTGCCCGGGGCGCTTCGGCGCTCCAGACATCGGTCGGGGAGTAGCTCAGCCTGGTAGAGCACTGTCTTCGGGAGGCAGGGGCCGGAGGTTCGAATCCTCTCTCCCCGACCACTAAAAAAGCCCAGCGGAAACGTTGGGCTTTTTTAATGCCTGGCGTACGCGCAGGCGCCTTTCCCCTTCAGCTTCCCCCTTTCTTGAGGCTTGGCAGATCGATGCCGTGCTTGGCGACCTTGTAATAGAAGGTCTTGCGCGGCAGGCCGAGCGCGCGGATGGCCGCGCCGATCTCGCCGCCTGTGGCGCGCACTGCCTGGACGATCTCGCCCCGCTCGAAGGCATCGACCCGTTCAGCAAGGCTTGCCTGTTCACCGTCCAGCGCAACGCTATCGCCCCCTGCATCTGCTCCAGCCGGGTCTCCGACGAGATCCATGACAAATAGTTCGGCAAAGTTGCGCAGCTCGCGCACGTTGCCGGGCCAGTCATGCGTGGCGAGGCGCGTGCGCACGGCGTTGGACAAGGGCGGCACATTGCGCCCGAGACGCTGCGCGCAAGCCGCGGCAAAGCGCGCGAACAGGAGTGAGACATCCTCGCGCCGCTCGCGCAGGGGCGGCAGCACCAGCCGCATGGCCGCCAGACGATAGAACAGGGCCGGCTGCACCGGCATCGCCTCGCCCTCCTCGAGCGGCAGGCTTGTCGCGATGACCCGGAAGTCCAGAGGAACTTCGTTCGGGCCGGATTCGACACTACGCTTCTCGACGAAGGAGATCAGGCGATCCTGAAGCCGCGGCGGCGCGCGGTCGACATCGTCGAGATAGAGCGTCCCCCGGTCCACCGCGAGGATTGCTGGATCACTGGCCGGACCGAAAGTGCGTGTTATGAGCGCCTCGTCCATTCCGGCACAGGGAAGCGGCAGGAACCGCCGCCGCGAACGCTTGCCCGAGCGGTGAATGAGGCGCGCAAGCAGATCCTTGCCGGTCCCGGTCTCGCCTTCAATGAGGATGTCGATGTCCGCATTGGCGAGCATCGGGATCATCTCGCGCAGGCGTCGGATCGATGGGCTCTGCCCCAGCAGGACGGGGGCCGCCTCGTCGCCTGCAAGCGCGCGCAGCTGCCGATTCTCCAACGCCAGTTCGCGCGCCCGGATCGCGCGCGCGCAGACCGTCACCAGCCCATCGGGATCGAAGGGCTTGGTAAGAAAGTCCCAGGCCCCGGACTTGAGCATGTCGACCGCCATGTCGACGTCGCCGTGCCCGGTGATGAGCACGACCGGAAGTTCGGCATCGCGCTCGCGCAACGTGCGAAACAGGTCGATCCCGGAGATCCCGGGCATGCGCACATCGGTCACGACCACGCCTGGCCAATCGGCATCGAGCACGTCGAGCGCGGATTGGGCGCGGTCGAACAGCGTCACTTCGAAGCCCGCGAGCTTCAGAAGCTGCGCGGTCGAACGCGCAAGGTCTTCATCGTCCTCGACCAGGGCAATGCGGTTTACAGGTGCGGCCTCGCTCATCGGGCAATCCTCAAGATCAGTTCAAAAGCTGCGCCGCCCTGCCCCTGCGCCGAGGGCAAGGCGCCGCGCGCCATCAGGCAGCGTAGTGAGCCACCGAATTCGGCGGCAATGTCCTGCGCAATGACAAGCCCAAGGCCCAGCCCCTCATCCCGGCTCGTCGCGAACGGTGTGAAGAGCTTCTCGGCCACCTCATCGGCAATCCCGGGCCCGTTGTCGCGGACGACCACGGCGACCTGCCCCTGCGGGCGATCCACCTTGACCTCGATGACGATCCTCGGATCCGAATGCCCGCCTAGAGCATCGAGTGCGTTTTGCAGGAGATTCACGAGAATCTGCTCCACCCGGACCTTGTCCCCCGCCACCATCAGGTCTGCGGGCAGATCGGGGATCACCGCATCGACGTGGTCGAGCCGGTCGCGCAGAAGAAGCTCGGCCCCGTCCAGGACCTCGGCCAGCGCGCACTGCGTACCCCCGACGGTCTTCTTGCGGGCAAATCCGCGCAGCTGGGCGGTCACGACGCCGATACGCTCGGCCAATCGGTCGATCGCCCCCAGGTTCTCGGCCACCTGTTCGCTGTCCCCGCGCTCCAGGAAGACCTTGGCGTTCGAAGCGTAGTTGCGGATCGCTGAGACCGGCTGCGCTGTCTCGTGCGCGACGCTGGCGCTGACCTGCCCCAAGGTGGCCAGCCGATTGGCGAGCCGCAACTCCTCGCGCAGCTGGGCAGCCCGGCTCTCGACCTGGGCACGCTGCTCCATCTCCTCGCGCAACTGGGCCGTGCGCGCGACAACCGCGCTTTCCAGTTCCAGCGTACGGGCGCGCCGGCGTCGGCTGCGCAAGAGAAGCCAGAGAACGAAGAGGCTCACGACCAGAGCCGCGCCACCCGCGGTCACACCCACCAATCGGGCCTGCCCCGCGACCGCCCCCTTTGCGGGCAGAAGCAGGAACAGCTGCCAGCCCTCGTTTCCCCCGGGCGTATCGATCCGGACGAAAGGCCCCTCGCGCCCCGGCACCTCGAGCAGGCCATCGCGGCGCTGGGCCCAGGGGCGCGGATGGATCGCGTTTGCGCCGCTGTCACGCTGGGTCTGCGCCCGCTCCTGCGCATCAAGTTGGCGCGTGGCTGCAAAACGCCAGGCCGGGCGGCTGGTCACGAAGATGACGCCCATGGGGTTGGTCACGAAGGTGATCCCTCCGGCCTGTCGCCACTGGTCCTCGATCCAGTCAAACTCGAGCTTGACCACGACCGCCCCCCCGCCGCGCGTGCGCTGGGCAAGGTAGAGCCCCGGCTTGCGACTGACCGTGCCCAGCGCGAACTGCCGTCCCGCCCCCGAATCCTGCGCCTCGCGGATGTACCGGCGGAAACTGTAGTTCGAGCCCACGAAGCTATAGGGCTTATCCCAGTTGCTGGCCGCAATCGCGCGCCCGTCCCGGTTCACCACATAGATGGCCGAAGCGCCCGTCGTCTGGGCGAGCTCTTTCAGCTTCCCATTGAGAACCGCCACCGCCGCATCGCTCTCACCGCGCTCGGCCGCGATCACGTCGCGGTCATCGGCAAGCGCGAGCGGCAACAGCCGATAGCGCGCCACTTCACTTTCGATCAGCGCCTGGCGTATCCGGGCATCCGCCTCCCCTGAAACCAGCAGGGCATCGAGAGCGCGCTCGCGGGCGAGATACCCAGCTCCCAGCCCCACCAGCAGCGCCAGCACGAAGCAGCCCAGAACGGGCAGGAGGGAGTTGAAGCGAATCATCCCTGTCTCAATACGCGGCGCGTGCGTCATGTGCAATTTCCGACACATTTGCAGGCATTGCATGCAATTTTCGCCACAGAAACATTCTGGAAACGCCCCCAAACCCCTGTAAATGCGTCCATTTAACGCAAGCACGATTGCGCTGGCCCCGCATCCCCCGAGCGGGCAATTCCTTGCACCAAGTTGCGAGGAGGCGAAGTCTCCCGCTTGCGAGAGGACGAAAAGGTACACCATGCATAGCCCCTCCCCCACCATGCCACAGGCCGGGTCGCGCCGCCGCTGGTACACGCATCTCTATGTCCAGGTGATCGTGGCCATTGCCGCGGGCGTGGCGCTCGGGCACTTCGCCCCGCAGACCGGCGAAGCCTTCAAGCCGCTTGGCGATGCCTTCATCAAGCTGGTGAAGATGGTCATCGCCCCGGTCATCTTCCTGACCATCGTGACCGGCATCGCCTCGATGCGCGACTTGCGCGCGGTGGGCCGGGTCGCGGCCAAGGCCTTCGCCTACTTCCTGACCTTTTCGACGCTCGCGCTCATCATCGGCATGATCATTGCCAACGTGATGCGTCCAGGTGACGGGCTCAACATCGACCCGTCCTCGCTCGACGCGGCCGCCGTCGCCTCCTATTCCGAGAAGGCGCACGAGACCTCGCTCGTCGGCTTCCTCACCTCGATGATCCCGGACACGTTCCTGTCCTCGATGACCCAGGGCAACATCCTGCAGGTTCTCGTCATCGCCATCCTGTTCGGCGTTTCCCTGGCGGGCATGGGCGAACGCGGCGACAAGCTGCTCTCGATCCTCGAAGACGTCTCGGGCGTGTTCTTCCGCCTCGTTTCGATCGTGATGAAGACCGCTCCCATCGGTGCGTTCGGCGCGATGGCCTTCACCATCGGCAAGTACGGTGTGGGCAGCCTTGCCAACCTCGCCGAGCTGGTCGCGCTGTTCTACATCACCTCGCTGCTCTTCGTCGTGGTCGTGCTCGGCACGGTGGCCCGCTTCGCCGGCTTCTCGATCTTCGCGCTCATCCGTTACCTCAAGGAAGAGCTGCTGCTGGTCCTGGGCACCTCCTCCTCGGAAAGCGCCCTGCCCTCGCTGATCGCGAAGATGGAAGCGGCCGGCTGCCCCAAGACCATCGTCGGCCTTGTCGTTCCCACCGGTTACTCGTTCAATCTGGATGGCACCAACATCTACATGACGCTGGCGGCCCTGTTCATCGCCCAGGCCTGCGGCGTGGACCTGACCCTTGGCCAGCAGATCCTGCTGCTTGCGGTGGCCATGCTGTCCTCCAAGGGCGCGGCGGGCGTCACTGGCGCCGGGTTCATCACGCTGGCCGCCACGCTCTCGATCGTCCCTTCCGTGCCAGTTGCAGGCATGGCGCTGATCCTGGGTATCGACCGCTTCATGTCCGAGTGCCGCAGCCTCACCAACTTCGTGGGCAACGCAGTGGCGACCGTCGTCGTCTCGCGCTGGGAAAAGTCGCTTGATCCCGCAGCCTTCCGCGCCGCCATCGCCAGGAGCGGGCGCGCCCCGGCCGATCCCGATGCCGCCGCGGCCGCCCTCACCGCAGCCGAATAAGACCACGACCATGACCGCATTCCACACCTGACATAGCGGGAGGGACCGCACGGCGAAAACGGCAAAGCTGACGCACGTAGCGCCCCTCCCTTCCCCTCCACAGCCCTTCGGGTCGCACCACACAAGAGCTGAAATCCATGACCATCGACAACCGGCCGCTTATGGCCGCTGCCCTCGGCTGCGCGCTGTGCGCGAGCCCGGCTCTTGCCCAGAGCAGCACCGAGCGCACGCCCTACCCGCCCGCAGCCAATGGCGAGGGCCGCGTCACCAACGCCTACGCCACCGCGCGCTGGTCCGAGAACTGGAGCGCGCCGGGCGAGGCGCGCGAAATCGACGATCCGCTCGACCGTCTCAAGCACATCCGTCTCGACAGCGACGACGACATCTACCTGACGCTGGCCGGTGAAATGCGCCTGCGCACCAACTTCACCAGCAACCCGGGCCTTGTGAAGGGCGAGCACCAGCGCCACGACATCCTGCGCGTGACCGGCGGCGCCGACCTGCATCTGGGCGAACACGTGCGCCTCTACGGCGAGCTCTCGCACGCCGACAGCAGCGGCCACAACATCGGCACGCCCTCGGTCTATCAGGAGAACGATCTCACCGTGGAGCAGAGCTTCGTCGAGGTCACGGGCACGCTTCGCGGCCTGGATCTCGGCGCACGTTACGGACGTCAGATGTTCTATGATGGCTCGAAAATGCTTGTCAGCCAGCGCGACAACAACGCCATCCACTACACTCAGAACGGCCTGCGCCTGTGGGCGCGCGGCCGGGACGTCAGGGTCGACCTGTTCGACTTCAAGCCCACCGCTTACGGCCGGCAGGGCACGGGCGATGACCGGATCAACGACGAGATCCGCTTCAGCGGCGTGACCGTGGGCACCCAGCTTCCGCGCGACCTCTTGGGCGGATCGAAGCTCTCCTTCGATCCCTTCGTGTGGCGCCTGCGCCGCCGTGAGGCAGCCTGGGTCGGTACCGTCGGGCGCGAAGAGCGTGTCTATGTCGGCGCCCATGCCTGGGGCGATATCGGCCCGGTCAACATCGACTGGACGGTCAACCACCAGTCCGGCAGCTTCGAGGATCGCGCGATCGACGCCTGGCAGGTCTTCCTGAGCCAGACGGTCGCCCTGGGCGCGCAGAAGGGCGCGCCGCGCGTCGGCTTCAACTTCGATTACGCCAGCGGCGGCGGCGGCAACGAGGACGGTCCCGGTGCAGGCGAGATGCGCAACGCGATCTCGCCGCACGGCGCCAACACGCCCTTCAGCCACCACCTGTTCCTGACTGCCAGCAATCTGGTCGAGGTCGCCCCGACCCTGTCACTGAGCCCAGTCAAATCGGTGAAGATCCTGGCCGATTACAGCTTCGCCTGGCGCGCAACGACAGGCGATGCGATCTACCGCGCCAACACCCGCCCATTGGCAGGCACGCAGTTCTCGACGTCCCACAAGACCGCCGAGATGCCGCGCCTGCAGGTGCAGTGGAACATCTCGCCGCGCGTGGGCATCACCGCGCGCTACGAACATGTCTTTGCAGGACCGGCCTTGCGCGAAGCCGGCTACGGCGATTCCGACTTCTTCGGAACCTGGATCAGCCTGCGCTTCTGACCCCACCTCGCGAATTCCTCCCGTATGCGCGTCAACTATCCTGACAGACGCGCATACGGCTTGCCCCGTATTCATCATGACCCTTCGAAGGGCACGTCCCCCCCCCAATTTCGGACGAAACAATGTCGGGAATGTTTACAACTGGCCGCAAGTGTTAACTAATTAACGCAACAAATCCGTAGATGGCACGATCTTTGCCTCTTCTCTTTCGGTTCTTCTGCGGGAGAACGGGAGAAAGGGGAAAGTCATGAAGAAGAGCATATGCGGCCTTGCCGCGCTCGTAACGGGATTGGCGGTACAACCCGCCCTTGCCGACGAGATAACCCTCTCGGATGCCGACGTCGGGTCGGAATACACCCTCATGTACGACGGGTTTTCCGATGGCTCGACAATCGATGGCCTCACCGCCAGGATCCGGCTGACGCTGACGGGCATTTCGGGCAACGACTACATGTTCGCCTACAATGTCTCGAACACCACCTCGGCACCGGTCACCGGATCGCGCATCTCCGGTTTTGCCTTCAACACCGACCCCACGATCTCCGCAGCCTCGAGCACGGGCGCCTTCAGCTACACGACGCTGAATTCGACCTACCCGAACGGCATCGGCACGGTCGACGTCTGCTTCAAGGATGCCTCGACGGGCAGTTGCGCGGGCGGCGGCGGCGGCGGCATCGAGCTTGGCGGCAGCGGTGACGGCACGCTGACCCTCTCGTTCGCGAGCCCCACCGACACGCTCTCGCTCAGCGACTTCTACGTGCGCTACCAGTCGATCACCGGCGTATCGGGCGTCACCTCGGCAAGCGGCGCGGGCACCGTCTCCTCGACCAGTGGCGGCTCGGACGTTCCCGAACCGGGTATGCTGGCACTCTTCGGCGTTGCCCTGATCGGCCTTGCCATCAACCGCCGCCGTGCGGTCGTGGCCCGCGGCAGCCTTCGCCCAGCCTACGCGATGGCCTGAAGGTCAGATCCGGACCAGACAAAAGAGGGCTCGTCGCAAGACGGGCCCTCTTTTCGTATCCGGCCTATGTCGCGTGATCAGGTTCCCTTGCGGGCGGAAGCCAGGTGCCCCGCAATCGTGGCGTTGTCGGGGGCCTTCTTCGCGGCCGCTTCGAGCAAGCGCAACCCGCGCGCATGATCGCTCTCGGTTTCCACCAGAAGCCAGCCCGCCGTATCCATGACCGAGGCGTTTTCCGGCGCGGATTCCAGCGCCCGCAGCGCAAACGCGACCCCCTCCTGCCTACGCCCGAGGCGGCTCTCCGCCAACGCCAGATTGTTGAGAAAAAGCGGATTGGTACCATCGGTGACGGCGAGGAGGCTCTTGTAGAGCGCGCTCGCGTTCGCCCAGTTGCCCGCCTTCATCGCGGTGTCGGCCTCGGCCAGCTGGGCCGCGAGCGCCTGAGGCGAAGGCGCGCGCGCCCTCTGCGCGGCTTGCGCGGCATCGCCCCGCCCAGCTCCCTTTGCTGCCTCGGCATAGAGGCGCCGGTCACTGGCGGACGCGGTGGACTTCGCAACCAGCGGTTCGAGCGTTGCAAGCGCGCCGGCAAAGTCCTTCTGCGCGATCTGGATACGGGCGAGTTCGCGCCGCGCCGCGACATTGGATGGGGTCCGGGTCAGCACGGGCTGCAAGGCCGCGCGCGCCTGCTCGTCCTGATCGAGCTCCACCAAGGCGCGGGCATAGAGGATCGCCGCCTCGTCGCGCGTGCGCACGACCTCGGAACGGGACTGCAAGATCCCGCGCACTTTCGCCCAATCGCCTTGAGCCCCGGCCAGCCGAGCGCGCAGGTAGACAAGCTCCGGGCTCGCGCCGGTACCTTCCGGCACCGCGTCCAGCACGGCTTGCATATCCTCGGTTCGGCCAAGATCGCCCAGGATCGCGGCCTTGCCGGTCAACGCGGCCAGGTTCCCGGGATAGGCTTCGAGCGCAGCGGAATAGGCCTCGAGCGCGCGCAGCAGATCCCCCTGAGCCGTGGCCACCTGGCCATCGGCGAGCAATGCCTCGCGCGAGGCAGGATCGACCTTGAGCGCCCGGTCGACGAGGCCACGCGCTTCGGGAACGTGCCCCTCTTTCAATTCCAGCCGCGCAAAATCGGCAAGCAGGCGCGCATCCTCAGGCCCCTCCTCCAACCCCCGCGCGAAAGCACTGCGCGCCTTTGCGGGATCGCCCTCGAGCAGATGGGCCATGCCCCGCACCCACTGCGCCCCACTGCCGCGGGCCCCGTCCACCAGGCCCAGTGCCTCATCGGGCCGTTCGCGCAGGAGAGCCGCCTCGCCAAGCAGCACGGCGTGATCGGCGCTGCGCTGACCGGGCGCGATCCGTTCGAGCGCCTGACGCGCGCCCTCCCCATCTCCCATGGCCAGAAGCGTGCGGACAAGAAGCTTGCGGGCCGCTTCGTTCTGCGGCTCCTCCTGAAGCAGACTGACCAGATCGAGCCGGGCGCGGGTAAAGTCGTGCGCGGCATAGGAGGCACGCGCGCGCTCCATCTGCTCGGCAGGATCGAGACCGCACCCTGCCAGACTCAGGGCCAGAGCCAAGGCAAGAGCCGGTACCAGCGCCGATGGCAATACGCGTTTCATTGAGCCCCTCCACAGGCGCGGACTCGCCCGACGGCACTCCGCTTTCACGGCCAGTTCTTCCGGATTTTTACGGAATTGAGCAAGCAAAACGGGCCCTATGTCCCACCCTGACACTCGGCGCCGCTCCGCAGCCTTTGCAAAAACAACTTTCCTACACCCACACGCACGATGTAATCCTGCGTGACGGTGACCCTGCCAAGGCAGTCCGCGCCATCTCCCCAAAGCGATAATTCCGAACACGCGTTGGCCTCCAGCGCTTCTCGCGCCGCCGCGCCCTGCCGGAGCTGTTCGCCCGCCTTCCCATCCCGCACGCGCCCACCGGGCGCATAGGAGGCTCATGCCATTCTCGATCCGCAAGGGCGTGCTCCACACCCAGGACGCCGCCGTCACGCAGCTACCCAGCCCCAACCATTCGGGTGCCTTCCGCCGTCCCCCGCGTTTCATCGTGATGCACTACACAGCTGGTGGCAGTGCGGCTTCCTCGGCCAGCTGGCTCGCCAACCCTGCGGCGGGCGCCTCGGCGCACCTCGTGATCGGGCGGGACGGCGCGGTGATCCAGTGCGTGAACCTCGAAAGGCGCGCCTGGCACGCCGGACGCTCGGCCTGGCAGGGTCTATCCGGACTCAACAGCCACGCCATCGGCATCGAGCTTGCCAACCGCGGTCCCCTCACCTGGTCGCCTCAGGGATGGTGCGATGCCAGCGGCACGACCATTCCCGCCATCGAGGCCGCCCACCGTCATGGCGGGCCGGTCCGCGGCTGGGAAGTCTATCCCGAAGCCCAGATCAAGGCCGCCATCGCGGTTGCCCGGGCCCTCGCCGAAACCTACCCGATCCACGAAATCGTCGGACATGATGACATCGCGCCCGGCCGCAAGCTCGACCCCGGCCCCGCCTTCGACATGCCTGCGTTCCGTAAGCAGGTGCTGGGGGCCTCCCTGCGCGCACGGGTCACGGCCTCCTCGCTCAGGGTGCGCAGTGGCCCCGGCCTTGACCACCCGGTCCTGCGCGCTCTGCCCCGGGGCACGCCCGTCGAGGTCACCGAGCGCCACCGCGACTGGATCGCCATTGCGCCCGGCCAATGGGTCTTTGCGGAGCACGTGGCATGAGGGGCCTCTCGGCAATCCTGCGCGCAGCCAGCGGCGAGTTCGAGACGACCCGCGTGCTCGGCACCTTCGGCGTGCTCCTCTATGCTCTGGGGGCCCACGGCCTTCTTCTGTTCGAGACGATCGGACGCGGCCGCCCCTTTGATCTCGCCGCCTACTGCACGGCCTTTCCCGGAGGCCTTGTCCTTCTGATTGGCACCGCAGGCGGCGTCGCAGCCCTGAAAGACCGCCAGGTCGCCCGCTCGCGCGCCATCGAGAAGGAGACCCCACGATGATCCCGCCCCCCCTCGGCCTGCTGCGCGTCCTGGCCTGGCCTTGGCGCCTGCTTCGCACCTACCCGTGGCCAATGCTGGCGCTCGCCCTTGCCGCCTTCGCCTGGCTGCAACACGGCCGCGCGCGTGACTGGCGCGAACGCGCCCGCAGCGAAGCCGCCAACCACGCCGCGACCAAGGCGAACTACCAGACCGCGCAGGAAGAGGCCGCGCAGCGCGCGCAGGAGCAACGCCTCGCCACCGAACAAACTCACGCCCGTCTTGCAAAGGAAGCCGATGATGCCCTTCACGAAGCCGATCTGTGGCGCGCTCGCGCTCGCCGTTTTGCCGATGACGGCGGCATGCGCATCGCGTGTCCAGGCACCGCTGGACGTCCGGCCAGCGACACCGCTGCCCCCGGCCCGGATCATCCTGCCGCGCGCGGTGACGGATCCGGTCGCCCTGCCATCACTCTCTCCCGCGCGGACTTCGACACCCTGAGCGCGAACACCGAGCGGCTTCTGCGCGTCCACGCCTGGGGCCAGCGGCTTGTCGAGGAAGGGCTCGCTTTCCCGCCCGAAACACCCTGAGCCCAGGGCGCTCAGCCCCCACGCAGGAGTTGCACCCCGTAGTCGCGCTCGAAGAGATAAAGGAGAATACGCGCCGCCTCACCCCGCGCGCCTTCAAGGCCGCCGTCCCGCTCCATCAACAGACGTGCATCGTCGTGGGCAAGCGGAAGCAGCTTGGTGATCTGTTCAAGACTGGCGATGCGAAACGGCGTGTCGCCCGACTGGCGCGTGCCAAGGAGTTCGCCGCCCCCGCGCAGTTGCAGGTCCTCTTCGGCAAGGCGAAAGCCATCCTGCGTCTCGCGCATCAGCGCGAGGCGCTGGCGGCCGGTCTGGCTGAGCGCCTTTCCGCGCAGCAGCAGACAGGTCGATTTCTCCGAACCGCGCCCGACGCGCCCGCGCAGCTGGTGCAGCTGGGCCAGGCCGAAACGCTCGGCCTGTTCGATCACCATGAGCGTCGCGTTGGGCACGTCGACGCCGACCTCGATCACGGTCGTTGCAACCAGAAGGCTCGCCTCGCCCGAGGCGAAGCGCTCCATACCGGCGTCCTTTTCCTCGCCCTTGAGCTGGCCGTGGACCATGACGACGCGGTTGCCGAAGCGCTCCTTGAGCGCTTCGTAGCGCGCTTCGGCCGCGGCAATATCGTCGGTCTCGCTCTCGGTCACCATCGGGCAGACCCAGTAGGCCTGCTGGCCGGACTGGATGTGGCGCGAGAGCGCGCCGACCACGTCGTCCATCCGGTCGGTCGAGACGACGCGGGTGTCGATGGCCTGGCGCCCGGGCGGCAGTTCATCGAGGCGCGAAACTTCCATCTCGCCGTATTGCGCCAGTGTCAGCGTGCGCGGGATGGGGGTCGCCGTCATCGCCAGCGTGTGCGGCGTGCGCCGACCTTTGCGCGCCAGCATCAGGCGCTGTCCGACCCCGAAGCGGTGCTGTTCGTCGATCACCACGAGGGCCAGGTTATGGTAGGCGACCGCATCCTGGAAGATCGCGTGGGTGCCCACCACGATCTGGATCGATCCGTCAAGCAGCCCCATCAGGATCGCCTCGCGCGCCTTACCCTTGTCGCGCCCGGTCAGGAGCGCGATCTCGACGCCTGTACCTTCCAGCATCTTGCGCAGCGTGGTGTAGTGCTGGCGCGCGAGGATCTCGGTCGGGGCGAGCATCGCGCCTTGCGCGCCCGCCTCCACCGCGATCAGCAGTGCGGAGAGCGCCACCACCGTCTTGCCCGCACCGACATCGCCCTGCAGCAGACGCAGCATCGGCGCGGTCTGGGCCAGGTCCCCCTCGATCTCGCGGATCGAACGGGCCTGCGCGCCCGTCAGCGCGAATGGCAGGCTGAGCTTGGCCCGCAGATGCCCGTCGCCCTGCAGCGGCGTGCCGCGCTGCGAACGGTTGCTTGCGCGCACCAGCATGAGCGCGAGCGCATTGGCAAAGAGCTCATCGTAGGCGAGGCGATCGCGCGCAGGCTCGTTGGGGCCACGATGCGCCTCACGCAAAGCCTCGTGCCAGGCGGGCCAGTCGCTCTTGGCCATCTGGCTGGGCTCGATCCATTCGGGCAACTCGGGCAGGTGCTCCAGCGCCTGTTTCACAAGCGAGCCCATGCGCCCCTGCGTCATCCCTTCGGAGAGACCATAGACGGCTTCGCGCTGCTGGCCGATGGGCGCGGTGTCACTTTCCGAGACATGTTCGGGGTGCACCATCTGGCGCGTCTGCCCGTACTCGTCGATGCGTCCCGCCACCCAGCGCGTCTCGCCCACGGGAAGCTGCTTCTTGCCAGTGTAGGACGCACGCCCGAAGTAGGCGATCGTGCAGATATCACCCGCATCGTCCTCGGTGATGATGCGGTAGGGGCCTCGGCCCGAGGACGCGCGGTGTTCGCGCACGGTCAGGCGCACGATCACGTTCTCGCCAATCCCCGCCTCATCAAGGCGGGTCACCATGCGCCGCTCCACGAAACGGTCGGGCAGATGGTAGGCGAGATCCTTGATCCGCGTCAGGCCCAGCTTTTCCAGCGGGCGACGGATTCGGGGGCCGACCCCGTCGAGGGACTCGGAATCGACAAACAGGGAGTTGAGCGCTTCGGGCCGCATGGCCGCCTCTTAGCGCGCCTCTCGGGCATTTCACCAGAGCCCGTGGAACATACCGACAACTTTCCCCGTTGATGGGAGCAAACGGCAACAAAAAAGGAGAGAGAGCATGCTCTTGCCCCATGGAACGATGTTTGCGCTGGTCGACGGGGAGAACTTCGAGCTCTACCGCAACGCTGGCAAGGAAGCGTCGCCCGAGCTGACCGCAGTCGACGTGCCCGACCTCGCGCCCACCAACTACAGCGCCGGGATCAAGGATCATGACGCGGGCTCGCGCTATCCTGCCAACCCCCAGGATCGGACCTCGCGCCTCGACGAGGCCGCCCATGTTGCGGCCGTGACGGACTGGCTCAACAAGCAGGCCATGGAAAACCACATGGACAAGCTGGTGGTCATTGCGGACCCGAAATCGCTGGGTGAGATGCGCCGCCACTACCACAAGACGCTGGAAGCAACGATCTTGGAGGAGGTGCCCAAGACCCTCACCGGCCGTTCGGGCCCCGAGATCGTCGCGGCTCTGCGCGCCTGAGCCCACCGACCTCCCCGGTGCACCTTTCGCACCACTGAAAACCTTGCCCCGGCCCGCGCCGCATTGTAACGGCGCGGGTCATGACTGATACCTCGTCCCGTCTCGCCCGACTTCGCTTTCGTGCCTGGCACCGTGGCACGCGCGAGGCCGACTACATGATCGGCTGTTTCTTTGACCGTTTTCATGAAAGCTGGTCCGAAGCTGACATGGACTGGTTCGAGACGCTGATCGAGGAAGAGGACGTCGAGATCATGGCCTGGGCGCTCAAGACCGAGCCGGTCCCCGAGAAGTTCCAGGGTCCGCTGATGGACCGCATGATGAAGCTCGACTACGTCGAAATTCCGTACTGAGTTTTCCCGCTCCCACCCGTATTCCTGGCCTGAGCGTGGCGACGGCCGATCGCCACACGCAGAAGCCATGACCGACTTTTCCCGCATTCTTTCCGCCACTTCGCCTCTCACGCTGGCCTCCGTTACGCGCGGCAGCCAGCCGCTGGTGATGGCCGACCTCGCGCGCGCCGCCAAGGGCCGCGCGGTCTTCGTCGCCGACAACGAGGCAAGCATGAGCGCGCTTGCCGAGGCCGCGCGCTTCTTTGCGCCCGAGTTGCAGGTGATCGAGTTTCCCTCCTGGGACTGCCTGCCCTACGACCGTGCCAGCCCTGCGCTCTCGGTCAGCGCGCGGCGTCTGGCCGCGCTGCACCAGCTTCAGGCCAAGCGCACCGGGCCGCAGCTTCTCGTCACCACGACCAACGCGCTGACCCAGCGCGTGCTTACCCCGTTCCGCATCCGCGAATCGGTAAAGCTTCTGAAGCCCGGCCTCGAGATCGGCCACGAGAGCCTGATCGCGCTCCTGCGCCGGCAAGGTTACCAGCGCACCGACACCGCCATCGACGCGGGCGAGTTTGCGGTGCGCGGCTCGATCTTCGACATCGTCCCCTCGGGCCTCGATGCAGGGCTTCGTCTCGACTTCTTCGGGGACGAGCTGGAGACGCTGCGCCTTTTCGACACCAATACCCAGCGCTCGACCGGTACGGTCAAGGAACACCTCCTCGTGCCCGCGAGCGAGGCGCTGATCGACGAGGCCAGTGTCAAGCGCTTCCGCACCCGCTACCGCGAGCTGTTCGGCGCGAACGCCACCGCCGATCCGCTCTACCAGGCGGTCAGCGACGGACGCCGCCTGGCGGGTATGGAGCACTGGCTCCCGCTTTTCGAGGATCGCCTCGTCACCCTCTTCGACCACCTCGCGCCCGAGGACGTGATGGTCCTCGACAGCACGGTCGCAGGGGCCGCCGAAGAGCGCTTTGGCGACATCGCGGACTACTTCAGGAACCGCAAGGAAACCTCTGGACAGAAAGCGGGATCCTACCGCCCGCTGGCCACGGATGCGCTCTATCTGGCGCCGGAGGAACTGGCCGGACTGACAGAGGCCCAGCCCGCGCACAAGGCCGATCCCTTCGCCCAGCCCGAGAGCGCCAGGGTCATCGACTTCGGCTTCTCCAACGCCCGCGATTTCGCGCCCGAACGCGCGCGCGGCGACAACGCTTACGAGGCCGCGGCAAAGCACTTTGCCGCGCTGGGCAAGCAGGGCCGCAAACCCATCCTCGCCGCCTACTCGACGGGCAGCCGCGCGCGCCTCGTCTCGATCCTGGGTGAGGCTTCGGGCACCGAGCCGCGCTTGGCCGAGACCTGGCAGGAGGCGCTGGGACTGGCCGTGCAGGGCCGCGCCGCCGCGCTGGTTCTCCCGCTCGAAACCGGCTTTGCCAACGAAGCGATCGAGGTCGTCACCGAGCAGGACATTCTGGGTGACCGCCTGGTCCGGCGCAAGAAGCGCAAGAAGGACGCCGACGCCTTCATGGCCGAGCTCGCCGCGCTGACGCCCGGCGACCTCATCGTCCACATGGACCACGGCATCGGCCGCTACGAGGGCCTGCAGTCGATCCCGGTCGGCCAGTCCCCGCACGACTGCGTGATGCTGACCTACCATGGCGGCGACAAGCTCTACATCCCCGTCGAGAACCTCGACGTCCTCTCGCGCTACGGCAGCGAGTCCGAGGGCGTGCAGCTCGACAAGCTGGGCGGCGAGGCCTGGCAGAAGCGCCGCGCCCGCCTCAAGGAGCGCATCCGCGAGATCGCGGGCGAGCTGATGAAGACCGCCGCCGAGCGCGCGCTGCGCAAGGCGCCCGCGCTGCTCCCCGACGAATCGAGCTTCAACCAGTTCGTCGACCGCTTCCCCTGGCAGGAAACCGACGACCAGGAGCACGCCATCGCCGACGTCCTCGATGACCTGGGCAGCGGCAAGCCGATGGACCGCCTCGTCTGCGGCGACGTCGGCTTCGGCAAGACCGAGGTCGCTCTTCGCGCTGCCTTCGTTGCGGCCATGGCGGGCCAGCAGGTCGCGGTGGTCGCCCCCACGACCCTGCTTGCACGTCAGCACTATTCCGGCTTTGCCGAGCGCTTCAACGGCTTCCCCCTCAACGTCGGGCGCCTCTCACGCCTCGTCCCCGAGAAGGAAGCACGCACCACCCGCGAGGGACTGGCCAGCGGCACCGTCGATGTCGTGTGCGGCACCCACGCGATCCTCTCCAAGAACATCGAGTTCAAGAACCTGGGCCTTGTCATTGTCGATGAGGAACAGCGCTTTGGCGTCACCCACAAGGAGAAGCTCAAGCAGCTGCGCGCCGACGTCCACGTCCTGACGCTCACGGCGACACCGATCCCGCGCACACTGCAGATGGCGATGTCGGGCCTGCGCGAGCTCTCCACCATCCAGACCCCGCCGGTCGACCGCCTTGCAGTGCGCACCTACGTGATGGAATGGGACGACATGGTGATGCGCGAGGCATTGCTTCGCGAACACCACCGCGGCGGCCAGAGCTTCATCGTGGTCCCGCGCATCTCGGACATGCCCGAGGTCGAGCAGTGGCTGGCCAAATATGTGCCCGAGGTGAAGGTCATCGCCGCGCACGGGCAGATGTCGGCCAGCGAAGTGGAAGAGCGCATGAGCGCCTTCTACGACGGCAAGTACGAGGTCCTGCTTTCGACCACCATCGTCGAGAGCGGCATCGACATTCCGCGTGCCAACACCATCATCATCCACCGCGCCGACCGCTTCGGCCTGGCCCAGCTTTATCAGCTGCGCGGGCGCGTGGGCCGCTCAAAGCTGCGCGCCTATGCGTACCTGACGACGCCTGCCAACCAGGCGCTTACCGAGGTTTCGGAAAAGCGCCTCAAGGTGCTGGGCGATCTCGACAGCCTGGGCGCGGGCTTCCAGCTTGCCAGCCACGACCTCGACATTCGCGGCGCGGGCAACCTCCTGGGCGATGAGCAGTCCGGGCACATCCGCGAGGTCGGCTTCGAGCTTTACCAGTCGATGCTGGAAGATGCGATCATGGCCGCCCGCGCAGGCGGCGTGGGGCTGGAGAAGGACACCACGGGCCTCTCGCCCCAGATCACCGTCGATGCGCCGATCATGATCCCGGACGACTACGTCCCCGATCTGGCCGTGCGAATGGCGCTCTATCGCCGCCTCAACGATGCGGAGAACCAGGACGAAGTGGAATCGCTCTCGGCCGAGATGATCGACCGCTTCGGGCCGCTGCCCGATCCGACCGCCAACCTCATCCAGCTCATCCAGATCAAGCGCCAGGCGATTGCTGCCCACATCGCCAAGATCGACGTCGGCCCGCGCGGCACGCTGGTCAGCTTCCACAACGACAGCTTCCCCAACCCCACCGGCCTCATCGCCTATGCCGAGCGGCTCAAGGGCGCGATCAAGCTGCGCCCGGACCACAAGCTGGTGCTCCAGCGCGCCTGGGGCGATCCCAAGTCGCGCCTCAACGGCCTGTTCCAGCTGACCAAGGGCCTTGCCGGGGTGGCGCGCAAGGCCAAGTGAGGCTGCGACAGAAAGTTACAGAAACGATATACAATATATCCTTGCCTTGAAACCGGCGGGCGACCAGTCTGGGCCGCGAGGTCACACTCGAAAGACAGACAGGGACACCCATGAAACGAATTACGTCGCTCGCCGCCGCCTCCCTCCTCGTGCTCGCGCATCCCGCGCTCGCGCAGAAGGGCGAAGGGCCGGATGCCGCGCGCGAACACGACAAGGCCGTGGCCGAGGAAGTGGCGGCTGGCTGGGCCAGCGCTCCGGTGGAAGAAATCGCCAAGACCGCCAAGGGCTCGGTCAACGTCGATGGCCGCTCCATCGCCTACACCGCGACGGCGGGCACGCTCACCATCCGCGATGCCAAGGGCAAGCCGACCCAGAGCATCTTCTACACCGCCTACACCGCGCCCGGGAAGAACCGCCCGGTCACCTTCTTCTACAATGGCGGCCCTGGTTCGGCGAGCCTGTGGCTGCGCATGGGCAGCTTCGCGCCGACCCACGTGCGCACGAACGATCCCATCGCGGTGGCCCCGGCTCCCTATGATGTCGGCCCCAACCCCGACAGCCTGATCGGCTCGACCGACATGGTCTTCCTCGACGCGCCAGGCTCGGGCTACTCGCGCGCGCTGGGCGATACCGACCCAGCCGCGTTCTACGGCGTCGACCAGGACGTGGGCGCCTTTGCCGACGCGATCCAGCGCTACATCTCCAAGAACGGGCGCTGGGGCGATCCCAAGTACATCTTCGGCGAAAGCTACGGCACGACCCGTTCGGGCGCGCTGGCCGAGGAGATGGAAGGGCGCGGCATGGCGCTCAACGGCGTGGTCCTGCTCTCCTCGATCCTGAACTACGGCGTGCGCCAGTCGGGCTTCGACAACATTCACATCGGCTATCTGCCCAGCTACGCCGCGACTGCCTGGTACCACAACCGCGTCGCCAACCGCCCCGCCTCGCTCGCCCAGTTCGTCGAGGAAGCGCGCCAGTTCGCCAACGGCCCCTACGCGACCGCGCTGGGCAAGGGTTCGGACATCACGCCCGAAGAGGAAGACGCGATCGCGCGCCAGATGAGCCGCTACACCGGCCTCTCGGTCGACTTCCTGAAGGACGCGAACCTGCGCGTCGATCTCAGCCGTTTCCGCAAGGAACTGCTGCGGACCGAGCGCGAGACGCTGGGCCGCTTCGATTCGCGCTATACCGGCACCGACGCCGATGCCGCCGGCGAAGGGCCCGAGTACGATCCCTCCAGCACGGGGATCACCGGGCTCTACATCTCGAGCTTCATGGACCAGCTGCACACGACTTTCGGGTATGACACCGATCTCACCTACCGGCGCAGCGCGCGCGAAGCGGGCAACTTCGAGTGGGACTGGTCGCACAAGGCCCCTGGCTACGGCTACTCGAGCTTCCAGAACCAGGTCGACGTGACGCAGGACCTCAGCCGCGCCATGCGCACCAACCCGTACATGCGCGTGCTGTCGCTGAACGGCTACTACGACATGGCAACCCCGTTCCACTCGACCGAGCGGGACCTCAAGCACATGATGCTGGAACCCAAGCTGCGCGGGAACCTCCAGTTCAGGTACTATGAGGCCGGGCACATGATCTATCTGAACCCCGAAGCGCTGCACCAGATGCGCCTCGACCTCGAAGCCTTCTACGCGCAGGGCAAGTAAGCGCAGGCCACAGGCGCGCGCGGACCGGGATCAGGCCCTCAGGCTCTCTCCATCTCGGTCCGCGCCAGCTTCTCGAACAGGGCAACGCTCATCGGCTGGGCGCGCAGGAAACCCTGATAGTACCCGCAATGCTCGCGCGCGACGGCGTCACGCTGGTCGGCGCGCTCGATCCCCTCGGCAATCACCTCCAGGTCGAGCGCCGTGGCCATCGCCACGATTGCGCGCAGGATCGCGACATCGCGCGGGTCGGTGGTGATACCCTCGATCATCGCCCGGTCGAGCTTGATGTAGTGGATCGGCAGCACTTTCAGGTACCGGAAATTGCAAAAGCCCGCGCCGAAGTCATCGAGCGCGATGCGGATGCCCTGCGCCGAGAATTCCGCCATGATCTGCGCCGCGGCCGTAACATCAGCAATCAGCGACTGCTCGGTGATCTCCAGCGTCAGCTGGCGCAGAGGAAATCCGCTCTCGCCCACGAGGTCGAGCATCTGGGAGGTATAGCTCTCGAAGGCGAGGTCCTCGGGCGTCACATTGATCGAAAGCCGCAAATTCTCGGGCCAGTCACGCGCGGCCCACAGCGCCTTGCGCGCGATATGCTGCGACAGAGGGCCGACATGATCGGTTCGCTCGGCGAGGTTAAACAACGCCCCTGCCCCGATCCGGCCCAGTTCGGGATGATCCCAGCGCGCCAGCGCCTCAGCCCCGGTCAGCCGGTCATCCTCCAGACTGAACTGGGGCTGGAAGAGGACCTCGATCTCATCCCGGTCAATCGCGCCCAAGAGGTCGGCTTCGAGCTGCGCAGTCGAGATCCCGGGCGGGATCGCCTCACCATCGGCCCAGACCAGCCGCGCGCCCTGCTGCTCGTTCACCGCCTGCAGCGCAACGCCGAGCCGTTCGAGCATCGATTCGACCGCTTCCTCGGCCAATGTTCTGATAAGGGCGAAGCGCGGCGAGAGGCGGATCACCCCCGAGGGCACGGCGATGGGCCGCGAAAGCAGGTGTGAGAGTTGGTCAGCCAGAAGCTGCCAGCGCTCACGACTGCACGAGATGTTGGCGACCAGAAGGAAATTGCCGCCGCCTGCACGGGTCAGCACCCAGGGCGCGTCGAGTTCTTCCGAAGCGTAATGGCTGACCCGGGCGGCAATCTCTTCGAGCGCGCCGTCGCCGGCAGCCGCACCATAGGCCATGTTGATCGCATCGAGGCGGCGCAGGCTGATGAGCATCGCGTGGACGTGCACCGGGGCCAGGCTCTCCTGCGCCTCGGCCTGCCACGCGGCCATGCGTTCATGGACGAGCTCCACGCCGGGAAGGCCGCTCAGGCGATCTTCCAGTCTCAGCGCGAGGCGTTCGGCCTGGCCAGGGTGCGACGACGTCATCTTTTCTCCTTTATGCCAAAGGCCTTGCCAAACCGTTCAAAATTTACCAGCCCCATGGGCCGGGCCGGGAACAGCTGTCCCGTTCGGGAACACATTGCTGCGGAGTTTCCATGAGTCAGATTTCCCCCTCGGATGAAGCGGTTAGCCCGCCCTTGCGGCTCGCCCTCATCCTCTCTGACAGCGCGCAGGCCCAGACCCGCGCGGAGGAGCTGCGCGAGGCCCACCCCTGGGTCGAGCCCGAGGACGCCGAAATTCTGGTGGTCGTGGGCGGCGATGGCTTCATGCTGCATGTCCTGCACGAGATGCTCGACAAGGGAATTTCCAAGCCCTGCTACGGCATCAACCTGGGAACCGTGGGCTTCCTCATGAACAGCCTCCATGGCGATGCCACCGTGCTCGAACGGATCCACGCCGCGCGGCGCATTCCGGTCAGCCCCCTGCGCATGCACGCCACCACCCAGTCGGGCGAGGAATTCAGCTACTACGCGATCAACGAAGTCTCGCTCCTGCGCGAGACGCGCCAGACCGCGAAGCTGGAGATCCGCATCAACGGACGTGTGCGCATGGGCGAGATGGCGGGCGATGGCATTCTCGTGGCGACGCCGGTCGGTTCGACCGCGTACAACCTCTCTGCCAACGGGCCGATCCTGCCGCTGGGATGCCGCATGCTCGCCCTCACCCCGATCAGCCCCTTCCGCCCGCGCCGCTGGAAGGGCGCGATCCTGCCCGAGAGCGCCGAAGTGGAGTTCCGCATCCGCGAGCCGGGCAAGCGCCCGGTCGCCGCCGTCGCCGACCAGAAGGAAGTGCGCGACGTCCGCACCGTCCGGATAAGCACTTCGACCGAAAGGGAAATGACCCTCCTCTTCGATCCCGGGTTCACCCTCGAGGAACGCATCTTCGCCGAGCAATTCCAGGTCTGAGGCGGTTTTCTGCGAGCCCCTCAAAAAAAATCAAATTTTTGCCAAGATCAGGGTTGCCAACCCAAAACACCCTGCGTATAGGGCCAGTCCTGCCGCGGCGGTGGAAACACTGACTGGCTGCTCCCCGATAGCTCAGCGGTAGAGCCCTCGACTGTTAATCGAGTTGTCGTAGGTTCGAATCCTACTCGGGGAGCCACTTCCTTTCCCAGGAAGTTCAGCGACTCAAAGGAGTTAGCCCCATGCCGGGCTTACCGCAAACTCCTTACCCTCCTATCGCAGCAAGCCATGACAACTCCCTTCCGGGAGCACTGGACAAGCGTCCGGTGAGGCCGTTACCTCTGGCCGCATGAGCACCGTCCCGACCCGCGCCGCTGCAACCTCCGATCCGGCGCGTGAGGCGCGCGAGCTGAAAGCGCAGGGACGTCTCGACGAGGCTCTTGAGGCACACCTGCGCGACGTGGCGGCGCGGCCCTCCAGCGCCATTGCCGAACACAATCTTGCCTCGACGCTGGGCGACCTCTCCCGCTTTGCCGAATCTGCCAACGCCGCCCGCCGAGCGTTGAAGAAAGGCTCCACCGCGCCGGAAACGCAGCTCGTGCTGGCCCGTGCGCTGCAGGGCCTCCTCCAGCTGGACGAGGCCGAGAATGCCTTTCGTCGCGCGCTGGAGCTGCGCCCCGATTATCTCGACGCCCAGCAGGACCTCGCCCAGCTGCGCTGGATGCGCACCGGCGATCTTGGCCATGCCGCCGCGCACCTTGACGCTGCCCTTACCCGTCAGTCCCCCACAACGTCCGCGCTGACGATCCTGCGCGCGCGGCTCGACATTGCGGCAGGCGAAGCGCAAGCCGCGCTGGCACGGCTGGAGCGGCGCCTTTCGTCCCACGCCAATGACCCGGCCCTGCACCTTGCCGCCGCGCAGGCCGCAGCGGCCGCCGATGCCCGCGAGGTCCATCTGGCCCAAGCCGTCCAGGCCCTGCGCCTCGCGCCGTCCTCCCAGATGGCGGCCAAGTCCGCTGTTGAGGCGCTCCTCGGGCTGGGCCGCGCCGAGGAAGGCCGCGACCTTGCTGCGCGCATCCTCGCCCACCATCCCCAGGATCAGGGCGTACGCGCCCTGCTTCTCACCGCCCAGCGCCTGCTCGGAGATTCGCAGGGCAGCGCGCCCTATCGCGATAGTGGGCTGGTGCGGCAGATGGAGGTGCCCACACCTACGGGCTGGCCTTCGCGCGAGGCCTGGCTGAGCGCACTTGGCGACGCGCTGCGCGCTCGGCATGGCTGGACCATGCACCCGCCCGGCCAATCGCTGCGCGGTGGCAGTCAGACCCAGGAAGACCTCGCCCGCAGCCCCGATCCCATCCTCGCAGGCTTCTTTGCCAGCGTGCGCGAGACGATCGCGCGCTACATTGCCGAGCTTGGCCCCGGCACCGACCCGACCCGCGCGCGCATTCCCGAACCTGCCAACGCCGATAGCCTGGGCTGGCGTCTGACAGGCGCATGGTCGGTCCTGCTGCGCGCGGGCGGCGGGCACCACGTCGATCACGTCCATCCCGAGGGCTGGCTTTCGAGCGCCTTCCATGTGGAAACCCCGCCCGCAACCGACACCGGCCAGCAAGGCTGGCTCGCCTTCGGACGCCCGGGCTGCGCGACCTCGCCCGCGCTGGAACCGCTTGCGCATATCCGCCCGAAGCCGGGGCACCTTGTCCTCTTCCCCAGCTACCTGTGGCACGGCACCGAGCCCTTCGACGGCGAGGCCGACCGGCTCACCGTTGCCTTCGATATCGTGCCGAAAAACCGCGCCTGAACTCGCCCTCGCGAAAAAAGTTTCCCCTTTTTCGCATTTTTGCCTGAGGGTTCGCGCCGGACCTGCGTCCTACCCTACGACGCAAGGCACACGATGCGCGAAGAGGAGATACGGATATGCGAATTGGGCTTAGGGCGGCGAGCTTCACGGCGATGGCGCTCCTGCTGACCTCACCGGGCCTGGCCCAGATCTCACAGCCCAACACGATGGGCATCGCGACACCGGCCGAGAGCTTCCCGCAGGAACCGGGCAGCGACTACTTCCTTGCCAACTACGACCAGTACGAGGCCTACCTCAAGACGCTGGCCAGCCAGTCGGACCGCATGAAGCTGGTCGACATCGGCAAGAGCGCGGAAGGCCGCACGATGTGGGTGGCGATCGTCTCTTCGCCCGAAAACCTTGCCAAGCTCAACCACTACAAGGACATCAACGCCCGCCTCGCCAAGGCGAAGGGCCTCGACGATGTACAGGCGCAGGCGCTGGCCGAAGAAGGCAAGGCGGTGGTCTGGATCGATGCCGGCATGCACGCGACCGAGACGGTGACCACCCAGTCACAGATCCACGTTCTCTACCGCATGCTGACGAAGAACGACGCCGAGACCAAGCGCATCCTCGATGACGTCATCATCCTCTTTGGCCATGACAACCCGGACGGCCTCCAGCTTGTCGCCGACTGGTACATGCGCAACGAGGACCCGGAGAAGCGCGAATTCCGCACGATCCCGCGCCTCTACCAGAAGTACGTCGGTCACGATAACAACCGCGACAGCTTCATGGCGCAGATGCCCGAGACCGAGAACGTCAACCGCGTGCTGTTCCGCGAGTGGTTCCCGCAGATCATCTTCAACCAGCACCAGACCGGGCCCGAAGGCATGGTGGTGTTCGTGCCCCCGTTCCGCGATCCCTTCAACTACAACTACGATCCCCTGCTGATGACCGAGCTGCAGGAAGTGGGCTCGACCATGCACAGCCGCCTCATTGCCGAGAACAAGCCGGGCTCGGGCATGCGCAGTTCCGCATCGTACTCCACCTGGCACAACGGCATGGAGCGTTCGGTCTCCTACTTCCACAACTCGATCGGGCTCCTTACCGAGATCATCGGCGGCCCGACGCCCATGAATATCCCGCTCGTCCCCGAAGTGCAGCTGCCCGACAACGACAAGCCCATGCCCATCGCCCCGCGCGAATGGCATCTGGCCGACAGCCTGGAATACCAGTGGAGCCTTGACCGCGCCGTACTGGACTACGCCTCGCGCAACCGCGACCGGCTGCTGTTCAACTACTACCGCATGGGCAAGAATTCCATCGAGGAGGGCCTGACCGACAGCTGGACGACGACGCCCACCGATATCGAGGAGCTCCAGGAAGCGGGCAAGGACCGCCCGGCCCCCAAGGACGAAAACAGCTACTTCCGTGCCAACCGCGTCGATCCCGCCCTCTACGGCGAAGTGCTTCAGGCAAGCGAGAAGCGCGACCCGCGCGCCTATGTCATCTCGCGCAGCCAGCGCGACCTGCCCACCACGGTCGCCTTCCTCAACGCACTTCTCAAGAACGGCGTCGAAGTGCTGGAAGCCGATGCCCCCTTCTCGGCCGCGGGCACCAGCTATCCGGCAGGCTCGTGGATCGTGAAGACCTCGCAGGCCTATCGCCCCCACGTCCTCGACATGTTCGAGCCCCAGGATCACCCGCACGATGTGGAATACCCGGGCGGCCCGCCCAAGAGGCCCTACGACATCACCGGCTACACGCTCTCGGACCAGATGGGTGTGGGCTATGACCGTGTGTTCGAGACCATCGATCCGGCAGCGTCCCCCATCACCGGCCTGCTCGACGTGCCCGCCGGGCAGGTCGTGGGATCGGGCGATGCGGGCTGGCTCGTGCGCCACGAGACCAACAACAGCTTCATCCTCACCAACCGCCTGCTGAAGGCAGGCCTCCCGGTTTCCTGGATCAAGAGCGCGACGCGCGCCGGGAACGTGGAATTTGCCCCCGGTGCCGTCTGGATCCCCGCATCAGGTGAGGCCCGGAGCATCGTCGAGGCCTCGGTCAAGGACCTGGGCATCAACGCCTATGCGCAAGGTGCGGCGCCTTCGCAGGACACCATGGCCATCGCGCCGGTGCGCGTCGGGCTCGTCGACCAGTACGGCGGCGTCATGCCCTCGGGCTGGACGCGCTGGCTCTTCGAGCAGTACGAGTTCCCCTTCGAGGTCGTCTTCCCCAGCGAGCTCGACCAGGGCAATCTTGCCGACAAGTTCGACGTTCTCGTCTTCGCCAACGGCACCGTGCCGCCGGTAAAGGACGGCCCATGGAGCGGGCGCCCCTCCTCGATGCCGGATCCCGAGACGATCCCGGCGGAGTACCGCTCGCAGCTTGGGCTCGTCAGCGAAGAGAAGACCGCGCCTGCCCTGGCCGCGTTCGCCAAGGAGGGCGGCACGATCATCGCCATCGGTAACGCCGCCCGGCTGGCGACGATGCTCAAGGCCCCGCTCGTCCCGGCGCTGGCCAAGGAGGAGGACGGCGAACTCAAGGGTCTGACCACGAGCGAATTCTTCATCCCCGGCGCCCTTGTAGAAGCGCGCGTCGATCCCTCCCAGCCGCTGGCCTACGGCATCACGCCAACGGTCGACATGTTCTTCGACCGCAGCCAGTCCTTCACCTTCACAGGAGGGGGCACACAGGCCCGCAAGGTCTCCTGGTACGAGAGCCCGGCCCCGCTCAAGAGCGGCTGGGCAATGGGCCAGGAGAAGCTCCAGGGAACGACCGCGATTGCCGATGTGGACCTGGGCAAGGGCAAGCTCTTCGTGATGGGCCCCGAAGTCACGCAGCGCGCACAGCCCTACCCGACCTTCAAGTTCCTCTTCAACGGGATCCTCTACGGCCCCTCCAGCAAGAACTAACCAAGCACTCACCCACAAGGCGTGCCGGGCGTGGAATATCCACGCCCGGCATTTTTTATAAATTATTTCGTATCCGAAGTGAGGGAGTTTGGAGGCACTGCGTCTCTTGTTGGTGAACGTGACATCACTTCACCAAATGAGGGGTAACGATGAAGTCCAGAACGCCCATTCGCCTGTTCCTGACCGGCACGTGCGCACCTTGCGCCCTGCTTGCCACCGGCGCACTTGCCCAGAGCCTGCCCGAGGCCCCTCCCGAGCCCGAGAACGTGGGCAGCATCGTCGTCACCGGCTCACGTATCGCCCGCCCCGACTACGAAGCGAACAGCCCGATCGTCTCCATCGGCAACGAAGCGCTGGAAGACAGCGGACGTTTGACAGTCGAGAAGGCGCTCTCCCAGATGCCCCAGTTCACCGGCGCGTTCGGCGAATCCAACGGCGGCTCCACCAGCACCGGCCTCAA
This sequence comes from Novosphingobium mangrovi, assembly GCF_022818885.1. Lineage (NCBI taxonomy): Bacteria > Pseudomonadati > Pseudomonadota > Alphaproteobacteria > Sphingomonadales > Sphingomonadaceae > Novosphingobium > Novosphingobium mangrovi. The sequence goes on along the minus strand of NZ_JALHAT010000004.1, from coordinate 39,273 downwards.
CGGCGGCCAGGCCTACGCCAGCCTTCGCGGCCTGGGCGCCAAGCGGACCCTGCTGCTGGTCGACGGGCGCCGCCTCCAGCCCTCCAACCCGGACGGCTCGGTCGACCTCAACACCATCCCCGAAGCCCTCATCGAAAGCGTCGAGGTCATCACCGGCGGCGCCTCCACGACCTACGGTTCGGACGCGACCGCGGGCGTCGTCAACTTTCGCCTGAAGCGCAGCTTCGACGGCATCGAGATGCACGGCCAGATCGGCACGAGCGACTACAACGACGGTGAGAGCTACCGCATCGGCGCGGTCGCTGGCTCGGAGTTCGCGGACGGTCGCGGCTCGGCGGTCATGTCCTTCGACTACACCAAGCGCTCGCGCGCCTACCAGTACAACCGCGACTACTACCGCTACCGTTCCACCGTAGCCGGGCTCGCCACGATCCCGCAGGGCACGGCCCTGTTCGGCTCGAACCTGCCCAGCATCGATGCCGTCAACGACGTCTTCCAGGGCACCTATGGCACGCCTGCGCTGACCGGAAACGCCGCCGGGCAGTACACCGGCTGGATGGGTTTCAACACCGACCAGAGCCTCTTCACCAATGTCGGCGTGCCGGTCTACAATTTCCGCGATGGCGATTCCGACAGCGCCTATCTCGTTACCACCTCGCCCACCAACCAGCAGCTGAACTTCGGCTACACCGGTGGCTCGATCCAGTCGGACCTCGACCGCTACAGCTTCTACGGCAAGCTCGACTACGAACTCACCGATAGCATCCGCGCCTTCGCCGACTTCTCGATGACCGACTACACCTCGGTCGGCCGGGCCAACCCGACGCTGGCCTCCAATGTCTATGGTCTGAGCGTTCCGGTCTCCAATCCATTCATCTCCAGCGAATTCGCCTCGATCCTCGCCTCGCGCCCCGATCCCGAGGCTGACTTCACCTTCTACAAGGCCTTCAACATCCTGGGCCCGCGCTACCAGCGCTATCACTACAACGTCTGGCAGGGCACGGCAGGCCTCGCGGGTGACGTGGGCGTCAAGGACTGGACCTGGGAGGTCTACGGCGCGCTCAGCAAGGCCAAGTTCGAGAACGAGCAGACCGGCGGCGCCAGCGCCTCGGCCCTGCGCGACCTGCTCTACAGCCCCACTGGCGGCAGCGAACTGTGCGAAGGCGGCTTCAACCCCTTCGGCAACCTGACGCCCTCCCAGGACTGCATCGATTTCATCTCGCGCCGCACGCTCAACACCAATACGCTCAAGCAGCGCACGGTCGAAGGCTCGATGCAGGGCGGGCTCTTCGAAATGCCCGCAGGCCAGGTGCGCTTCGCCGTGGGTGCGGACTACCGCTACAACGCCTATACCTTCGAGCCCGACAACCAGCTCAGTCAGGCCGATGGCACCAGCGATATCCTGGGCTACAGCGTGCTGCGCTCCGCATCCGGTTCGGTCTCGACCAAGGAGTTCTTCGCCGAACTCTTCGTGCCGATCCTGCGTGACCTGCCCGCGATCCAGGAATTCAACCTCGACCTTGGCTACCGCTATTCCGATTACAGCTCGATCGGCGGGGTGCACACCTACAAGGCCGACTTCGACTGGCGCGTGATCGACAACGTGCGCCTGCGCGGCGGGTACAACCGCGCCATTCGCGCGCCCAGCGTGGGCGAACTTTACGCCCCCGTCTCGACCGGCAGCGTGGGCATCGGCACGCCCTCGCCCACCAACACCAATGGCGATCCGTGCGACGTGCGCTCCTCCTACCGCCAGGGTGCGGCGGGCGACGATGTGCGTGACCTGTGCCTCGCGCAAGGTGTCCCGGCCAGCATCATCGACAGCTACCAGCTCGGCACCGCGCAGGTCTTTGCCCTCACCGGTGGCAACCCGGATCTGCAGGAAGAAAAGGCCGACACGCTGTCCTTCGGCGCGGTGCTGACCTCGCCCTTCGTCTCGCCGATGCTGTCCAACATGTCGCTTTCGTTCGACTGGTACCAGATCAAGATGAAGGAGGCGATCGGCCCGCTCTCGATCGCACAGGGCATCCAGTTCTGCTTCAACTCGGGCGGCAACAACCCGAACTTCGATCCGCAGAACTACTACTGCTCGCTGATCGAGCGCAGCTCGGACAGCGGCGTGCCGGTCAATCCGGTCCAGCCGCTCCTGAATCTGGGCACCTTCAACGTGAAGGGTATCGACGTGCAGTTCGACTGGAACTTCGGGCTCGACACCATCTTCGGCGGCGATCCGGGCGAGATCGCGATCAACGTGGCGGGCAGCTACCTCGACACCTTCTCGATCCAGGCGCTGCCGGGCGCGCCGACCTACGACTATGCGGGCAGCATCGGCACCGGCATCGAATCCGGCGCAGGCACCGCGCACCCGCGCTGGAAGTCGGTGAGCGCCTTCACCTGGTCCAAGAACGGTTACAGTCTGGGCCTGCGCTGGCGGCACATTTCCTCGATGATCGCCTCCAACCGCGTCGTCTCGCCCACCAGCACCACGCGCGGAGTGAGCGCCTACGACGTCTTCGATCTCAACGCGCGTGCGGAGCTGCCCGCCGAGACCGAACTGCGCATCGGCATCACCAACCTGTTCAACCGTCATCCCCCGCAGGTGGGTGACAGCGAGGGCACCTACAACGCGCAGAACTACGATGTCATCGGGCGCTACTTCAACGCCTCGATTACCAAGCGCTTCTGATACCCGCCCTGGCCTTCGGGACCGGCGCCGCGCCCTCAAACAGGGGGCGAGCTCGGCCCCGAAGGTCCTTTTGCGATCTACGTTGTGACCAAGGACAGCACATGACCTTCCTTCCCATCCCCCTTCGTGGCCTGCGCCGCGTGGCCGGTGCCGCGCTGCTGGCGGCAAGCACCGCCCTCACCACTCCTGCACTCGCCGCCCCCATTCCCGAAACCCAGCAGGACCAGATCCTAGCCGCGCTGGAAAACGACAAGGCGGTCTTCGATGAAACCGCGCTCAAGATCTGGGACTACGCCGAACTGGGCTACCTCGAGACACAGAGCTCCAGCCTCCTCCAGTCGCGCCTTGCTCAGGCCGGGTTCACCGTGAAGGCGGGCATTGCGGGCGAACCCACCGCCTTCGTCGCCAGCTACCGCACTGGCGAGGGCCCGGTGATCGCGCTCCTGGCCGAGTACGACGCCCTGCCCGGCCTTTCGCAGGCCGCCTCTCCCGTGCGCCAGCCGCTCGAAACCGAAGGCGGTCATGGATGCGGCCACAACCTCTTCGGCACCGCCTCGACCTACGCGGGGATCGCGGTGAAGGAGTGGATGGAGGCGAACGGCATCAAGGGCGAAGTGCGCGTCTACGGCACCCCGGCCGAAGAAGGCGGCTCGGGCAAGGCCTACATGGTGCGCGACGGTGTGTTCGATGACATCGACATCGCGCTCCACTGGCACCCGGGCAACACCAATTCAGCCGCGCAAGGCCCCAGCCTTGCCAATATCTCGGGCAAGTTCCGCTTCCACGGCCGCTCCTCGCACGCCGCCGGGGCCCCCGCGGCTGGCCGCTCCGCGCTCGACGGCGTCGAGGCGATGGACACCATGGTCAACATGATGCGCGAGCACATTCCCGATGGAACGCGCATCCACTATGTCATCACCAATGGCGGCAAGGCGCCCAACGTCGTGCCTGACGAGGCCGAGGTCTACTACTACGTGCGCCACGTCGATCCGCAGGTCGTGCGCGATGTCATGGGCTGGGTGCGCGAAGCCTCGCAAGGTGCGGCCATGGGGACCCAGACCAGCGTCGACTTCGAACAGACCGGGGGCGTCTATTCGCTCCTGCCCAACGAGACCCTGATGAAGGTCATGGACCGCTCGCTGCACAAGGCCGGTGCGATCACCTGGACGGCCGAGGAAACCGCCTTTGCCCGCAAGCTCCAGGAGAGCTTCAAGAACCGCGCCGTGCCGCTTGAAAGCGTGGGTGAAATCCAGCCCGCCGTGATCGAGGGAAAGGCCATGTCGGGCTCTACCGATGTTGCCGATGTCAGCTGGGTCAAGCCGACCGTCGGCCTCTCGACCGCGACCTTCGTGCCGGGTTCGGCCGGACACAGCTGGCAGAACACCGCAGCGGCCGGCTCCACCATCGGCCTCAAGGGCGCAATGGTCGCGGCCAAGACCCTGGCTCTCACCGCCGCCGAACTGCTGGTGAGCCCCGCCGAAATCGCCGAGGCCACGACCGAGTTCGAGAAACGCCGCGGTGCCGATTTCAAATACGAGGCCATGATCGGCGACCGCCCGCCGCCGCTCGACTATCGCAAGACCGCTTCGGAATAGGGGAGAGCGGATCCAAACGGTCAGAACGTAGAAGGGGAAGATTCAAGGGGCCATCGCCCCTTGACCCCAAAACGGTCGACCTCACCTATGCAAAGCCGCTCAGGCTGAGAGAGGTGAGTTCGACCGTTTTGGGAGCCCGAGGGCGATGGCCCTCGGAATCATTCTTTTCCCATCAATACGGGACGAGCCGCGTCTCACCGTCCGCATCCGTGTCGGGCCGCGCGATCTGGTAGGCTTCCAGCGCCTCGATCAGCGCCGCCGGATCGTCCGTGCGCACCACGCCGCTGAAGACGCGGTGCTCCAGCGCCGGGTCCAGCACCAGGCGCTGCGCGAGATGGCGGTTGAGCCGGGCGACGACATCGCCGAGCGGCGCGTTGTCGAAGCTGATGCGCCCGTCCATCCAACTGCGCGTATCGGATGCCTGCCCCTCGAGCAGCTGCGCGTCGCCGCCACGGATGGAGAGCACCATTCCCGGCTCCAGCGTCCAGCTGTGATCGCTCTGGGCAACCGCTTCCACTTTCACGCGCCCCTCCACGAGGCCCACATCGAGGCCATCCCCGCGCAGATCCACGTCGAACTCGGTGCCAAGCGCAGTCACCCGGTACCCGCCCGAGGTCACCGTGAAGGGATGCGCGGCGTCCTTGGCCACGCGAAAATACGCCTGCCCCTGCGTCAGCTCCAGCGTGCGGCCTACTTGTCCGGGCAGGACACGCACCTTCGAGGCGGCATCGAGCGTAACCTCGCTCCCATCCTCAAGCGTGAAGGCCTGCGGAGCCTCACCCCGGCTCGTCGCAAGAATACGCGCCTCGGGCGCGCCTGCGCTGCCGCCGATGCCCCCCTGGTAGGCCAGAAACGTCAGCGAGCCGATACCCAGCACCGCCGCCAGCAAGGAGGCGAGAACCAGCCGGCGCGCGCCCCGTTCCGGCGCCGCCTGAGGCTCTTCGCCATAGGTCCAAGCCGCTTCGATCCAGTCCGCAGCGTCGTCTTCGCCATCCCCCTGCACTTCCCCACGCGCCGGAGCAGCCAGGGCCTCGGCAACAAGAAGCCGGGCCTCTTCGGACAGCGCCGCTTCGTCCGCCAACTGCGCGGCGCGCTCAACCCGGTCCCAGGCCGTGCGGTGCGCGGGATCGGCCGCGTACCATGCTTCGAACGCCGCGCGTTCGGACGGCTCCACATGATCGCTGGAGAGGCTGGCATACCAGGAGGCGGCTGCGTCGTTAACGCACGTACCTGTCATGGGGAATTACTCTCCCACGCAGGCGCTGAGGTGGCGAATAGCCTTCATGATATGCTTTTCAACTGCGCTGACCGAAATACCGAAGTGCGATGCGATGGCCGCATAACTCATTTCTTCGAAGCGGTGAAGGACGAAGACCTGCCGTGTCCGATCCGGCAGATCGCGCAGCGAGACCATCACGCTGGCGAGCCGCTGCTTGCCTTCGAGCACGCGCGCAGGGGAGATTTCCTCGACCGGATGATGGTAGTCCTCGAGCGAGACATGCGCCTCGCGCTGGCGCACGGCCTCACGCCGCCAACGGTCGGTCAGCACCGAGCGCGCCACCTGAAACGCATAGCTTTCCAGCGATTCGATCCGGTTGTCGCCGCGCCGCTGATGCAGGCGCAGAGCGACCTCCTGGACCATGTCCTCGGCCTCCTGAAGACCGACGCGCCGCGCAAGAAAATCGCGCACGGCACCCACGACTGTATCCCTGTGATCCGCCTCACGAGGGCGAATGACACTCAAACGAAGCCCCATGTCCACCCCCTGTCCGGCAGACATCTTCCCCCAATGAATACTCTTCTCGCATTGAAGAACAACATATTGAAATTGGTGGGTCAAGCAGAGAAGATAGTATTCACGACCAGGGGGGAATCGGGCTCTCTCGCGACAGGGCACGCAGCACATGAGGGACAGGAACAGGACCGGTTTCGCTGACCGGACGCGCGTGCATCGCGTGCTGTTGCGCTGCGCCCTGGCGCTGCAGATCGGCCTCCTCTTCGCACTGCCGCAGATCGCCGCGGCGCGCGCTCCGGCCGCGCCCTACACGATCGCGGCAGGCCCCTTGCGGCTCGCCCTCGTCCTATTTGCCCGCCAGAGCGGCGTGCAGATCCTTTTCGCCCCCGAACTGGTAGTCGGAAAACAGGCCCCGCCGCTGACGGGCCGCCATACCATCGACGAGGCCCTGACCCGGATCCTTGCCGGAAGCGGCCTCTCGGCCCGCAAGCTGGACTCCGGCGCCATCCTCATCGTTCCCGCATCCCCCGCCGCGCCCCCGCTCGTCTCCGCTCACGACGAGTCCCCGGATGGTGTGCGCCCGCAGGGGCTCGAAAGCCCGCGTCCGGACATTCTCGTCACCGCCTTCAAGTACCCGACCCTGCTTGCCCAGAGCGCCGCCGATCTCACGGTGATCGGCGCCCAGCTCCAGCGCCAGCGGGGCATCGACGGTCTTGCCACGCTCGCGCAGGCCACGCCCTCGCTCAACATCGCGCAGAACAACAGCGCAGCGAGCCGCCTCACCCTGCGCGGCGTTTACGGGCGCGGCGAGCCGACGGTCGGCGTCTACTACGGCGATTCCCCCGTCAGCGGCCCCTCGGGCACGACGTTCGACCCGGGCGGCATCGCGCTCGATCTCGAACTGGTCGATCTTGCCCGCATCGAGATCCTGCGCGGCCCGCAGGGGACCCTTTACGGGGCAAGCTCGATGGGGGGCACCTTACGCTTCCTCTTCAACACGCCCGATGCGACGGGGGCTTCCGGCGAAGTGCGCGGCGGGGCCTCGATTACCCGGCATGGCAGCCCCGGCCATCACCTCTCGGCCATGGTCAACCTTCCGCTTGCCTCCGACACGCTTGCGCTACGCGCAGTGGCCTATGACCGCACGACGGGGGGCTACATCGACCACCCCCGCTTCGCTCTTGCCAATCAGGGCGGAACCGAGCGCCAGGGGGCACGCCTGGCCCTCGTCTGGACGCCCAGGCCCGATCTCGACCTCAAGATCTCGTACTTCCATCAGGAAACCCGCAGCAACGGTGCGCAGTTCTTCGATGACCGTGACGGCGCGCGAACCAATGACCTTGCCGTTCGCACCCCCAATGCGAACACGCTCAACCTCGCCAACGCCGCTCTCGACTGGCGCAGCGACTGGGGCACACTGACAGCGCTTGCGACATTCTATCGCTGGAAGGTCCTACGCCAGAGCGACTTCAGCGACGTCCTTGCAGGGCTTGTCGACAATCCGGCCAGTTGCCTGCGCCACGCAGGACTTGGCCAGGGTGCCAGCTGTACGCAGACGCAATGGGAGGCCTATCGCGCCTTCGTTTCGACGCGTCTTCCCGCGATCCTCTATCAGCCGATGTGGGTCACCAGCGCAAACGGCGAAGTGCGCTTCCACAGCGAGGCCCTCGCCCGCACCTCGCTCACCCTGGGGCTTTTTGCCGAAACCCGGCGTGACCGCGTCGACAGCATCACCGCCCGCGCCGATGCAGCCTCGGGCCTGCTGGTACGCCCGCTCGACATCACCGGGGCACGGGCCATCTGGACCGGCCTCAACCAGACCGCATTGTTTGGCGAAGCCTCCTACGACCTTTCCCCCCGCGTCCGCCTGACCGCAGGCCTGCGCCTGTTCCACTACGGCAAGACCGCAAGGGGCGACATCTTCACCCCCAACCTCATCACGGGCACCGCGGATATTGCCCCGGGCCGCTTCAGCACGCGCGAGAGCGGTTCGAACCTCAAGCTGCAGGCGACCTGGCGCCCCTCGCCCGATCTCGTGGCCTACCTGCAGATGGCCGATGGCTTCCGCCCGGGCGGCGTCAACATCACCCCTTCGCTAAGCGAGGAGAACCGCAGTTACGCTGCCGATTCGCTGCGCAGCTACGAAGTGGGCCTGCGCCTTGGCCTCCCCCGCGCCGGGATCGAATTGCAAGGCGCGCTCTACCACATCGGCTGGTCGGACATGATCTACAACGCCTCGAGCCCCAACAGCGCCTTCGTCTATAACACCAACATCGGCTCGATCGTGATCGACGGCGCGGAAGCGAACGCGCACTGGCAGGCCAGCGACGAGCTCACGCTTGCCCTTTCCGCCAGCTGGACCGATGCCCGCGTCGCCCGCGACCAGGAACGGGCCGGCACGCTGGGGCAGCTTTTCGCAGGCGACCGGGTGCCGATGATCCCGCGCCTCGCCGCCTCGTTCGGCTTGGCCTACGAGCGCCGCCTCACCTCGGGAACACGGCTGTGGGGACGCCTCGACGCCGTGGCCTCGAGCGGCTTTGCCTCGCAGTTCAATACCCTCCAATCAAGCTACGCCCGAACGCCCGCGCGGGCGAGCCTCGATCTGGCGGTGGGGGTGGAGCGCAGCGGCTGGGACCTGTCGCTAAGCCTGCGCAACGCGCTCGACACGCACCGCCCCGATCAGGTGCTGGCCACCTCGCTGGGCGCGCGCCAGGTCTTCGCCCCGCGCCCGCGCACACTTGGTCTGGAACTGGGTGTGGCATTCTGAAGGTCTCTCGTACCGATAGGCAGGCCGGAGCATCGCTGTTAGCCTTGCTCCCAACGACAAGAACCGAAATGGAAGAGGAAAGAGGATGCTGAAAGCGAACCGTGAATACGGCGGGGGATGCCTGTGCGGCGCGATCCGGTACCGTGTGACGGGCCCCAGTCTGTTCGAGACGCAGTGCTGTTGCCGGGACTGCCAGAAGGCAACCGGAACCGGACACACGACCATCGTCGGGATCGCGCGCGACCAGCTTCGCATCGAAGGCGAGCCGGCGATCTACACCAGCGTCGGCGAGAGCGGCGGCGCGGTTTCGCGCCACTTTTGCGGCACCTGCGGCGGGCGCATCTTCACCTCGGGCGCACTGCCGGGTGAAAACGTGATGATCCAGGCCGGATCGCTCGATGAACCCGGAGAGGTCACCCCCGAAAACGTCATCTACGGCAAGGACGCCCTGCCCTGGGACCATTTCGATCCGGCCTTGGAGATCTACGAGCTCTATCCCCCGTTCGACCCGGTGACCCGCGAGCCCACCTGAGCGTCCCCCGGAACTCTGCGGACTACCCCGCTTGCAGGTTTGCAATCTTTTTGCGGTGCCATCATGCGAACGACGGGAAACGCGAGGTGAGGGACATGAGCATCAGTGCTGTCGTATCCGGGGCCGAAGTGACCAACCTGCTGCGCGGAAGCGGACTTGCCGCGCAGAGGGTAGCTTATGTCGAAAGCGAGATACGCGACCTCACGCAGGAAGCGGCCGCCATCGCCACGCGCACGCTCGATGCCGACGCCTTCCGCACCGCGCTCGCCCGGCGCATCGACAGCGATGTGGCGAGCGGGAAGCTGAGCGCCGAGGACGCCCGCGCGATCCGCCAGGCGCTCGTGCGCACTTTCGCGCCATCAGCGGAGCCGCAGGAGGAGACACTCGATGACAGCGGCAGCGCGCGCGCCATTCCGCTGGTGGCCAGCGCCTATGGGCAGGAGGACGCCGACAGCTACCTCCACACCATCGCGCACGGGACCTTCATCGACATGCCGGTCTGACCAGCGGGCCGGACATACTGCTCCCCCCAAATGCACGAAGGCCCGGCTCCCACAATCTGCGGGAGCCGGGCCTTCATCCTATCCAGCCGGTCGGCCGTAGGCTCAGACGAGCGCGCCGTGGCAGTGCTTGTACTTGTTGCCCGAACCGCAAGGGCACGGCGCGTTGCGGCTGAGATCCATGTCCGCATAGGGGTTCTCGGCCGTGCCGCCCGGACTTGCGGTCGCCTGCGGGCTGCCCGCAAGCGAGCCGAACAGCGCGGGGTTGAGCGCCGAACCGTCGCCGTCGTTCGAATTGTCGAGGCCCGTCAGCGGATCGATGTGCCCGGTCAGGAAGTCGGGCAGTTCGGGCAGGCTCGGCTCCTGGATCGGCTCGGGCATGCGCAGTTCGCTGATCGCCAGGATGCGGGTCACATCCTCGCGGATGGCCGAGAGCATGGAGTCGAAGAGGCCAAAGGCTTCCTGCTTGTACTCGTTGATCGGGGTTTTCTGCGCGTAGGCACGCAGGAACACGACCTGGCGCAGCGCGTCGAGCGTGGCGAGGTGGTCCTTCCAGTGGTGGTCCAGACGATCGAGCAGGATCGACTTTTCAACCTGGCGCCAGATTGCAGGGTCGTCCTTTTCCATCTTGGCCGACATGTGCGCGTCGGCAAGTTCGGCAAGGCGTTCTTCGATGCCTTCGGGATCGATGCCGTCTTCCTCGACCCACGCGTCGATGGGAGCCTCGACGCCCAGGATTTCCTTGGCGCGCTCCTTGAGGCCCTCGATGTTCCAGTGCTCGGGGTAGGAGCCTTGCGGGCAGGCCTCGGCCACGAGCGTGTTGACCGTGTCGTGGCGCATGTCGAGCACGACGTCGTCGAGCGCTTCTGCGTCCATGATATCCGAGCGCTGCTCGTAGATGACCTTGCGCTGGTCGTTCATCACGTCGTCGTATTCGACGACCTGCTTGCGCACTTCGTAGTTGCGCGCCTCGACCTTCTTCTGCGCGGTCTCGATGGCCTTGGAAAGCCACTTGGAACCGATCGCCTCACCATCGGCAAGGTTGCTGTTCATCATCTTGGAGAACAGCGTGTCGGGGCCGAAGATGCGCAGGAGATCGTCTTCGAGGCACAGGTAGAACTTGGAAAGCCCGGGGTCGCCCTGACGGCCCGAACGGCCGCGCAGCTGGTTGTCGATGCGGCGGCTTTCGTGGCGCTCGGTACCGATCACGCACAGGCCGCCAGCTTCCAGCACCTGCGCCTTTTCGGCCGCGATTTCCTCCTTGATGCGGGCGACACCGGCTTCGCGCTCGGGCCCTTCGGGCATGTCGGCAAGTTCGGCTTCGATACGGAACTCAAGGTTACCGCCCAGCTGGATGTCGGTCCCGCGCCCGGCCATGTTGGTGGCGATGGTCACCGCGCCCAGACGGCCCGCCTGCGCCACGATGTGCGCTTCCATCTCGTGGAAGCGGGCGTTGAGGACCGAGTGCTTCACGCCCTCCTTGTTGAGGAAGTCCGAGAGCAGTTCCGACTTCTCGATCGAGACCGTGCCCACCAGCACCGGCTGCCCGATCTCGTGCTTGTCGCGGATCAGCTTCGCGATGGCCGCGAACTTGTCCATCGTGTTCTTGTAGAACTCGTCTTCCTCGTCGATGCGCGCAATCGGCTTGTTCGTCGGGATGGTGACGACGTTCATCTTGTAGATGTCGAAGAATTCGGCCGCCTCGGTCGCCGCGGTACCGGTCATGCCCGAAAGCTTGGGGTACATGCGGAAGTAGTTCTGGAAGGTGATCGAGGCGAGCGTCTGGTTCTCCGGCTCGATCTTGACGCCTTCCTTGGCCTCGACGGCCTGGTGCAGACCATTCGACCAGCGGCGTCCATCCATCATGCGGCCCGTGAACTCGTCGATGATGACGACCTTGTCGTCCTTCACGATGTAGTCGGTGTCGCGCTTGAACATGACCACGGCCTTGAGCGCCTGGTCGAGGTGATGGACGACCTGGGTGTTCTCGACGTCGTAGAGGTTGGAACCTTCCAGCAGACCCTCGGATTCGAGAATGCGCTCGACCTTCTCCACGCCGTCTTCGGTCAGCGTGATGTTCTTGGTCTTCTCGTCCTTCTCGTAGTCCTCGTCCGAAAGCTGCTTCACCACGGCGTCGACCGCGATGTAGAGCTCGGACTTGTCGTCGGTCGGCCCCGAGATGATGAGCGGGGTGCGCGCCTCGTCGATCAGGATCGAGTCGACCTCGTCGACGATCGCGAAGTTGAACTCGCGCTGCACCATCTGGCTGCGCTCATGCTTCATGTTGTCGCGCAGGTAGTCGAACCCGAACTCGTTGTTCGTGCCGTAGGTGATGTCTGCGGCATAGGCCTCGCGGCGCTGGAACTCGTCCAGATTGGGGACGATGACGCCGATGGTGAGGCCCAGGAAGTTGTGCAGGCGGCCCATTTCCTCGGCGTCACGGCGAGCCAGATAGTCGTTCACGGTGATGACGTGAACGCCCTTGCCTTCCAGCGCGTTGAGGTAGGTGGCGGTCGTTGCGACCAGTGTCTTGCCCTCACCCGTGCGCATTTCCGCGATCTCGCCGCGGTGAAGGACAATGCCGCCGATCATCTGCACATCGAAGTGGCGCATGCCAAAGACGCGGCGCGAGGCCTCGCGCACGGTGGCGAACGCTTCGGGAAGAAGGTCATCGAGCGTGGAGCCGTTCGCGAGCATCTCGCGGAACTTGGGGGTCTGCGCCGCGAGCTCCTCATCGCTCATCGCCTCGATGGCGGGTTCGAACGCGTTGATCTGGTCGACGACCTTGCGCAGAGACTTGACGTGGCGCTCGTTGGACGAGCCGAAGATGTTCTTGACGAGTGCGCCGAGCATGGCGGGAATCCCTGTTTTTAGGAGAATTTGGAATAGGTGGTGATCACGCGGTACGAAGGTCCCTCACACAGGGCACCAGGCGCACGCGGAAAAGGCCGCTCCGGTGGGGCGGCAAAATTCATGTTGGCGGCGCGCGTTATTCGCGCGCGCGGTCAATCCCGGTCTGCGCGGCCCGAACGCGCGGCGCTGCGGGCTGTCCCGGCTGGGCCGAGAGCGCGACAAGGCGCGTATTGCGAAGCCCCGGTTCGGGAAGACGGGCCAGCGCCACGGGCGCACGGGGCGCCCGTGCCTGTCCAGTCTCGACCAGAAGCGCCACCTGCTGCGCGGTAGGCACCTGACCGGCGCGCGCCTGCGGCGCCTCGGCATGGGCGGCAAGGCCCGTCAGGAGGGCGAGCAGGGTCAATAGCAGGCGATTGGCCATGCCGGGGAGATAGTAACCCTCATCACCACTGTCCACTACCAAGCGCAATTGGTCCCAAATTTCGGCCGCTTCCTCGCCGATACTTGACCTTGCGGGGCCATGCGTTAGGCGCATTTGCCATGAGTCATCCCGTCAGCCCGCTCGCCCAGCCCTTCCCCGAAGTGCCTGCCATTGCAGGCGTGACCCCGCATGTCGTGCGCGCGGGGTACAAGGACTGGGGCCGCTGTGACCTCACCTACGTGACCTTTACCGAGGGGACCGCGGTCGCCGGCGTCTTCACCAAGAACCTATGCTGTTCGTCCGAGGTCGAGATCGGCCGCGAGAACGTGAAGCGGGGCACCGCCCGTGCGCTGGTAGTGAATGCGGGCAATTCCAACGCCTTCACGGGCTATCGCGGGCGCGAGGCGGTCGAGCAGATCATGGACCAGGTCGCCGGGAACCTCGGCTGTCCGCGCGAGGAAGTGTTCGTTTCCTCGACCGGCGTGATCGGCGTGCCGCTCCCCAAGGACAAGGCGCGCGAGGGTGTTGAAAAGGCCTTCTCCGCCGCGCCCTGCACCTGGGAAGAGGCCGCGAACACCATCGCGACGACCGACACCTTCGCCAAGGGCGCGAGTACAACGGCCATGATCGGCGACACCAAGGTCACGCTGGGCGCCATCATCAAGGGTTCGGGCATGATTGCGCCCGACATGGCCACGATGCTGGGCTACATCTTCACTGATGCGGCGGTGGAACCGGCCTTCCTGCAGGAATGCCTCTCGGCCGCGAACTTGCGCAGCTTCTCGTGCATCACGGTCGATTCCGACACCTCGACCAGCGACACCGTGCTCGCCTTTGCGACCGGCAAGGCGGGCAATGCGCCGCTCGTCACCGCGCAGAGCCCGGGCGCCGATGCCTTTGCCGCCGCGATCCAGGACGTGTGCCGCCAGCTCGCCCACCTCGTCGTGCGCGATGGCGAGGGTGCCAACAAGTTCATCGCCGTCTCGGTGACGGGCGCGGTTTCGGACGAGAGCGCGCGCAAGGTCGGCATGGCGATTGCCAACTCGCCGCTGGTGAAGACCGCCATCGCGGGTGAGGACGCGAACTGGGGCCGCGTCGTCATGGCCGTGGGCAAGGCCGGGGAACCGGCCAACCGCGACACGCTTTCCATCGGCTTCGGGGGCACCTGGGCCGCGAAGGAAGGCCTGCCGCTGGCCGACTACGACGAGGCACCGGTCGCCGCCCACCTCAAGGGCCAGGATGTCACCATCGAGGTGGATCTGGGGCTTGGCGAAGGCCAGGCGACGGTGTGGACCTGCGACCTCACGCACGGCTACATCTCGATCAACGCCGACTACCGCAGCTAAGGCACAGCGCCCCATGACCGAGCCTTTCTTCCGCATCTGGGGGCGGCCCGATTCGCACAACGTGAAGAAGGTGGTCTGGTTCGCCGCCGAACTGGGCCTCGCCTTCACGCGCATCGACATGGGCGGGTCCTTCGGCTTTTCCGAGGAATACCTCGCGCAAAACCCCAACCGGCTGATCCCGACCATCGCGGACGGCAAGCTGACCTTGTGGGAATCCAACAGTATCGTGCGCTACATGGCGGCCGAATACGGCGGCCCGCGCTGGTACCTCGCAGACCCCATCGACCGTGCCCTCGCCGAGCGCTGGATGGACTGGCAGACCGGCTACGCCGCGGCGCAGAAGGACATGTACCTTGGCCTCGTGCGCACACCCGAAGAGGCGCGCGACACCGCCGCCATTGCAGCCTCGAAGGCCGCCTGTGAGCGCCTGCTGGCGGTACTGGATGCCCAGCTTGCGACAACGCCGTGGCTCTCGGGCCACCAGATCGGCGTCGGGGACATCGCGATGGGCCCGTTCATCCACTCGTGGTTCACGCTCGCGCCCGAAACCGCCGACCTGCCCCGCGTCCACGCCTGGTACCAGCGTCTCCTGGAACGCCCGGCCTACGCAGAGCACGTCGCCCTCCCCCTCTCCTGAGCCAGACCCGAAAGGTCCCTCCCATGATCACCCCTGCCCTGACCCGCGCCGTCGAAACCGTCATGCGCGAAGCCTCGGACCGGGCCATCAAGGCGCGCTACCGCAAGCTCGAGCTCGACCAGATCATGGACAAGGGGGTGAACGATGTCGTCACCATCGCCGACCAGGAGAGCGAGGCGATCCTGACCGCCCGCCTCTCGCAGATCCTGCCCGAAGCCTGTGTCGTGGGCGAAGAGGCCGTCGCCGCCGATCCCACGGTGATGGAAAAGCTCAAGGACAACCTGTGCTGGATCGTCGATCCGCTCGACGGGACGATGAACTTCTCGCAAGGCAAAGCCCCCTTCGGCGTGCTCGTCGCGCTTGCCGACAAGGGCGAGACCATCGGCGGCTGGATCCTCGACACGCTGACCGGACGCTTCTGCCACGCAGGCCTCGGCAAGGGCGCCCATATCGGCGACTACCGCATCCAGGCACGCACCAGCGGTGAGACCCCGCCCGTCGCGGCAATCTCGACGCTGTTCATGGAAGAGGGCACGCGCGAGAAATTCATGGCGCTGGCCGCGCCGCACTACAGCCTCGTCGATATCCCGCGCTGCGCGGCCGAGCAGTACCCGCGCCTGGTGCTGGGCACCAACGATGTCTCGATGTTCAACCGCACGCTCCCCTGGGACCACGCGGCGGGCGTCCTGTTCCTCAACGAAGCGGGCGGCATGGCCGCGCGCCCCGACGGTTCCCCGTACCGTGTCGACGAATACGAACGCCGCGATCTCGTCGGCGCCGCCTCGCCCGAACTGTGGGCGGATTTCGCCAAGCTCGCTCTCCAGATGCACTGAACCCCTCCCGCACCGGGGCGCGGAAGGGGTTCGGCAAAGCTCTGGAAGGAGCTTAAATCAGGCGCGATCAGATCTCGCTTTCGATCCAGCCCTTGAGCGCGTTCTTGGGCGCGGCACCCAGCTTCTGGGCAACGGCCTCGCCGTTCTTGAACAACACCATCAGCGGGATCGACTTCACGCCGATCTGGCCGGGCACTTCGGTGTTGGCCATGATGTCCATCTTGGCGATCTTGACCTTACCGTCGAGCTCGTCCGAGATCTCTTCGAGAGCCGGGCCGATCATCTTGCACGGACCGCACCAGTCGGCCCAGAAATCGACGAGAACAGGCGTCTCGGACTTGAGGACGTCATCTTCGAAGCTGGAATCGGTTACGGCAATCGTGGGCATTGGGAGAACTCCTCGAAACGGTGTTTGATCGTCAATCTAGGGATGAAAGCGCCGCTGGCAACGGCTGGGACCGAAAGCTTTACTGCGTTGCCGCCAAGGCGGGCTTGTGCGCCTCGAGCACGTCGCTGGGCACCTCGATGAGCTGCGGGCTCGAGGTATAGAGGATACCAACCTCGACATCGCGGCCCGGGAAGGTCTGTTCGAGAGCGGCGGCATAGGCCGCCATCTGGCGCAGAACCCCACGCGGAACCTCGCCCAGCGAAGCGGGCGGACGGCGCGAGGTCTTGTAGTCGACCAGCCGCACCCGGTCGGGCCCGATCACGAGCCGGTCAATCGTGCCCGCCACCACCTGTCCGCCGACAATGGCGGCCACCGGTACTTCGGCAAGGCTGTCCGGCCCGAAAATCTCGGCCCAAGCAGGATTGGCCACCACGCCCAGAGCATCCGCCAGGATCGCCCCACGCATCTCTGTCGGCAGATCTTTCGCGTTGCGCTTGAGCCAGCGTTCGGCCTCGGCCTCGCGCTGTTCGGGCGCAAGTGCGGGAAGGCGCTCCAGAAGCGCGTGCAGCACCGTACCCCGGCGCGCGGCCTGCTGCCCGGCTCCGGGCGGAAACGGCGGATCGGGCGCATCCTCCTCACCCAGCGCCGAGGGCGCGAGCGGGCGCGGCGGGCGCGGTTCGGCGGCAGGTGCGCGTCCCGTCCACTCGGGCAGAGGCGCACGCAGGGGAAGCTCGGCCGGTGCCGCGCGCATTGGCACGAAGGGGCCCAACGAGCCTTGCGTGAAGGCCCCGCCCCAGATCGCGTCGGCCTCTTCCTCCTGCCCTTCGAACAGGGTGCGCAGCTGCGCGTACCAGCTCTTGGGTGCAGGCTGGCCCTTGTCGCGCGGACCCAGCGCGCCGCCCACGAAAAGCGCTTCCTCGGCGCGGGTCATGGCGACGTAGAGGAGGCGCCAGTGCTCCTGCTCGTCCGCCTCGCGCGCCTGCGCGATTTCCTCGGCCACCGGCCCGACCTTCTCCGCCTTGGAGAGGGGGGGGAACGGGATGCGCCGGTTCTTGTCGCGCGGATCGGGCAGCGAAACGCCGCTTTCGCGCGCGCTTTCAGGATTGCCGGTGGCATCGGCCAGAATCACGATGGGCGCCTGCAGGCCCTTGGAGCCGTGTACGGTCATCACGCGCACCTGCCCGCCTGCGTTGTCCGCCTCGCGCTTCAGCTCGCCATCGCCCGCCTCGAACCAGGCGAGGAACCCGGCCAGGCTGGGCGTGTCGGTCACGGCATAGGCGCGCGCGGCGTTGACCAGTTCGTCGATGGGATCGCCTGCCTCGCTGCCCAGCCGCGCGATCAGCTTGCGCCGCGCGTTCCACGGGCCGACGAGCAGCCACTGCAGCAGCGCATGGGGCGGCTCGTAATCGGCCAGCGCAAGCAGTTCGCCCAGCTGGAGCAACGTACGCCCAACCTCGGCATCTGAAGACGCGCGCAGGTGGTCCCAAAGGCGCACGTGCTTGTCGCGGTAGCCATGGGCAAGCAGCTGCTCCTGGCTCCAGCCGACGAGCGGGGAGACGAGCAGGCTCGCCAGGTTCAGGTCGTCGAGCGGCTGGGCTGCAAAGCGCAGCGCCGCGACCAGATCCTTGACCGCGAGCGGCGCGCCGAGACGCAGGCGGTCGACACCGGCCACATCCACGCCCGCGGCGTGGAGCCGCGCAACGATGAGCCCGGCCAGCTCCTTGCGCTGGCGCACCAGCACCATGATATCGCCTGCCGTCGCACGCCGGACCTTGCCCTTGGAGAGCGTGAATCCGTCGCCATGCGGGTCTAGCCACTCGCGCACCTGCTGCGCGATACGGTCGGCCATCTGGCGGTTGGGGCCGGAGAGCCAGGTTTCCTCGCCCTCGTCCCCCTCGCCGGGGTCCTCCGGCGCCTCCTCGTCTTCGCCCGTATCGAAGCCGACCGGACGCCACAGCGCGACGTAGCCCGGGCGCTCCTCGCCCTGGTGGCGCTGCGCGGCCCGGTCGAGGCCGAAGCGTTCATGGCCGATCCCGGCAATCGCCTGGTCGACGAAATCGAGTACGGGCTGGGCTGTCCGGAAACTGCGTTCGAGGCCCAGTTCCTGCATCTCGCGCGGTTCGTATTCGGCGCGCAGCTGCGCGGCATTGCGCGCGGCGGCACGCATCAGGCTCCTCACCCGCCCCGCGGCCTTGCGGAAGTTTTCCGGGCTGGTGCCCTGAAAGCGGAAGATCGCCTGCTTGTAGTCGCCCACGACGAAAAGCGTGCGCAGCCGGTCCTCATGCTGGCCCGCACCCGCCCAGAACTCCTCCGCCATCGCGAAGATGATGTCCCACTGCTGCTCGTTCGTGTCCTGCGCCTCGTCGACGAGGATGTGGTCGAACTGGCGGTCGAGCTTGTAGCGAATCCAGTCGGCCTGCGCCTTGTCCTTGAGGAGCGAGGCGGCGCGGCGGATCTGATCGTCGAAATCGATCAGCCCCTCGCGGC
Organism: Novosphingobium mangrovi; assembly: GCF_022818885.1. NCBI lineage: Bacteria > Pseudomonadati > Pseudomonadota > Alphaproteobacteria > Sphingomonadales > Sphingomonadaceae > Novosphingobium > Novosphingobium mangrovi. The sequence goes on along the minus strand of NZ_JALHAT010000004.1, from coordinate 20,493 downwards.
TCTTTGCCTCGTCCCAGGCAATCGCGAAGGCGCGGCCCAGACGCAGCGACGGGACCAGATGATCGACAAGGTCGAGCATCGCGCGCAAGGTGCGCACGCCCTCGATCCCCGCCACCACGCGCGCGGCGTAATCGGGATAGGACGGCTCGATCTTGTCCTGCGACTTGCTGGCCTTGGGCTCGCCCTTCTGGGTGAGGAAGGCCTTGGCCATGTCGTCGATGGAGGCCGCGCGCTGGGTCGGGTTGCCCAGCAGCCACTCGCTGATCCGGTCGACCGCTTCCAGGCCGGTCTTGGTGCCCCACTCGTGGTTCACCTCCATGCAGCGGCGCAGCGAAGCCACGTCGAAACGCGCGTCCGAGCACAGCTCGGCCAGCATGTCGGCGTCGGCCTGCGGGGGAAGCTCCAGAAGGCGCAGGACATGCGCACGCATGTCACCCGCCTGCCAGCTTCCGGGCCCGAACCAGACCTCGCGCGCGCCGGCGCAGCGCAGCAGGAAACCGACCACGGCATCGGGACCGTGGCGCAGCGACAGCGCCGAGATCGCATCGAGCAGCTGCGGATCGCCGAGCGGGTCTTCCTCGGCTTCGACCAGCAGGTCGGCGAGGACCTGTTTGGCAAGCAGCGTGCGTTCGCGGTCCTCCATCGGGCGGCTGCCCGGGATGAGGTCGGCTTCCAGAGGGAAGGTCGCGAGCAGCCACTGCGAGAAGGCGTGAATGGTGTCGATACGAAGCCCGCCGCCCGGGCAATCGAGCACGGCGGCAAAGAGCGTGCGCGCGCGCGCCATCGTGGCACCATCGGTCGGCGCGCCAATGGCTTCGAGACGCGGGAAAAGCTCGACGTCCTCCATGCGCACCCATTCGGCGAGCGTGCCGTTGATGCGCGCGGCCATCTCGGTGGCGCCCGCCTTGGTGAAAGTCAGGCACAGGATCTGCGAGGGCGAGATCCCCGGCTGAAGCAGCAGTCGCAGCACGCGCGAAGACAGCACCTGCGTCTTGCCCGTCCCCGCCGAGGCCGAAAGCCAGACGGTGTCGAGCGGGTTCACCGCGGGCATCTGGTTGCCGTGCAGCGGGTAGACCTTGGCCGGGCCGCTCATGGGGTGTCCTCCTTGCGGGCGGGCTTGCCCAGCCCGGTAATCCATTCGTCGAGGCGCATCAGCTGGTCATAATCGGAGTAGAGATCGAGGTCGGGATTGAGGCGCGCGGTGAACGGCTCGTTGCCCAGTATCCAGCGGTTCAAGGCATCGTCCAGATACTCGCGCGTGCGGTCGAGGAACTCCTCACGCAGGAGGCCCGACTTCTTGCGGCCTTCGCGCACCGGCTCGTTCATATAGCCGATCGAGCCATCCTTGGCCTTGGCCATCGACCAGTATTCAAAGCCCGTGACATCACCTGCGATGCCCTCGAAACCACCTGCCTCGACGATGAGGCCAGTGACACCAAGCTGGAGCGCGAAGCCCTCTTCGACCCGCGTCCCCGAGGGCGGCTGCCCGGTCTTGTAGTCGACCACCGCGATGGTGCCATCGGCCTTGCGGTCGAGCCGGTCGGTCCGCCCCAGGATCGTGACGTCGCGGTAGTCCATGCGGCCCCACTTCTCGACGCCCAGCACCTCGCGGCCCTCCTCCTTGCCCGCAAGGACAAGGCCCTCGAATGTCTCCAGCGCGGCGGACAGGCGCGGCCACCACAAGGCGCGCATCAGCGGGTGGGCGCTCTCATCGTCGAGCACCTTGTGCGCAATGGCGTGGAGGCCCTCCCTGGGTTCACCCGCCTCGTGCCACTTCTGCATGATGAGGTGCGCGATCTCGCCGCGCCAGGCCGCACTCGGCTCCGCATCGAGGCTGTCGAGGCTGCGCAGCTTGAGGACCGCGCTGGCGTAGAACTGGTAGGGGTCCCCCCTCAGGCGGTCGAGCCCGGTGACCGAGACGGCGACCCGGCGTTGCTCGGCGCTGGGCATCGGCTGCGGGCGAGGATGCGGCGCGGCGCGCGGTGCATCGTCGATCAGGCGGGCGAGGCGCGGGATCTCGCGCTCCAGATGGCGCCCAACCTGATCGCCCAGCATCGCCTTCACGCGCAGAACGAAGCGCGAGGGGATGACGGGACCGCCCTCATCACGCTGCGCCCAGCTCAGCACCACCTCGGGCGCGCCCAGCGCGGCGGCAAGGTCGTGCGCGGCAAGGCCGATGCGGAAGTCTGCGCCCGGCACGCCCAGAGCGCGCAGGACAGCCGGTGGCAGGAGCGAATCCTGCGACGGACTGGCGGGCCAGACACCCTCGGTGAGACCGCCGCAGATGACGAGATCGGCACGGCTCATGCGCGCTTCGAGCAGGCCGTAGATCGAGACGCGCGGATGCCCGCCCCAGGGCGGACGTACCGAGGTACGGTCCATCGCATCGCGCAGCACCGCGTGGATATCACGCGCATCGACCAGCGTACCCGCCGCCGAGGCTCCGGCGCGCAGTTCCTCGATGAAAGCACTGAGCGCGCGGCCATCCGCGCCGGTCCACAAGTTCTCCCCGCACAGCGCCTCGGCCGCTTCGGTGAGGACGCCCAGCGCCTTTTCCAGCGGCTCGGCGGCGTAGAGTTCAAACAGGGGCGAGAGGCAGGCCTCGACCTTCTCCCACCATGTGCCGAGCCGGTTTTCCTTGGCAAGTGCAGCCAGAGGGGCGAGCCCGGCCGCCGGACGCGGCCCGCGGAGTTCCAAGTCGAGTCGACGCGCGGATTCGAGCCAGCGCGCACGGCCCTCACCACTCCCCGCGAGCGGATGGGTAAGAAGTGCGATGAGCGGAACCGGGGCGCCCTGCTCGGCCAGCACTTCGGCCAGCAACAGGAACAGGCGCCCGGCGGCCGTCTGCGGCAGGGGCTGGCCTGCGGTATCGTCTGCGGTGATCCCCCAGCGTTCCAGGTGCGAGACAACGCGTGCGGCAAGGCCGCGGTCGGGCGTTACCAGCGCGACGCGGCGTTCGGGTGTTTCCAGCGCCTCGCGGATGAGGAGCGCGATGGCCTGCGCTTCCTCGCCGGGATGGACGCTCTCCATCAGCCGCACGTCGGACAGGCGGCGCTTGTCGGCGGGCAGGCTCACCCAGGCAGCCGACGCGCGGGGAGGCAGGAAGAGGTTGGAAATCGCCGCCTTGCGCTCGGGCGGTGAGGCCGCCATCCCCGAGCGGTGCCAGGGCCGCACGTCCGTGCGCGACAGGCCCATGCGGTTGAGCAGGAGCTTCAGGTGATACTGGGGGTGCGTGACCGCGTCGTGTCGCCCGAACGGCGGGTCCTCGGGCTCGGCCGGTTTGCCCGCGCTGCCCAGTTCCTCCCATACCTCCGGATCGAGGCCGAGGTCGAGATCGGGCAGGATGACCGCGCCATCGCGCAGTTCGCTCACCACCCGCAGCAGGCGCGCAAGCGCGGGCGAGGCGCTGGTGACACCGGCCGCGACGATGGGGAATTCGGGCGGGTTCGCCGCCCAGCTCTCGGCGGCGTGCGCGAAGAGACGGTTGCGCCGCTCGGGCGCGTCGATCTCGCCGCGCCCGGCCAGTTCGGCAATCCAGAACTGCTGGACCTTGAGGAAGCTGCGGGTGTTGTCCTCCCAGTGCTTGGAGAGGTCACCCACGATAGCGACGACCTCTTCGGAAAGGAGATCGATCGGCGCGATACCCTCGACCAGAAGCCGGTCCATGGTGCTGCCAAGCTCGAACGCACGGCGCAGGAGCGCAGGCCCCTTGCCCGCTGCATCGCCTTCGACATGGCGCAGGTAATGGGCCAGACGCAGCCAGCGGCGCGTGGGATCACAGGCGGGCGGAATGTCCGCCGCGCCCAGAGGATCGAGCAGAGGCCCGAGCGCCTCGTCGAGGTCAAGATCGCCCACCACCGCCATGCGCGGCAGCAGCATGCCCGTGGGCGCGCGCCCACCGCCGGCCGCCTCGGCTCCCATCCCCTGCTCGCCCGCATAGCGCACGAAGGCCTCGGTCACCGTGCGCACGGTGCGTCGGCTGGGCAGCAGCAGGGTCAGCCGCGCAAGGCCCAGATCCGCATCGGCGTAGCGCGGCACGAGCCCGGCGACGAGCGCATCGGCAAACCCGCGGTGGGCGGCAATCGAATAGACACTGGGCGAAGGCTCTTCCCCCGCCGCAAACAGATCAGGCACCAATGAGATACTCTTCGGTCGGCTTGATCGCGCCGGGTTCTCCGACCTCGAACCATTCGCCCTGGTGCGAGATGCCGAAAAGACGGCCCTCCTCGATGGCGCGGCTCCACAGGATGTTGGTCGAGAACGGGCCCTCGGGCGCTTCGCGCAGGAGGCGCTTCGAAACGATCTGGATGCCGGTGTAGATGAAGGGCGCGACACGGCCCGGCTTGCGGCGCGAAACGCGCCCCTCGGCGTCGAGGTGGAAGTCCCCCTCGCCCCGGTAATTGCGCGCGCGAGCGTGCGGCACCATCAGCAGGAGCGCGTCCATGCGCTCCGGGTCCCAGCCATTCGAAAGATCGGCAAAGACGTTCTCGGGGCCATCGAGCCAGATGTTGTCGCTGTTGAGGCAGAAGAAGGGATCGGGCAGTTTGTCGGCTGCATGGATCATGCCCCCGCCCGTTTCCAGAAGCTGCGCGCGTTCATCGGAAATGACCGTCTTCGGGCCTGCCTTGCGCACCTCCAGATGCCCTTCCAGGGCATCGGCCATATAGTGCACGTTGACCACGGCCTGCGCGATACCCGCCGCCTCGAGCTTGTCGAGCGCGTGGTCGATGAGCGCCTTGTGCGCCACGCGCACGAGCGGCTTGGGCTGGGTCGCGGTGAGCGGACGCATCCGCTTGCCCAGGCCTGCGGCCAGGATCATCGCGGTATCGCTGGCAAGGGGGGCGCGGCTCACAGCGCGAAGCTCCCGCCCCTGGCCAGGCGCAATTCGGCCGGGATGTTGGCCGCGAACCACTCCGCGACGGGGGCAAGCGCCGGATGCGCGAGATCGCGTTCGAGATGCGCCCATACGCGCGGGATCATGTCGAGGTAGCGCGGCTTGCCGTCGCGCTTCCACAGGCGCACGAAGATGCCCACGATCTTGGCGTTACGCTGGGCGCCAAGACGCGCGTAGTCGGCCAGAAGCACTTCCGGATCGCATCCGGTCGCGCGCACGTAATGCGCGATCATGGCCTGCTCGACCTCGGGCGAAACGTCGCGGCGTGCGTCCTGCAGCAGCGAGACGAGATCATAGGTGCGGTGCCCGACCAGCGCGTCCTGGAAATCCAGCAGGCCCTGCTTTTCCAGCGATCCCAGAAGCATGATGTTCTCGGCGTGGTAATCGCGCAGCACCGCGACACCCGGGCGCTGGCGCGGCAACAGGTCGGCCAGCACCGTCTCCCAGGCCTTCGCATAACCTTCGACATCGACGTAGAGCTTCTGCGCGGGCACGTACCACTCGGTAAAGAGCCTCGCCTCGCGCAGATATTCACTCAGCGTGTAGTCGTTGAACGGGCCGCCCGGAAGGTCATGAAGCTGGACCAGCGCGTCCACCGCACCGGTGTAGATCGCCATTTCATCGCCCGGCCACTCATCGAGATAGTCACGCACGCGCGCATCGCCGAAGTCCTCCAGCAGCACGAAACCCTGAGCGGCGTCCTCGGCAAGGATACGCGGCGGGCGCAGGCCATTCTCGTCCAGCCAGCGTGCGGCGCGCAGGAACGGCACCGGGTCCTCATTCGGCGGGGGCGCGTGCATCAGCATGGCCGACGCATCCTCGCCCCGGCGCAAGCGGAAATAGCGGCGGAACGAGGCATCGCCGGGTAGCGGCTCCACGCGCGCGTCCCCCCAGCCAGCCTTGGCCACAAACGAATCGAGCCCTTCAGGGCCTGTCACACCAGCGTCTGTCATTTCGGCATCCGCCCTAGCCAATCCGCCCCGCCCCGGGCAATGGCGATGCGCCCGGCATCCGCAACTTCGAGCGCAAGCGTGAGGCAAGCCGGCTCATGTTCAAAGCCTCCGGCGTGATCAGGCCACTCGGCGATGAGGGCTGCCCCCTCGCGGTATTCGTCAAGACCGATCTCGTAGGCCTCGTCGGGATGTTCGAGGCGGTAGAAATCGGCGTGCACCAGCGGCAGGCGTACACCCGTGCCGTCCGGCCCCGGCTCGTAGACCTCGATGATCGCGAAACTGGGCGAGGGAACCTCGCCCTCGTGCCCGAGCCCTGCGACGATGGCGCGGGCAAGGGTGGTCTTGCCTGCGCCAAGCCCGCCTTCGAGCGCGACCACGTCCCCGGGGCGCAGCGCCTCGGCAATCGTCTTGCCCAGCCGCTCCATGGCGGCAAGGTCAGGAAGTTCGAGTGTCGTAGTCATGGCAGCTCCACGAGGGCCTGGGTGCCCTGGCCGGGTTCGGATTGCAGGGTCAGGGTGCCGCCGTGCGCCTCAATCAGTTGGCGGGCCAGCGGCAGGCCGAGCCCCTGGCGGCGCTCCACGCTCTTGCCGTCCGCGCTCACCTTCATCCCGTCGAGCGCGCGGGCAAGTGTGCGGCCATCCATGCCTGCGCCTTTGTCCTCGACCTGGATACGCACGACGTCGGCACCTGCCGCGTTTCTCTTGCGCGTGGCCTGCAAAAGGATGCGTCCGCCCTTGGGCGAGGCGCCGATGGCGTTGTCGAGCAGCGCGCCAACGGCCCGGGCAAGGCGCTTGCGGTCCGCCTCGATCGGGCGCAGCAGGCCATCTGCGCGCAGGTCGAGCGTGAGCTCCATGGCGTCGAGCCGGGCCGCCCTTTCCTCGGCCACCTGGCGCAGGAAGGGCATGAGCTCGAGCGGTTCCTTGCGCAGCGGCAGCATGCCCGCCTCGCTCTGCGAGAGGTCGAGCAGGCTCTCGATATGCTCGCCCAACTGCGCGACCGAGGCGAGGATTGCGGCGAGGTATTCCTTGCCGCTGTCGTTGAGGTCTCCGCCGATGCCCGCATCCAGCATCTCGGCAAAGCCACCGATGGTGGTGAGCGGGGTGCGCAGTTCATAGCTCATGCTCGCCAGGAAGCGCGTCTTGATTGCATCGGCCTCGACCAGCGCGGCGTTGCTTTCGCGCAAGGCGTCCTCGGCTTTTTGCGAATCGGTGATGTCGAGGACAGCCAGAAGCCCGTTCCCGTCCGGCAGCGGAACGCCTGCGAACTCAAGGATACGCCCATCGGAAAGCGCGATGCGCCCGCCTTTCTGCGTGCGGTCGAGCGTGGAGGCGCGCACCACGTTGCCCACCTTCTCCGCCTCGGCCCCGCGGCGAAGGCGCGGCGCGATCTTCTTGAGCAGGGTCTCGACGTGCGGGTGGGTGTCGAGGAAATCACTCTCCAGCCCCCAGTCGTTGGCAAAGCGCCGGTTCCAGATCTGCATGCGGCCGTCGGGCGCAAACACGGCAATGGATTCAAAGAGGCTGTCGACGATGGCCGTGCGCGTGCGCAGCAGCGTATCGCGCATGGCCGAGAGGCGCAGCTGCTCGGTGCGATCCTCGGCAATGACCAGCAGTCCGCCATCGGGAAGCGGCTGCGCGACAATGCGCATGTAGGTGCCATCGGGCAGGGTCCAGGCCTCTTCCCGAGTGACATCGGAAAGGAACCAGGCCGTCTTCTCGCGGCGCCAGGCCGGGAAGTCGCGCACTTCGGGCACACGCCCGGCATCACGCGCGGCATCGAGCAGACGCTCGAAGGCGGGCGGGTCGTGCTCGGCGCTCGCGGGCAGGTTGAACACCCGCTGGAAAGGCTGGTTGGCAAAAGACAGGCGGCGCTGGCGGTCGAACTGGGCGACACCGGCCGAAAGCTGGTCAAGCAGTGCACGCTGTGCATCGCGGAAGGCCCGGAACGAGCGCGAGAGCTCTTCCATGTCTTCAATATCGACCGCGTACCCGGCCACACCCTCGCCGCCGAGCGGGAGGTCGGAGACGCGCAGCGCCCGGCGTTCGCCATCGATGGTGGTCGAGACCACGCGCTCGACCGGCACGTTGCGCTCGGCCGCCTGCAGCGCGACATCGCCCGGCGTGAAGCCTTCGACCGTCTCGATCAGCTCGATCCCTGCGTTGACGACCTGTTCTGCACTCTGCCCGCCCACGGCGTCGACATAGGCGCGGTTGACGAGTTGCAGCGCGCCATCGGGGCGGCGGAACCACATCGGCATGGGCGCAGCCTCGATCAGCGAGACGAGCGCGCTGAAATCACCGCGCGCGCGCGCGGCCTCTTCGCGCAGGCGGCTGAGTTCACTCTCGCTTTCGGAGAAGTCGAAAACCCAGACCAGCGCCGCGCCGCCGGGCGAAACCTGCGGATCGGCAAGGTGCCCGCGCAAGGCCAGGCTGCGCGAGGAATTGCGCGGCGTCGCGGCCAGACGAAACGGCGAGGCTGTCTTTTGCGTGCGGCGCACCGCTTCGGCCAGCTCGGTCAGCTTGTCGGCGGGCAGGCCCCGCTCGCCGGTGTCGAGTTCGGTCAGGTACTGCGGCACGGAATCGAGCCCGAGCCACTGCGCCAGCCGGGGCGAGGCCTCGATCCGGCCGTCCGAGCGGACCAGCAGCGGGAGCGCCGGGCTCTCCTCGATCATGCGGGCAAGGCGCCGGGCCGAGCGAAGCTGCATTTCCGCACGTTTCTGGCGGCGCCGCGCAACGAGGATCGCCCAGGCCGCCGCCAGCGTCCAGGCCGCGAGCAGAATGCCAATCACGAGGGGCAGAAAACGATCAGTCTCCATCACTCTTGGCTATGGTGCGCACGGCGCGCAAAGACAATGCCCTCTCCGCAAGGCCACCCCAAAACTGTGCCGGATAACGAAAAAGGGGCCGCGCCTTCGCGCAGCCCCTCGTCCTGCAGAACGGATGAGCAGACCGGCTGCCCGCCCGAAATCAGTAGCGGTAGTGATCCGGCTTGAACGGGCCTTCCACCGGAACGCCGATGTAGTCGGCCTGGCGCTGCGACAGCTCGGTCAGCTTGACGCCCAGCTTCTTGAGGTGAAGCGCGGCGACCTTCTCGTCGAGGAACTTGGGAAGGACGTAGACGTCGTTCTTGTAGTTCTCCGACTTGGTGAAGAGCTCGATCTGCGCCAGCGTCTGGTTGGTGAAGCTGGCCGACATCACGAAGCTGGGATGGCCGGTGGCGCAGCCCAGGTTCACCAGGCGCCCCTGCGCGAGGATGAGCAGCTGCTTGCCGTCAGGCAGCGTGACGAGGTCGGTGCCCGGCTTGATTTCCTGCCACTCGTAGTTGTCGAGCGCGGAGATCTGGATCTCGCTGTCGAAGTGGCCGATGTTGCAGACAATGGCCTTGTCCTTCATGCCCTTCATGTGCTCGCCGGTGATGACGCCTTCGTTGCCGGTCGCGGTCACGAAGATGTCGGCGCGGGTGATCGCCTCTTCCATGGTGACGACCTCGAAGCCTTCCATAGCGGCCTGAAGCGCGCAGATGGGGTCAACTTCGGTGACAAGAACGCGGGCGCCGCCGTTGCGCAGCGACTGGGCCGAGCCCTTGCCGACGTCGCCGAAGCCAGCGACGCAGGCAACCTTGCCCGAGAGCATGACGTCGGTGGCGCGGCGGATCGCGTCGACCAGCGATTCACGGCAGCCGTAGAGGTTGTCGAACTTCGACTTGGTGACCGAGTCGTTCACGTTGATCGCCGGGAACGGCAGCTTGCCCTGCTTGGCGATGTGGTAGAGGCGGTGAACGCCAGTGGTGGTCTCTTCCGAAACGCCCTTGATGGCCTGGACCGACTTGGTCAGGTAGCCCGGCTTTTCCTTAAGGAACTTCTTGAGCGAGCGGACGAATTCGATTTCCTCGGCGTTGCTCGGCTCGAACAGGTCTTCGCCCGCTTCAACGCGCGCGCCCCACAGCGCGAACATGGTGGCATCGCCGCCATCGTCGAGGATCATGTTGGCGGTCTGCTCGCCGTCGGCCTCGGTGCCCCATTCAAAGATCTTGCCGACGTAGTCCCAGTAGTCGGCCAGGCTCTCACCCTTGATGGCGTAGACCGGGATGCCCTGCGCGGCGATGGCCGCTGCGGCGTGGTCCTGGGTCGAGAAGATGTTGCAGGTCGCCCAGCGCACTTCGGCGCCCAGCGCGACCAGCGTCTCGATCAGCACGGCGGTCTGGATCGTCATGTGGAGCGAGCCGGTGATGCGCGCGCCCTTGAGCGGCTGCTGTGCGCCATATTCCTCGCGCAGGGCCATCAGGCCCGGCATTTCGGTCTCGGCGATCGCGATTTCGGCGCGGCCGTAATCGGCGAGCGACATGTCGGCGATGGCGTAGTCGTGAACGGCGGTATCAGCTGTGGCCACGAGGGAACTCCTGGGGAATGATCGTGTGAATGATGTCGACGCCCGAAAGCGCCGGCGGTTGGTGAGGGATTAAAGGACCCCCGGCCAAAACGCAAACCGAATATAAAGACATCTTTATATCCACCCCAAACGCACCACCACTCAGCGCCGCCCTGACCGCACCGGGCGGCCTCTCCGGGCCACCTCGCAAAGACGCATCATTCCAGACCTCGCGGGCGGCTCAGGGCTATCCCGCAAACCTGCACACCCGCTTTCGCGCGCCATCCGCATGGGTCCGGAGTTTCCCGATTCCAGAAATGTAGGCAGCACCACCCGCCCCCTCGGTATTGCGCGCAAGGGCATTGCAGGGCGCCCTGCCCGGCCTATATCGGGGACGCGAAACCGCACACCCATGCCAAGAAGGATGAACGCATGACCATCGCCGTAGGTGACAAACTTCCCGACGTGAAGCTGATGAAGGCGGGCGAGAGCGGCCCCGAGCCGGTCCAGACTGCCGATTACTTCGCGGGCAAGAAGGTCGCGCTGTTCTCGGTTCCGGGCGCCTTCACCCCGACCTGTTCGGCCAAGCACCTTCCCGGCTTCGTCGACAAGGCGGCCGAACTCAAGGCCAAGGGCATCGACGAGATCGCCTGCACCGCCGTCAACGACGCCTTCGTGATGGGCGCCTGGGGCAAGGCCGCTGGCTCGTCCGATGTCACGATGCTGGCCGACGGCAACGGCGACCTCGTCAAGGCGCTGGACCTCACGATGGACGGCTCGGGCTTCGGCATGGGCACACGCGGTCAGCGCTTCTCGATGGTCGTGAACGACGGCGTGGTCGAGCAGCTCAACGTAGAGGCTCCGGGCACCTTCGAGGTGAGCGCGGCGGAATACATGCTCGGCAAGCTCTGAGCCCGGACACCATCCGAAACGAGAAAGGGGCGGCGTACCTATGGTGCGCCGCCCCTTTTTCGTTCGTTCAGGACCTGCAGTGAAGGATCAGTAGCCCATCAGGCTGAGCACTTCCTTGCGGCTGCGCTCGTCTTCCAGGAACGTGCCCATCATGCGGCTGGTGATCATGCCCACGCCCGGCGTGCGCACGCCGCGACCGGTCATGCAGCCGTGCTGTGCCTCGATCACCACGGCCACGCCATGGGGCTTGAGGTGATCCCAGATGCACTGGGCAACCTCGGCGGTCAGGCGCTCCTGGATCTGCAGGCGGCGCGCATAGCCGTGCAGGACACGTGCGAGCTTGGAAATGCCCACGACGTGATCGCGCGGCAGGTAGGCGATTGCCGCCTTGCCCTGGATCGGCGCCATGTGGTGTTCGCAGTGCGACTGGAACGGGATGTCCTTGAGCAGCACGACCTCGTCGTAGCCGCCCACTTCCTCGAAGACGCGGGACAGGTGGATCGAGGGATCTTCCTGATAGCCCTGGCAATATTCCAGCCAGGCGCGCGCCACGCGCTTGGGGGTGTCGAGCAACCCTTCGCGGGTCGGATCATCGCCCGCCCAGCCGATCAGGGTGCGAATGGCCTCCTGGACGTGCTCCGGCACATCGGGCTTGCCGAGCGGATTGTCCATGTCCGGCTCGTCCAGACAGCTCATCTGCGCCTTCTCCTTTTCCATCTTTCTTTCAGGCGCACCCGCATTAGAGCCCCTTTCCGGCGAAACAACCCGCGACGTTCGATCGGCTCGAACATTTCGTCAGGACGTTCCGGATCGAGCAGCGCGCTGTCGCCCAGCTTCTTTTCGGCATCGGAGAGCTCTTTCAAGGGCAGAGGAACCAGTCGACGCCCCTGATTTCCGCGCGCCTCGTTCAGACCATCGATCATCGTGCGCATCGAGCCGGTTTCCTTCAGGCGCCGCGCCGCCTCGTCCATGTCGAGCGCGCAGTGCTCGGCAATCAGGCGCTGGCGCACCTTGCCGATGGTTTGCGCCAGTTCGGGCCGCCCTGTGTTGGCGGGCCGGTCGAGGTCGAGGAAGACGTCGCACTCGCTGTCGAGCCCCATCGAACGGTTGTTCATGTTGGCCGACCCGATGCGAAGGATACGGTCATCGATGATCGTGATCTTGGCATGGACGTAGATCGGCGTCCCGTCGCTCGCGACCGGATAGTAAAGTTGAAAGCGCCCCGCGTGATCGGCCTCGCGCACGATCTCCAGAAGCCGCGTTCGCGCGGTATCCATTGCCACCTGCTCCAGCCAGCCATCGGCCGTCCAGGGATTGACGATGATGATCTCGGGCGGATCGTCTTCCATCAGACGCTCGCAGATGGCTTCGGCGATAACGCGCGAGGCGAAGTACTGCGTCTCGGCATAGATGAAGCGTCGGGCCGAGCGGATCTGTTCCACAAAGAGCGCCTCGATCTCGCTGACCTGCGGGCAATCGCCATATTTCGCGCGCGTACGCGCGATGCCCAGCTCCACGTCGCGAAATTCACCGTGCAGGCTTTCCGGCCAGGGACTTTCGTCCTGCGCCTTGCAGGGTTCGAGCGGCTTGCCGCCCGCCACGTCCCAGCGATCGCGCCCCAATTCGCCAAGCGCACCGGCAATCTCGCCTTCCATCATCATCGTGATGTCGTGCCAGGGCGCGTAGAGGCGCCCGGTCGGACGGCGACGGCGGGTGTCGCGCGGCAGGTGCTCGCTGGTGTCCCAGCGATCCGTCGTCATGTCGATGCCACCGCACACCGCAAAGACATCGTCGAGGACGACGATCTTCTGATGGTGGCTGCAGCCCAGCGGATGCGCTGCGTCGAACTTGAAGTCGATCTGCTTGCGCCGCGCCCAGCGCAGCAGGTCGACCAGCATGGTGCCCCGGAACAGCGACTTGAAGAGCGCGAAATTCCACTTGAGGATGCGCACTTCCAGGTCCGGGTTGTGGTCCACCAGCCACAGGATGAAAGAGCCCAGGCGCGCCGGAAAACGGTGCTTGCGCCCCTTCTGCCACCACCGGCGCCCATCGGAGAGCAGGATCCGCGAATCGAAGTCCCAACCGATCAGGAAGACCCGCTGGCGCGCCGCCTCCATCGCCTCGCGCACGAGTTTGAAATAGTCGTCCGCATCGATGACGACATGGGCCTTGCGCGCCATGGCATAGCGCCACACCGAGGGGCCGGAGATCTCCTCCAGGTCCGTTCCAAGGCCCGTGTGATCCTCCTCGTCCATTGCGATGTCCATGTCCTGCTGCGCCCGAATGCTGATCTCTAAAGTGCCGACATACCGGAATGTTCCCCTCTGCAAAGGGGATCAGGGCTCTGCGCTGACTGCAATTGTGCACTGCAGCATAGGTATTACTGGTACCACCTGCGCACACTATAGAGACGCCCCCTGCCCCACGTACGGTTTCAGAGACATGGCGAGCAGATAGCAGGGACATGGAACAGCGAGCCGTGAAAAAGTGTCATTTTAGCGGTTGATCTGGAGCCGTTCAGCGGTCATCCATTAGGCGTGTGCAACATATGCACCACCTCTGGTCGCCCATTTGCAGTGCAGCACGCTGTTGCCCGGCGCGGCCTCGCGCGGTTCATGTCCGGACGGCGTTCGTTGTCCGGACAACTTGAGCCGGACCCAAATTCACGGCCCTGCGTTATCCCGGGGCAATCCTCCGTGAAGTCGAGCCCAACCGGCCTCATGGAGCAAACAAGGAGTACACCATGAAGAATTCGCTCATCGCCGCCGCGATCCTCGCTGCGGGCCTGGCTCCCGCCGCCGCCGTGGCGCAGGACGCTGCGGCTCCCGCAGCCGAGACGGTCGCCCCGACGGTGGGCGCCAAGGTCTTCGATCCCGAGGGGAACGAAGTCGGCGCCGTTGAAGCCGTTGCGGGTGAGGTGGTTACCGTGAACACGGGCGTGGCCCGTGCCGGTCTTCCCACCAAGGCCTTCGCCATGCGCGAAAAGGGTCTGACCATCGGCATGACCAAGGCGCAGCTCGAATCCGCCGTTATGGGCGCCAAGGCCGAAACCGGCCGGGCCAAGGAAGCGGCCATGGTTGTCGACGCCCCGATCAAGAGCAGCGACGGCCAGGTGCTCGGCACCATTGCCAAGCTCGAGGGTGAGGACGTGACCATGGAACTCGCCAACGGCGATGGCGCGACCGCGCTGTTCAAGAAGGCCAACATCGGCCTCATGCCCGACGGCTCGCTCGCCATCGGCATGACCGCGGCCGCCTTTGCGCAGGCCATCGGCGGCTCGGCTCCGGCCGCGCCTGCCGAGGAAAGCCCCGCTGCCGAATAAGACTTTCGGCTCCAGCTTCTGGCTGGAGGCACACGGATGAAACGGGGCCGGGATGGACAGACCATCCCGGCCCTTTTCATGGGCGCGTTCCGAAAAGCGGCCCGAAACCGCGTTGCATAGATTGCAACTTCAGCCCCTGCGCGCGGAAATCCGGGGAAATACCTTGCGATTCATCGCAGGTTTGGAGCAAGAGGGCGCAGAAATTGTCCCGGCAACAACCTGCACGAGACCTGCAAGCCCCTTATAACCACGATTGGACCCGCGTTGACCTTCCCTGCGCGCATGAGACGCATTCTACAGGCTCTTCACAGCTTCGACTCATCGCTCGACCTTGCCCGCCGCCGCATTGCCACCGCCATCGGCGCGATCATCCTGGGGCTCATCGCCATCGCCTTTGCCTGGATGGGTGACAAGGCGCAGGAACTGTTCACCCGCTTCCAGTCCGACAATATCTACCTGACGCTCGCGCTCACGCCCTGCGGCTTTGCCGCGATCGTGTGGTTCACCAACCGGGTCAGCCCCGCGGCACGCGGCTCGGGCATCCCGCAGGTCATGGCCGCGACCAAGAACCTCGACCTTGCCTATACCCGCCTCCTCACGATCCCCACCGCGGTCGTGAAGCTGCTGCTGACCGTCGGCGTGCTGCTCGTAGGCGGCTCGGTCGGCCGTGAAGGCCCCACCGTCCAGATCGCGGCGGCCATCATGGTCGCCTGCCACAAGGTGATGCGCGTGCCGATGACCGCAGGCGTCCTTATCGCGGGCGGCGCGGCCGGTGTCGCGGCGGCCTTCAACACGCCGCTCGCCGGTGTCGCCTTCGCCATCGAGGAGCTCGCCTCCGCCTTCGAGCAGCGCGTCGCCGTCCTTGTCATGGGCGCGGTCGTCATCGCCGGTCTCGTCTCGCTCGGCATCGCAGGCGATTACGTCTACTTCGGCGTCATGCACGAGACGCTGGAACTGACCTCGGTGCTCCTCATCACGCCCGTCGCCGGGATCCTGGGCGGTATTGCCGGCGGCCTCTTTGCCCGCATCATGCTCTCCTTCGCGCGCAGCGGACACCCGGTCTTTCAGGCCATCCGCAAGCGTCCGGTGCTCTCCGCCTTTGCCTGCGGCCTCGTCGTCGCCATCGTGGGCGTCGCCACCGGCGGTGCGACCTGGGGAACGGGCTACGAAACGACCAAGCTGATGATTGAGGGCGGATCCACGCCCTCGGGCTGGTTTGGCCCGGCCAAGTTCCTGGCGACCGCCGCAACGGCGGTTTCCGGAGCTCCGGGCGGCATCTTTGCCCCTTCTCTCTCCGTGGGCGCGGGCTTTGGCGAACTGCTCACCTTCGCCTTCCCCGATGACGCAATGCCCGCCGTCGTCCTCCTGGGCATGACCGGCTACTTCGTGGGCGTCGTGCGCGCACCGCTCACGGCCGTCATCATCCTCATGGAGACCACCGCCAACAGGGGCATGATCCTGCCCCTCTTCCTGACCGCCATCATCGCCGATGCGGCCAGCAAGCTGGTGTGCCAGACCAAGCTCTACCACGGGCTCTCGCAGGGCTTCCTGCGCCAGGGAGAGGAGAACCGCGAGCGGCAGGCCTGAACGCCCGCCCTCGCCCCTCGCGAGGCTCTCCGGACCATGGACAACAAAAAAGCCGCACTCCCGAGGGATGCGGCTTTTTTGATGCGGTAAACGCTTGGAAGTGAATGGCGCGCCCGGAACGATTCGAACGTCCGACCCTCAGATTCGTAGTCTGATGCTCTATCCAGCTGAGCTACGGGCGCGCATGCACTTTTGTCTCTCCATGTACTCCAACAACCCATTCGGAGTAAATGGCGCGCCCGGAACGATTCGAACGTCCGACCCTCAGATTCGTAGTCTGATGCTCTATCCAGCTGAGCTACGGGCGCGCATGCACTTTTGTCTCTCCATGTACTCCAACAAGCCATTCGGAGAAAATGGCGCGCCCGGAACGATTCGAACGTCCGACCCTCAGATTCGTAGTCTGATGCTCTATCCAGCTGAGCTACGGGCGCGCATGCACTTTTGTCTCTCCATGTACTCCAACAAGCCATTCGGAGAAAATGGCGCGCCCGGAACGATTCGAACGTCCGACCCTCAGATTCGTAGTCTGATGCTCTATCCAGCTGAGCTACGGGCGCGTTGGAGAGGCGCCTCTAGAAAAGGAATCGGAGTCGGTCAACACCTATCTGCATATTTTTCTGAAAAATCGTGTTTCAGCCAAATCTTAAGGGCATCGGCCAGCGGGTAATCAAGCGGTGGCATGGCCAATTCTCCAAGACTTTGAGCCGCATACCATTGCGCCTGGCCGCCCTCCTGCGAGACCGGAGCCCCCTCCCACCCGCGCGCGGCATAGAGGAGAAGGACGAGCGCCCTGCGCCCTAATGCCCCGCCTGCGGCCCCTCCCGTACTCCCTTCGCCCAAAAGACCGCTGGCGAACCCCACAGGCACAAGCGATGCCGGATCCAGCCCCACGGCCAGTTCCTCCTCCATCTCGCGCACAGCGGCGTCCTCGGCGCTCTCACCGGGATCCACCTTGCCGCCCGGAAATTCCCAGAGGCCCGCGTGCATCGTTCCCTCAGGGCGTTGCTGCATGAGGACCTGCCCTCGCGCATCGACCAGCGCCACCGCGACCACCACGAGCGGTGTCAGATTTTTTTCCACTTTGTCGCCTTCATTTAATGAATCCTTAAGCTCGATCCGCAAATTTCGAGGTCATTCCAATCACCACGAGGTCCGAGGCCGCGATGCTCCCCCTGACCAGAATGCAAACCCTGCTTCGCGACGCCCAGGGCGCGAGTGCAATCGAATACGGGTTGATCATGGGCCTTATCACCCTCGTCATCGTCGTGGCCATGCAGAGCGTCGCCGACGAGACCATCGGCATGTGGGGCAACGTCAACGACAAGACCTCCGAAGCCATCTCATCATCGGGCTAGGTCTCTGCAGACTTAAACATTTTTCAACTATTCCAACCTACCAATCAAGACGTTCGGCAAGCCTGAGACAAAGTGAGGCCGCGCCGGACCGGGTACACAAGACTGCTTTACATCAGGAGACATTTCATGAAGTTCCTCACCAAGCTGCGTCGCAACGAAGAAGGTGCCACCGCGATCGAATACGGCCTGATCGCCGCCCTCATCGCCGTTGCCGCGATCACCGCGATGACCAGCCTCGGCACGAACCTGAGCGACACCTTCAACACCACGTCGAACACGCTCTCGAACGCCAACAGCTAATTTCGAGGGCTCCGGCCTTACAGTTCGCCATCTCGGCGTAACTGGGTACATAAGCGGGCGGCAGGACATCCTGCCGCCCGTTTTTGTGTGCGCGCCTCACACATGTGTCGGCAGACTTTACAGCAGCACTTGTGTCGCCCTGAGCGTCAGCGCCATTCAGCCTGTGCGCCTGGCCAGAGGGTGCCGCTCATTGACCAGCGCGACGAGCCGTGCGCTGTCGACATGGGTGTAGATCTGGGTCGTGGCGATATCGGCATGGCCCAGCAGTGTCTGCAGCACCCTCAGGTCTGCCCCGCCCTCCAGCAGATGTGTCGCAAAGGCATGGCGCAGAACATGCGGCGACACCCGCGCTGGGTCGAGATCGGCACGAACGGCCAGATCGCGCAGCAGCTGGAAGAGGCGAATGCGGGTCAGATGCCCGGAACTTCCACGCGAGGGGAATAGGAAGCGCGAGCCCGCCGCCTCCCCGCGCACCGCAAGCCAGCGCGACAGCGCCGCGCGCGCGCGCGTACTGACGGGGACCATGCGCTGTTGCCCGCCCTTGCCCTGAACATGCAGGAACGGCGTGTCGCGCGGCACTCCGGCCAGAGGCAGCGCCACCAGCTCACTTGCGCGAAGCCCGGAGCCATAGAGCAGCTCCAGCAATGCCAGCAGGCGAACGGGTCCACTCTCGCCGCCCTGCGCCTCGTCCTCCGCCTGCGCGAGAAAACGCGTCACATCCTCACGCGAGAGCAGCCGGGGCAAGGGACGTCGCGTGCGTGGACGCGGCAAGGCAGGCGAAGGATCGTCTTCGCGCAAGCCCTCATCGACGAGAAACCCGTAGAACTGACGCAAAGTCGAACACTTGCGCGCAAGGCTGGAGGCCGAGAGCGAGGCCCAATGATCGGCCAGCGAGGCCAGCGCCTCTGCGTCCACTCCGGCCAGGTCCCCCAGCGCCGAGCGCGCGCCCTCCAGGTCCCTGCGATAGGCGGCGAGGGTGTTGGCAGCCGCACCGCGCTCGGCAGCCATCATGGTGAGGAACGCCTCGAGCGGATCCTCCCGCGGTGCCATCACGCCTCCACGCCGGTCGCGATCAGGTGCGCGCGACCGCCTCGGCCGCGATCATGCGCGCCTCGGCCTCAAGTCCCACTTCACGCATGGCCGACACGATGTGGTAGAGATAACGGGGGGTCATCTGACGCCAGTTGGCGCCCTGCATGCCAAAGCCTGCCAGGATCACCACGCTCGCCGCATCACCCCGCGCCGCCGCCGCATCGATGGCCCGCGTCCAGCGAGTCTCGCCATCGAGCGCCAGGGACAGATCGTTCGAATAGCCCATCGCCCGGCTGCGATCGATGCGGTTCAGCCCGGCCAGCCCGGCCACGAGGAACCCGGCCTTGCGTTTGCCGGCACTCGCGTCCTCGTCGATGAAGCTGTCGAGGCTTCCGGACGACGCGCTCTGGTTTGCCCCCGGGGCTGCCAGCACGATCAGCGCCCAGCCCTCACTGCCACCTTCGACAACCGGCGCCCAGCGCGCCGCATTGGCATCGAAGCCGGCCGCCAGCATCGAGCCCAGCAGAGCCGGGGCTTCGGCAGCGACATCCTCGCTCGGCGCGATCCGCGCGGCGGCGGCCGCGGTCAGGACCCGCCCGCAATAGGCGCTGCCATCGTCGTCCAGTTCACTCCACAACGTGCGCATCGCCGCGATGCGCGCCGAGGACGAGGGAAGCGCGTAGGCATCGCGCAGGCTTTCCGCGCGCGTCTGCCAGGCGCTCCCCGTATCGGGATCGGCGTAAAGCTGCGCATAGAGATCGACCAGCGCCGCATTCGAGAGGATGCCCGAGGCCCCTGCCCGCACCGAGGCCTTGGCACGGCGCTCCAACCCTACCATCGGCGCCAGCGCCGTGGCCGCATCATAACGTCCCTCGGTGGGGGCCATGAGCGATTCGGGCGGCGCGATACCGACCCCACGCGCCAGCGCATAACGCCAGGGCGTGAGGCCCGAGACATTGTCCCACTCGATGGTGACCGCACGGCGCGCCTTGCCCGCCGCGCCCGCATAGCGCTGTGCCAGCAGGAGATCGATGCGCGGCATTTCCTTGCGGGTCATGTCGCGATCGAGGCGCGACAGCGCCGCGTTGCTGTTGCCGCGAAACGCATCGCAGATGGCGCCAGCGACATTCCATTCGGCATCGCTACGCATCGAGCCCTGCGTCGCCATGATCGGGCACAGGCCGGTCATGTCCGCCGTGCCGAGATAGACGTCCAGCACCTGCGCGCCGATCTCGGGCGTGTAGTTCGCGATGTCGATGTCCTGCAGCAGCGCGCGGGCCGCATCATATTCGCCCATGCGCACCAGCAGGGCCACGCGCAGCGCGAGGAAATCCTGCGCGCTCATGCCCTCGGGCGCATCGAGGCGCGAGAGCAGCGCGCGGCGCAGCGCGATGTGCCCCCAGCGCGAAACCAGCGCGCCGCGATTTCCCGAAAGCGCCAGACGCAGCAGCGCCGGATCGCCGCCCTGAAGCGAATCCGCAGCCAGACCGCCTTCATCGGCATCGAAGAGGCCGACGTGGGTCATCGCACGGCGCGCCTGCGGGGGCATGTCGAACTCGACCTTGCGCCCGATCAGCCCCTCGAAATCTTCCGGGGACATCTTGGCCAGCTCTTCCAGCGTGGGAAGGCGTTTCAGGGTGAGCCCGTCGTCATCCCGACGCGCCTCATCCCCTGCCGCAACCTGCTGCGGCAAGGGCTGGACGACCGCCCCCTGGCCGGGCTGCGGCGACGGGGCCGAACCGGGCCGCGTCGCGACAGCCGCAGGGCT
>NZ_JALHAT010000039.1:0-56703 GCF_022818885.1 Novosphingobium mangrovi | reverse complement strand
CGAGCCCGCCGCCCAACCCGCCGCCCAACCCGCCCAGGCCACGCGCGGCGAGGCCATCCTCGTCACCGCGCGCCGTACCGAGGAGCGCCTCGAATCGGTCCCCCTCGCGATCACCGCCTTCTCTTCGGAATCACTCGAGGCGCAGGACATCCAGTCGCTCAACGACATCTCCGACAATTCGCCCGGTTTCCAGTTCCAGAACCAGGCGGGCGGCGGCTCGGGGCGTAACGACCGCTCGATCAACAACCTGACCTTCCGTGGCCTGTTCCTCGCCAACGTCACGCCGATCTCGCAGGGCGGCCTCGTCTTCATCGACGGCGCCCCGGTCATCAACTCCTCCGTTCCGGCGATCGACGACGTCGCCCGGGTCGAGGTCCTGAAAGGCCCGCAGGCGGCCTACTTCGGCCGCTCGACCTTCTCGGGTGCGGTCAACTTCGTGACCAAGGCCCCCTCCTACGAATTCGGCGGCCGGATCAAGGCGATGTACGGCAACTACGGCTCGAACCAGGTTTCGGGCAGCGTGGAGTTCCCGCTCATCGACCAGGTCCTGGCCCTGCGCGTAGGCGGCAGCCACGTCTTCGAGGGCGGTCAGTATAAGAACTCGGGCGATCCCAACGAGACCTTCGGCGACCGCAAGAACGATGTGGTCAGCGCGCAGATGCTGTTCGAGCCCGCCTCGAACCTCAAGATCACCGGGTTCTTCTCCTATGGCGAGATGCACGACGGCCCGCCTGCACAGGCCGCGCTCAAGAACACCGAATTCAATTGTGACCTGGGCGGCACCTCGGGCAGCTACTGGTGCGGGGCCCTGCCCAACCGCATGCCCGAGGAGCTGATCGGGGGCAATTACGACCTCGACGAGACCGCCTATGGCATCCTCATCGACAACGTCGATGGCTATCCCACGATCTTCGATCCCTCGTTCAACCCGCGCTCCGGGCTCAAGCGCCAGACGGTGCAGGCGGACCTGCGCATGGACTGGGAAATGGGCAACGGCATGGTGCTGAGCTCGATCACGGCCTACCACACCGACCGCACCCAGACCGCGCTCGACCTCACCTTCCGCGACACCAGCGGCTATCCCAACCCCAACTTCGGGATCATCCCGGGCGCGCCCTCGTTCAACCACTGGCTGCTCAACTACCAGACCGACATCAGCGACTTCAGCCAGGAAATCCGCCTGACCTCGGCGCAGACGAACCGCCTGCGCTGGACAGTCGGAGCAAGCTACTTCACCGCCGACTACGACAACGGCGCGATCTACGGCCTCAACGTCTTTGGCAGCGGCAACTCGAGCACGCTGCGCAACCAGAAGCCCAAGACCCCAGCGATCTTTGGCGCGCTCTATTTCGACATCACGCAAGACCTCACCATCGGCGCGGAAGGGCGCTACCAGTGGGACAAGATCGAAAGCTCGATCCTCGCCAGCAGCTCGGGCGTCTACTACCCCGAAGCGCTGGTCTCCAAGGCCACCTTCAAGAGCTTCTCGCCGCGCGTGACGCTGGACTACGCCTTCGCGCCCGACAGCACCGCCTACATCCTGTTCTCGCGCGGGTATCGTCCGGGCGGCTTCAACGATGGCTACGGCGCGCTTACGCCCACCGAGCAGGCCCAGATCGCCACATCGGCAGGCGCCACCTACGATGAAGAGCGGCTCGACAACTACGAGGCGGGCATCAAGACCGCGTTCTGGAACGGACGCGCCTCGCTGCGCGCGGCGATCTACATCGACAAGTACCGGGGCGGTCAGGTGGCGAACAGCTACACCTACTATCCGGACGGCTCACCCACCATCAACCTCATCAACGTGACCGAGAACATCGGCGCGGTGGACCTGTGGGGCATAGAGCTGGAAGGCGATGTCTCGCCCATGGAAGGGCTCAGCCTCAGCGGCTCGTTCGGCCTTGCCGAATCCGAGATCAAGAGCTTCGTGTGCGCCGAGTGCCTCAACATCGCGGGGACCAACGATGCCACCGGCAACCGCCTTTCGGGCGTGCCGCGCCTGACCTGGACCGCGTCCGCCAGCTACGAGCACCCGGTTGCCGAGGACTGGTGGGGCTATGCCCGCATCGACTACCGCCACCGCGGACGCCAGTACGTCGACTATTACAACGCGGCCTGGAGCCGGAACGACGACAAGGTCGACCTGCGCATCGGCGCGCGCCAGGACAACGGCCTCTCCTTCGAGGCCTTCGCCACCAACCTGTTCAACGAACAGACCCTCACCGGCTTTCGCGGCACCGACCTCGTCACGCTGGCCACCAACGACATCCGCATCGCGCTTCCCGAAAAGCGCCGGCTGGGCATCCGCTTCAGCTACGAATTCTGATCCCCTTCAAGAAGAGAGAACTGCCATGAGTGTAACCGAGGCATCCCGCGATACAGGCGCCGAGACCGACTTCGTTTCCGCCGAGGACGACTTCATCTTCGCGGATTCGGACAACATCTCGCTGTTTCCCGAGCAGGTCGTGGACAACCTGATGCACGTCGTCGTCGCGCTGGGCGCGGAGATGTGGACCATGCGCCGCCGCCTGATGGTAACCGAGAAGGTGCTCGAGAAGGTCGGCGTCTCGAGCGCCGACATCGAGCAGTACCAGCCGAGCGAGGAGGACCTTGCTGCCTGGGCGGAAGAGCGCGACATCTTCATCAAGCGCACCTTCGGCGCACTGGAACGGCGCGGCGGCGCCAATGTGAAGCAGATGGACTTCTCCAGGAACATGTAAGCGCGCAGGCCCGGTTCTCCGCCGGGCCTGTCCCTCATCCGTTCAGCAACAGCCCGCACGGCAAATACCCGGGAGCGCTCCCAAGATGCACAACGAATTCGACGTCCTCGTGGTGGGAGCCGGGACCGCCGGCGTGCCCGCCGCCCTTGGTGCGGCCGCGCGGGGCCTGCGCGTCGCGCTGGTCGAAGCCGCCGAAGAGATCGGCGGCACCCTTCACCTCTCCAGCGCCTCGATCAGCGCGGCGGGCACCTCGCTCCAGAAGGCCGCAGGCGTGGAGGACAGCCCCGATGCGCACTTCGCCGATTGCCTGCGCATCAACCACGGCACCGGCGACCCCGAACTTCTGCGCCTGTGGGTCGACGAGGCGGGCGACATGATCGAATGGCTGCTCTCGATCGGCTGGACCTGCGATCCGGGCGAAGCCGTGCTCGCCCCCGAGCACGACCTCTACGACCGCCCGCGCACCTACCGCAGCACCAACCAGGGCTTTTCCCTGATCGAGGCCTACCAGGCGCAGATCGACACGGCCGTCGCGCAGGGCAATCTCACCGTGATGACCGGCACGCGCTTTTGCGAGCTCCTGCTCGACCACGGGCAGGTCTGCGGGATCGTGGCCAAGACCGGCGAGGAGGTGCGCGAGATCGCCGCAAAGGCCGTCGTCCTCACCACCGGCGGCTTCAGCGGCAGCGCGCGGCACTGGCAGGAACTCCACGGCCTCGTGCCCTTGCGCTACCACGTCGAGACCGTGCGCGGCGATGCCATCGACCCGGTGCGCACGGCCGGGGGACGCCTGTGGTTCACCGACTACTGCCTGCCCGCCTTTGGCGGCACGCGTCGCCTCGACAGCCCGGCCTCGGCCTGGATCCACAGCGATATCCTGCCCTCGCGCCGTCCGCCCTGGGAGATCTACGTCAACGCGCATGGCGAGCGCTTCATGCCCGAGGACGAGCCCAGCATCGACGCGCGCGAACGCGCGGTCATGGCCCAGCCGAACTGGGCCTTCTGGATGATCTGGGACGAGCGCATCCGCGAGGAAGCCCCGCCCGTCTTCCGCTGGAGCGATGAACACCTCGACGAACTCCTGCGCGGCGACAACGAGGACTTCGTCGTGGCCGAAAACATCGGCGAACTCGCGCGCCTCTGCGGCCTCCCGGAAAAGACCCTGACGCAGACGGTCACGCTCTACAACGCGGGCCAGGCCGTCGGCAGCGACATGTGGCGCCGTCAGCACCTGCCCGCCCCCATCGCGCGCGGACCCTTCTACGCGGTGCGCCACTACGGCTGTTCGATCAGCTGCTACCCCGGCGTTCAGGTCAACAAGGACCTGCAGGTCGTCTCGACCACGGGGGATCCCATCGAGGGGCTCTACGCCGCGGGCGAGGTGATCGGCATCGGGTTCCTGGGCCATGGTTTCCTCAGCGGCTCGATCGTCTCCTCGGCGATCACCTTCGGGCGCAAGCTCGGCCGTGAGGTCCTGGCATGACACGCTGGGTGCCGCGCGGCTATGCAGACGGGCCCTACGGCCAGATCCACTACCGCCACGAAGGTCAGGGCCTGCCCATCGTGCTCCTCCACCAGGCGCCGATGACCTCGGCCCAGTACGACCGGGTGCTTGAGCCACTGGCGCGACGCGGCTTTCACGCCATGGCCATCGACATGCCCGGTTTCGGCATGTCCGATCCTGTCGAGGGCACACCGCGCGTGGAGGACTGGGCGGCCTGCGTGCCCCCTGTCCTTGATGCGCTGGGCCACGGCTCGGCCACGATCCTGGGGCACCACACCGGCGCCCTTGTCGCCACCGAAGTCGCGCTTCAGTTCCCGGAGCGGGTGAACGCGCTTGTCCTCAACGGACCCATGCCACTGAGCGAAGAGGAGCGCGCCGAGTTCCTGACCAATGGCTATCCGCGCGAACGCACGATCACCGCCCAGGCCGACGGTAGCCAGTTCGCGGCCGTGCACGCCGCGCGCACGCGCCTTGCCGCAGGCACAGTGGAACCCGAGCGGGTGAGCGAATACGTGGTCATGGCCTTCCAAGGCCAGGGCGCCTACTGGCATGGCCACCACGCCGCCTTCCAGTACCGCCAGGAAGAGACGCTGGCAGCCGTCGCCTGCCCGGCGCTGATCCTCACCAACACCGGCGACATCATCCACGACCATGCGCGCAAGGCCCACGAACTGCGCCCCGATTTCGCCTGGGTGGCGCTCGACGGCGGCGGTGTCGACATTGTCGACCAGCAGCCCGAAGCCTGGGCGCAGGCCGTCGCCGACTTCGTGCAGAGCCTCTAGGTTGCGCCTCCCGCCGCGCGAGCCTCAGGCGAAGGCGGCGATCTCGGTCGTGGCCGGATCGTAGGTCATCAGCGTTTCATGCCGGGGATCGGGCTTTCCACGCCGCGAGGTGTCGCCCGACTGATTGATCTCGCCTTGCTTGCGCGAGGCGAGCAGCACCCAGTTCGCGCGTTCGCGCCGCGTTGCCTCGTAGCGCTGGAGCGCGGCGACCGGGTCCGCCGTTTCGCCCAGGCTGCGCGCGAAGACCACCGCATCCTCGATCCCCATCGCTGCGCCCAGCCCCAGGAAAGGCAGCATCGGGTGGGCCGCATCGCCCATCAGGGTCACCCGGCCCACCGTCCATTGCGGCAGCGGATCGCGGTCGAACAGCGCCCACTTGCGTGTGCCCTCGCGCGGGGCGCTGGCGATGAGCCCGCGCACGTCCGCGTTCCAGCCCTCAAACTTCTCCAGCAGTTCCTCGACATCGGCCGGGGTCGACCAGCCCTCGCCGGTCCAGCTGTCGGTCTTCACGAAGGCCACCCCGTTGACCACCGATCCATGCCGGATGCGGTAGACCAACACCTGCCGGTTGGGCCCGAGGTAATTGACGGAAGGGCCCAGATGCATGTGGTGGCTGACGTCCTCGAACGGGATGAGGAAACGGTAGGCCACCTGCCCGGTAAAGCGCGGGTTTTCCTCGCCAAAAAGCTCGGCGCGCACGCGCGAATTGATGCCGTCCGCGCCCGCCAGGATCGGGGCGCGCACGCACGAACCATCGGCGAAGTGCGCGGTAACTTCGCTCGCGTCCTGCTCCAGACGGATCATCTGCGCGCCAAGCGTGATCGCCTCGGGATCGGCGGCGGCCACCGCGTCCGCCAGGATCGCGTGCATGTCGGCGCGGTGGAGTTGGTAGAAATAGGGAATGTCGCCGCGTTCGCGCGCAATCGCCATCTGGTCAGGACCGCCCAGCCGTTCACCGGTGCGCCAGTCCGCACCGCCTGCGCGCACCGGAATGTCGGCCGCGGCCTCGATGGCCTCTCGCAAGCCGAGCGAGAACAGGCCCCGGCTGGCGGGCTGGCTGAGCGTGATCCCTGCTCCCACATCGCCGAACGCGTCGGCCTGCTCGAAGAGGCGCACCTTGCGGCCCTGGCGGATGAGGCCGAGCGCGGCCGTCAGCCCCGCAATGCCGCCCCCGATGATGAGGATGTCGGCATCCTGCGCGCCTGCACTCCCGGACCCGTTCGCTGCCATCTTGCCCCCCTGAAAGACCTGGTTACCCCGCCAAGGTGTAAGCCTGCCCCCGGCAAGGCAAATCATTCCAGTTATGCCTTTCCTGGCGCCATTCCCGGTTTGACCGGCTAGCCCTGCCCCCCGCATGCTGCCTCCAGCATGGCCATCACACTCACCATCAACGGAACTTCCACGACACTCGACGCCGAAGGCGACATGCCTCTGCTCTGGGCGCTGCGCGATCTGGCCGGACTTACCGGCACCAAGTTCGGCTGCGGGGCGGGCCACTGCGGCGCCTGCACGGTCCATCTGGACGGCGAGGCCTCGCGCGCGTGCAGCGTGACGCTGGAGGAAGCCGCAGGCCATTCCATCGTCACCATCGAGGGCGTCACCGGCGCAACCGCAAGCAAGGTGCAGGACGCCTGGCTGCGTCATCAGGTCGCCCAGTGCGGGTACTGCCAACCCGGCCAGATCATGACCGCCATTGCGTTGCTGGAGGCGGGCTATGGCGATGCCGAGACAGTCGAAGCGGTGATGAGCGGCAACTTGTGCCGCTGCGCCACGTACCTGCGCATCCGCGCCGCCGTGCTGGACGCGGCGGTATGACGTCCCCTGCCACCTCCCGGCGCGCCTTCATGGTCATGGCGGGCAGTGGCCTGCTTCTGGGAATGGTCCCGAAGACCAGCCGCGCGCGTGAGGTCCACCGCCAGGGCCATCCCTTCGGCGACAGCCTGTTCCGCGCCGACCAGGTGCCGGGCGACGAACTGGTGCGCCGCTTCCTCCAGATCGCGCCCGATGGCGCGGTCACGGTCTTTTCCAAGCATCTCGACATGGGCCAGGGCACCTGGAGCGGGCTCGCCTCGCTGGTCGCCGAGGAGCTCGATGCCGACTGGACGAAGGTCCGTGTTACAGGCGCGCCGGTGAGCGATACGGCCTACGCCAACCACCTGTTCCAGCGCCAGGCGACCGGGGGCTCGACCTCGCTTGCCAACAGCTGGGACGAGTTGCGGCGCGCAGGCGCCGTCGCCCGCGCCATGCTGCTCGCCGCCGCCGCGCGGCATCACCCGCGGTGTCGCGGTCCACCGCTCGGAAGGCAGCTGCGTCGCGCAGGTCGCAGAGCTCAGCGGCAGCCCGGAGGACTTCCGGATCGAGCGGATCGTCAGCGCGGTCGACTGCGGCCTTGCCGTCAATCCCGACACCGAGCGCGCGCAAGTCGAAGGCGGCACCGGCTTTGGCCTTTCGAGCGCGCTCTACGGCGAGATCAACCTCGATCACGGCGCGGCCAGGCAGGGCAATTTCGACGGCTACCGCCTGCTACGCATGAACGAGATGCCCCGCCGCATCGACGTCCACATGGTCGAGAGCTCCGAGCGACCCTCCGGCATCGGCGAGCCCGGCTCGGTCCCCGGCGCGCCTGCCGTCATCAATGCCCTGGAGCGCATGGGCATGGCGCCTGTCACCCGCTTCCCGGTCTTTGCCTCTGCCTGAAAGCGCCGCGTCACACGCTGCGGCTCTCGACGATCTGCCAGGTGTTGCGGCCGGTGAGACCCAGGAGCTTCTCCTTCACCAGGCTCGCCAGCTTGTGGCTGGGCACCGCATCGGAACGCTGCGGGCCGGTCGCCACGTAGAGCGTGCGGCGGACAAGGTCGCTGTCGATGCGCACGACATCGAAGCGCTCCATACCCTCGTCACGCAGAAGTGCGGCCGGCGGCAGGATGGCATGGCCCAGCCCCTCCTCGACCAGTTCGAGGATCGATCCCAGCGCGTCGATCTCGACCGCGATCTGGAGCTCGGCCTCGCGCGCCCGAGCGGCCTTCTCCAGATCGCGGCGCAGTTGCTGGTGCGGTCCTGTCATGATGAGGGGAAGCTGCGTCAGATCCTCGAAGGAGACAGGTCCCGCCGGGCCGCTGCCGCGCTTGCTCACCAGCACCAGCTGCTCTTCCACCACCGGATCGCACAGCATGTTCTGGCTGCGGATCGGCGAATAGAGGATCGCGACGTCCAACCGCCCCTGCTGCACCCGCTCGGCAATGTCGCTGGACAGCCCCTCGACGAGGTGCAGCTTCACGTTGGGCAGTTCGGAACTGAAATGCTGGGCAAGCGGAACGCTGAGCGCCCGGCCCACGCTGGTGGGCATGCCGATCGCGGCGGTCCCGGCCAGGAGATTGCGCAGCTGGCTAAGCTCGCTGTAGGTCGCATCGATCGCCTCGCGCACGTTGCGCGCATTCTTGAGCAGGCAGCGCCCCGCCTCGGTCAGGGTGGCGCCGCGCCCGTTGCGGTAGAACAGCGGCAGGCCCAGTTCCTCTTCAAGGTTGCGCACCTGGCGGCTGAGCAGGGGTTGCGACAGGCGCAGGCTGACGGCGGCTTGTGAAAAGCTGCCCGTTTCCGCGACGGAAATGAAGTAATCGAACTTGCGCGTGTCCATGCTTCCCCCTTCATGCCTTGCCGGCATATCTGCTAGTAACTGTCGTCGATTTCGTGCCTTGCGAAGTTGAAATTCCCACTCAAATTGTTGTTTTTACAAATTAATTTTCAGAACTGCGGCGCATCTGAGATGACCTGCGCCGGCCCTCGCCCCAGTGGCATTCCCCGGCCTCCTGTGGCTTCCTTTTCCCCGAGAGAGCGCACGGCGGCAGCGCCCCTGCAAGGGCCTTCCGCGCGCGCCCACACAGTGAGGGGGAACGCGATGAAACAGGCAGGAGGCCAGCTGGCCGGAACGCAGCGCTCGGTCGTATTGGGCTTTGCCATCGGCGGGGCCGCGATGATGGCGGCCAACCAGGTCATCGCAGTGCTGGTGCTGCGCTTCCTGACCGACAACCTCGCGATTTCGGCGGGGATCGCGGCCACGCTCTTCGCGCTGGTGAAGATCTACGACGGCTTCGTCGATCCGCTTGCCGGTTACGCCAGCGACCGCGCGCGCACCCGCTGGGGACGGCGCGTGCCGTTCCTGTTTGCTGCAGGGCTGCTGATGCCGCTTTCCATCGTCGGCATCTTCGCCGCCCCGGCCTGGGAGAGCCAGCCGCTGCTGCTGGTCTGGATCGGCATCATGCTGGCGCTCCACGGCACCGCCTTCTCGCTCTACACCGTGCCCAGCACGGCGATGATCGTGGAGGTGAGCGATGATTACCACGCCCGCTCCAGCATCCTTGCCTGGAAGACCTACGGCAGTTTCGCTGGCCAGATCCTGGGGTCCTCGGTGCCGTCCTGGCTGCTCGAGAGCTGGGGTGCGGGCCGCGCGGGACATGCCGCGATGGGCTGGGTACTGGCCGGCCTCATCGGCGCACTCGCGCTCGGCTCGATCCCCTTGCTGCTGCGCGCGCGGGCCACCAACGCCGAGGCCAACCATCCGGGCCGCTTCACCGACCAGCTGCGCATCGCCTGGGGTAACCAGCCCTTTCGCATCATGGTCTTCGTGCACATCGTCTTCATGGTGGGCGTGGCGACGGCCAGCGTCTCGAACGCCTATTTCACCCGCTATGTGCTTGCGCGCAGCGACGCCTGGCTGGGGCTGTTCTATGTCTTCCTGACCGCGGGCAACATCCTCGCCCTGCCCGCCTGGCTGCGCATCTCGCGCCGTTTCGACAAGAAGAACGCCTATATCGCCGCGCTCGCCATCTACGGCTTTGCAGTGCTGAGCTGGGTTCTTGCCGGTCCCCACGAAACGATGATCGTGCTTGGCCTGCGCACCACCGTGATCGGCGCAGCGATGAGCGGGGTGGTCCTGCTCGCCGCATCGATGCTGACCGACGCCGTGCGCTACGACTTCATCTGCTCGGGCCAGCGGCGCGAGGGCGCCTTCTCGGGCTTCATGAGCTTCGTCGACAAGATCTCGAACGCGGGCGGCCTGATGATCATGGGCGCCACCCTCTCGGCCATGGGCTATGCCGCCTCGAGCACAGGCGCCGCGCAGGCCCAGAGCACCAGCGCGGTCTTCGCCATCCGCATCTGCTTTGCGATCATCCCCGCCCTTGCCCCGCTCCTCAGTATCTTCCTGCTGCGCGGCTACACCCTGACCGAGCCCGACCTTGTCGAAACCGTGGCCGAAACGCCGCTCGCCGCGCAGGATGTCGGCCTCGACAGCGAGGGGACGGCCGCCGCGGCAGCCGGTTGAAGTGGAAAGAGGGACATGAGCAGGTGGGCGTCGAAACACGGGTGGGGCTCCCTGACCTGAACGCGATTAGGTCAAGAGGGCCCCTCCCCTGTCAATTTTTCGCAAGATGCGTGTTCAACAGGCGATAGCCATGTTTCAGAATGTAACGCCAAAGCGCGCGGCAAGTGTCTCGCCCTTGTCGGTCCCGGCATAGGCCGGCAGCGCGTCGGTCACGCTCCAGTAGACGGCGTTGAGCTGGATGCGCGTAAAGCTGTTGAGGTACCAGTTGGCGCCCAGCGTCTCGGACCAGCCGTCGGCCGGGTCAGGCAGGTTGCGGAAGGAGACCTGCTCGTAGCGGGTGGTGAGCTCGATCGCGCCCGGTCCGCCATCGAAGACCGGCGCATGGACATGCGGGCGCCCGAAACTGCCCACGCGCGGGTTGTAGGGCGGCAGTTCGCCCGTCACGAACCACCCGGCCGAAATACTGTAGGCCCGCGTGCGGAAATCAGGACGCCCCCCGTCGAGCCGCGCGCGCCGCTCACCCCCTTCGGCCATGAACCAGACCGGCCCCTGATATCCGCCCAGTTCAAAGCCATAGCCGGTGGTGCCCGTCGCCCCTGTCAGCGCGCCGCTCTGGACGCGCAGCGCGCCGTTGAAGCGGGTGTCGACAAAGGTGCTCGGGGTGATCGTGCGCGAGGCACCATTGAGCGCCTCATCGAAGCCCCAGGCCGCGACATGCAGCAGCCCCCGGTCCGAGCGCAGGGGATTGAGGTGCAGGCGCGCCATCGCAGTGCGGCTGTCGCTCTGCGTGTGGTCGGCATCGACCGTGTCGCCCGTCACCGTCACCGCAAGGTGACCTGCCGGGAAGTACAGCCGCCCCATTGCGCCCATGCCGAAGTAGCCGCGCTCCGGCGCGATCGCATCGGCGACCACGCTGCGCTCCATGAAGGGCGTGGAATCCGAGCCGGTGGAGCCATCGAAGGACCGATCGTTGAAGAGGTTGCCCGCCTGCACGTCGAAGCTGGTCTTCGCGCTGATGTTGTCGCGCCAGCCCAGCGAGGCGGCCATGATCTGCACCTTGCTCTGCCCCAGCTCGGCTTCGAGCTGGTAGAACAGGTGGGTGCCCACCCCGCCCTCGAAGCCCAGCCGGAGCGAGCGCATGCCCGTAGTGGTGATGTTGCGCGCATCGTGGTCCGAGCCGAAGGTCGTGCCGACATCGCTGAGGATACGCCCGCGCGGCTTGAAGCTGAACTGCCCGTCGGCCGAGTGGAACACGGGAAGCCCTGCCCCCCATTCGGTGGTGACACCCGCATCCTTTGCCGCCTGCGCGCGCACGATGTCGCGCTCGACCGGGGTTGGCGTGATGAGCTGGGGGGCAAAGGGCAGCGTTACGACGCGCGCGTTCGCGCCCAGGCCGCTGTCCTTCTCCTCAGCCGATACGACAATGACCGAATCCGGGGCCTCCTCGGGGGTACTGTCAGCCCCACGACCTTCCAGCTGTTCGACCCGCGCGCGCAGATCGGCGATCTCGGCGGCCTGGCGCCGCACGAGGTCTGCCAGGGTCTCGTTGGTGGGGGCCACGGGCCCGGTCTGGGCGAGAGACGGGCTCGCCGCCACAATCGCAACGAGCGCACAACCGCATTTCAGCATTCGCATGGAGAGAGGGTTCCTTGGACTGAAACGGCGCCGCGCGGGTGACCCGGCGGGCGCCTGGAAGAAGGAGGCAAGGCGCATCCGCCCGCTTGCAGGAAAGGCACGCAAGGCCGCGCAATCAGGGAGATACTCCGCTTCGTGCACGGCCAACCGCGCGCTAAGAGCACGCCTGTCGAGGACGTGCGCGCAAGGGCGCGCGCCCTTCCTCGAAGGACGCAAGGACCGGAAGAATAGCAGGTATGGACGCAAGGCTGACACTCCTCCCGCCCGCACACGCCGCACCGGCCGGGCTCCGGAGCCGCTTGCGCTAAGTCCCCAGCCTGTCGCGAACCTTTCACGGAAAGACCCCACCGCGTGCGTATCATGCTGGTCGAAGACGATGATCTGCTCGCCCGCAGCCTGTGCGACCTGCTGCGCGGGGCGGGCCATGCGGTCGATCATGTCACCTGCGGCGAAGACGCGCTCCTCTTCGTCACCCACGAACCTTACGCCGCGCTGATCCTCGATGTGGGCCTGCCCGACATCGACGGCTTCGAGGTACTGCGCACGCTCCGCCGCCGCGGCGCACGTGTTCCGGTGCTGATGCTGACCGCACGCGATGGGCTAGACGACCGCGTGCGCGGACTGGATCTGGGCGCGGACGACTACCTGCGCAAGCCCTTCGCGCCCGAGGAACTGGAGGCGCGCGTGCGCGCCCTCGGCCGTCGGCGCGGGGGCGATCCGACCCCCGAAGTCACCATCGGCACGCTGAGTGTCAACCGTTCCACCGGCGAGGCGAGCCTCGCTGGGCGCCCGCTCGACCTGCGTCGCCGCGAGGCCGCCGTGCTCGATGCCCTGGCCACGCGGGCCGGACAGATCGTGGTGCGCGAGATCCTGCAGGGCGAAGTCTTCGGTTTCGACGAACCGGTCGGGCAGAACGCGCTGGAGGTCTACGTCACGCGCCTGCGCGCCAAGCTGGGGCCCGAAGGTCCGCGCATCCGCACCGTGCGCGGGATCGGCTACATGCTTGATGCCCGCTGAACCGCAGCGCGAAACCGGCGCCCCCGCCGAGCCGCGCACACCTGCCCTGCGTAGCCGTCTCCTGCTCGCGATGATCGCCCCGATGGCGGGCGTCGCCATCGTTCTGGCCCTGATCGGCGCAGTTATCGTCACGCGCGTGGTGCGCACCGGCAACGACCGCGTGCTGGGCGGCGCGCTGGCCGCGATTGCCGAGAGCGTGCAGGTCGAACATGGCAAGCTGCTCGTGTTTCCGCTCCACCCGGCCGCCCTCGCCATGTTGGAAACACCCCAGGGCGATACCGTCACCTACCGCCTCGCCCTGGGCGCGCGCACGCTGTCCGGACGCCGCGACCTGCCCGCTCCCGAGGACATCACCGCCCTGCCGCGCAGCGAACCGGCCTTCCGTTACATCACCTACCAAGGCCAACGCCTGCGCCTTGCCGAGATGCGTCGCCCGCTTCCCGGTCTTTCCGATCCAGTCCTTGTCCAGGTGGGCGAAACGCTGGGGCACCGCCAGGCCCTGCGCCGCCGTCTCATTGCCGCGCTGGTCCTGGGCGAAGCCCTGCTGGTGGGCCTTGCCGTCCTCCTCTTGCGCCCTGCCCTCAGTTGGAGCCTGCGCCCACTCGCGCGCCTTCGCGATGCCGTAGCCGGGCGCAAGGTTCCCGGCGCGCCCGACCTCTCCCCGCTCGATGCCGGGCCCCTGCCGCGCGAGCTGCGCCCCCTGGCCGAAGCCTTCGACAGCCTCCTTGCGCGTCTCGACGCGGCCACAGCCGGTATTCGGCGCTTCACCGCCGATGCCTCGCACCAGATGCGCACGCCGCTCTCGGCGCTGAAAGTCCAGGTCGCGCTCGCGCGGCGCGGGGAGCCCCACGCCCTTGCCGCCATCGCCGATGCGACCGAGCGGCTCGAGCACCTGATGACCCAGCTGCTGGTTCTGGCCCGGGCCGAGGAAGCGGGCGTCCCCTCAGCACGCGAACAGGTGAACCTGCGCGAAGTGGCCATCGCCGTGGTCAATCGCCACATCGGCCAGGCCATCGATGCGGGCATCGACCTCGTGCTGGACGCCCCGCAGGCGGGCGCGGTGTGCGTATCCGGCCACCGTACACTCGTCTTCGAGATCCTCGCCAACCTGATCGACAACGCGATCCGCTACGGCGCAGGTGCCCACGACGCGACGATCACCGTCGCGATCACCGCGCCGGGCACGATCTCGGTGCGCGACACCGGCCCGGGCCTGTCGGAAACCGACCTAGCCCGGCTTGGCGCGCGCTTCGTGCGACTTGAGAGCAGCGTGGGCACGCGCGGCAGTGGCCTGGGCTTTGCGATCGTGCGCTCGGCCGCGCGGCGCATGGAGGCCCGGGTCGAGGTCGCCAACGCGCACCCCGGCCTTTGCGTCACTCTCATCTTTCCCGAAGAGGGCTAAGGGATTTCAGGAAATATATCCGAGGGCCATCGCCCTCGGGCTCCCAGAACGGGCTACCTCACTTTTCGCCCGCTGGCTTGGCCAAGAGATCTGAGGTCGCCCATTCTGGGGTCAAGGGGCGATGGCCCCTTGGATGATCTTCTTCAATCGTCTTTTCCCTGCCCCATCGAGAGCGCGATGCCCTCTCCGGTCACGCACGATGCCGCAGGCGAAAGCAGCCAGGCGATGACCTTGGCCGCGGCGTCAGGGGCGATCCATTCGCCGGGATCGGCATCGGGCATGTCCGCGCGGTTGGTGGGGGTATCGAGGATCGTGGGCAGGACCGCGTTCACGCGGATGCCCCGAGGTTTCAGCTGCGCGGCAAGCGCCTGCGTCAGCGCCATGACCCCGGCCTTGGACGCCGCGTAGGCACCCATGCCCTCACCCGCATCGCGCGCCGCCGCCGCGCCGATGTTGACGATGGCCCCGCCCGGCGCGAGCGTATCCAGCACCGCTTCGCAGGTCGTCGCGGCGGTGTGCAGGTTGGTGCGGTACATCCGCTCGAACGTGGCCGGAGAACCCGGCCCCAGCGGCTCCCACACGAAACCGCCCGCAACATTGACAAGGCCGTCGAGCCCGCCCAGTTCCATCACCATTCGCGCCACGGCGGGCCCGACCGCGGCCGCCTCGGTCAGATCGATGCCCCCCTCGGCAGGACCTTCGTAGTCGTCCGGGCACGAGGCCATGTCGATCACGCCGACGCGGTGGCCTTCTCGGCGAAGCTGCGCGCAGACGGCGCGGCCCAGCACCCCGAAGCCGCCAGTGACGATATATCTGCCTGCCATCTGCTTTTCTCCCTGCCTGCCCGGCGCCGGACGGCGCGCCACATCTGCCCTCGTGGTAGCCATGGCGGGGGACCGGAAACAAGCAGGAGGCGTATCGCAGCGCCGATATCACCTGTCGATCAAGGTGTGCAGCGCACTTGCGCATCGCGCAGTTCATAGCTCATCAGGGGCGTGTTCCAGAGCATTTCGGGCGGCTTCACCATCGCGACACCCGGCACGCGCAGCAGACGGTCAATGAAGATGCGCGTCTCATGGAGCGCGACCTGCCAGCCCGGACAGTGGTGCGCACCATCGCCAAAGCTCATGAAGGTGCCCTGCTGCCCCTTGGCACGATCAGGATCAAGCGCATGGGGGCAGGCCCCGACCGCCGCTTCGTCCGCATTGACCGCGCGCATGTCGACGACGAAGCGCGCACCTTCGCGCAAGGCGCCCAGGCAGGTCTCGGGCAGGTCCTGCGCCGAGCGGCGATAGAGCAGCGCGGCAATCGGTTCGAGGCGCAGGATCTCGAGCAGGATAGCGAACTGCCGGTCCTCATCGGCGGCGAGGAAGTCTGCGCGCAATTCGTCGCGCTCGAACATGTACCAGGCGACCATCACGATGAACTCGCGCGTGGTGACCATGCCGGCCGTGGCGTAGGTCATGCATTCGATCATGATCGCCTTGTCAGAATAGCCCTTGGCGAGGCACTGCGAGATGATGTCCTCGCCCGGTTCCTCGCGCCGTGCCCGCACGGCGGGACGCACGTCCTTGACGTAGAAGCGGTACCCGTACCACGAGCGCAGCAGCAGGTTCTTCCAGCGCGCCAACCCCTTGGCGTTGTTGAACGAAGCGCGCAGCAGCACTGCGATACGCGGCGCCATGTCGTGCGGATCGCTTTGCGAAAGCCCGACGATCTTGGAGGCGACGGCCACCGCAAGCTCGAAGCTGATCTCGTCGAGCCGGGCCTCTCCCCGCGCTCGAAAATCGGCGAGGAGGCGGTCGGTGGTGGCTTCCATCACCGCCTGATACCGCTCGGAAATCGCGCGTGGGGTGAAGAAGCGCGCAATCGCCGCGCGCCGGGTCTTGTGCGGCTTGCCGTCGAGATAGAAGACCGGGACCTGCTCGGGATCGCCCACGTCCACCTCGTCCGCGCCGGCCCCATCCTGGAGGACCTGCGTGTGGCGCAGCATCTCGCGCGCCGCGGCAAAGGTCGTCACTTTCTGCGCACCGTCCTCGACACGCAGGTTCGCCTCGGCCAGCGCCGCCGACTTGCGCTCGTCCACTTGGGCTTCCATCACCGCCTTCTCCCTTCGCGTAACCCGCTCATGTGCCCAGAACCCGGCTGCGGGCCTCCAGGATGTCTGCGAGATGATTGACCGGATCGCCGGTGGTCACCCCGCCTTCGACCGGGAGCGCGATGCCGGTAATCTGCGCGGCGCGGTCACTGGCGAGGAACAGCGCGGCTTGCGCGACGTCCTCGGGGCTGCCGCGCCGCTTGAGCGGCTGGTTCGAGAGGTAGATCGCGTCGATCTCCTGGCTCAGCTGCGCCAGGTTGTCCGCGCCGGAGCCTTCCTCGAACGAGCTGAGCGGCGTGCGGATATGGCCCGGGACCAGGCAGTTCACCCGGATGCCGTGGCGCGCGAGGTCAATCGCGGCCGACTTGCTGAAATGGATAAGCCCCGCCTTGGAAGCGCGGTAGGTCATCATCGCCTGGCCCGCGAGCACGCCGGCGATCGAGGCGTTGTTGAGGATCGCGCCGCCCCTGCCCTGCTGCTTCATCGCACGCGCGGCGGCCTGCGTGCCGACCATCGGCCCGAACAGGTTGACCCCCACGACCTTACCGAAGTCCTCCAGCGTGTCGTCGAGAAAATCGGGAAAGGCACCGCAGGCGATCCCCGCGTTGTTGAACATGACATCGAGCCGACCGAAACGCTGGACCGCGACGTCGACGAGTGCCTCCACATCGCCCTTCTGCGCCACGTCCACCCGGCGGAAAACCGCCGCCGAACCCAGCTTCGCGCACAGGCTCTCGCCCGCATCCATGTCGACATCGGCGACGACCACCCGCGCGCCCTCGGCCACGAACAGGTCGACGGTGGCCTTGCCGATCCCGCCCGCCCCGCCCGTGACGATGGCGACCTTGCCGTCCAGTTCCCCGGCCATGGTCAGTCGCGCAAGGTGAAGGTGACGGGCAGGCTCTCGATCGAGCGTGTCGCCACGGTGGGCAGATAGGCGATGTCCTCCTCGGCAATCGCGAGGCGCACGTCGGCGAACTTGCGCACGAGCAGACGCGCGGCGACCTTGATCTCCATGCGCGCGAGCGCCAGCCCGACGCACTTGTGCACCCCGCCCCCGAAGCTCACGTGTTTCATGATGTTCTTGCGCTCCATGTCGAAGCGGCGCGGTTCGGGAAAGATCTCGGGCTCGTCGTTGGCCGAGGCGTAGAGCAGCAGGAGGTGCGCCCCTTCGGGTAGAACGCGCCCGCCCAGTTCGACCTCCTTCGTCGTCATCCGGCTGAGCCCGCGCACGGGCGGCTCGATGCGCAGGAGTTCCTCGACGAAGCGGTTCATCAGCCGGTCGTCATCGGCCGAGGCACGCAGCATCTCGGCAACATCGGGCTCGGTCGCGAGGATCAGGACGAGGTTGGAAAGCGCGGTCGCGGTGGTCTCGTTGCCCGCGATCAGAAGCGCGCGGATAAGCGAGACCGCCTCCTCGAAGGTCAGCACCGAGCCTTCCCCCTCACCATCACGGGCGTGGACGATGTCCGAGATCATGTCCTCGCGCGGATCGGCCTCACGCTCGCGCATCTTGGCGATAAGGTACTGCTGCAACTCGCAGATCTGCGCGGCGTGCCCCAGCATTTCCTCACGGTCCTGCATGCGCCCGATCTGGGCAGTGACCGCCGTCGACCAGCGCGCGATCCTGTCCTTGATCGACCAGTCGAGCCCCAACTGCTCGCAGATGATGCGGATCGTGAGCGGCTGCGCGAAATCGGTGACGGCGTCCATCGCGCCCTTGTCCGCCAGTTCGGCGAGAAGTCCGTCAACGACCGCCTCGATGCGCGGTTCGAGGTCCTTCACGCGGTGCGCGGTGAAGGCGCTTTCCATCAGCTTGCGCACGCGCGTATGGTAGGGCGGATCGGACATGATCGCGTCGGGGAAATAGCCCCCGCCCTTCTCGCGCAGGATCTGCTGGAACTCCTCGGCAAAGCCCTTGGCCTGCTGGGTATGATACCCCTTGTTGACCGAGAACGTCAGCGGATCGCGCTGCACCGTCTGGATGTCCTCCCAGCGCGAGACGAGGTACATGTCGAGCGCCGCATCGTAATGCACCGGATCGAGCTTGCGCATGGCTGCGTAGAAGCGGCGCGGCTGCTTGTGCACGACCGGGTCGAGCAGGGTCGCCTCTGCAACCAGGCGCGCATCCTCCCCTTCCATGCCCGGTCTGGCCTGCGTGTCGTCGTTCGCCGCGTCTCGCACGATAGTCATGTCCTCTCCCCAATCCTCGTGTTCACTCTCGGATTGCTGGCCCTTGCACAGTGCGCCCAGGCGTACCCTTGCACCATGCCTGCAGCCCGCCCCGCACTTGTCCCTGCGGGCAATGCCGCCACGCTCAAAGTTCGGGCGCGACCTCGACGGCCAGGCCGTCGAGCCCTGGATGCAGTGTGATCTGGCAGGACAGGCGGCTCGTCGGGCGGCGGATGTCCTCGACCATGTCGAGCATGTCCTCCTCGACCGGATCGGGTGTTCCGACCGCCGCGGTCCACGCCGCGTCGATGTAGACATGGCAAGTGGCACACGAGCATGCACCGCCGCATTCGGCGATGATGCCCTTCACATCGTGGCGGCGGGCCAGTTCCATCAGGGTCTCCCCCTCGGCCCCGTCCTCGATTTCCACGACCGATCCCTCGATGTCGGTCAGCGTGACGCAAATCTCGCCCATGCGGTTCGCCCTCCCAAATGGCTTTACGCGAGATAAGCCCATGGCGGGTCTTGGTGAAAGGCGCGAAAGCAAGCCCGCTGCGAACATCGCCGGGCCGAATTGTACGCTCCCCACTTGCCGCCAGGCCCGCCTTTTCGCGAGATTTCGCAAACGGGCAGCCGCTGCGGCCAAGTGGGCCTGCCGCTGCAGTCATTCGGACCTGCACGCGGCAGGGCTAGGCTCTGCCCCTAAGACGCGCGCGGCAAGGCGCGGCACGACCAGGCGGGAAAGGAACCGAAACGGCATGACGGCAACGCTGATCTGCAACGCGCGCATCTTCGATGGCACCGGCGCGAACCCCTTTCCCGGCGCGCTGCGCGTGGAGGGCAACCGCATCGCCGAGGTCGGCGCACTCGACCCGTGCGAGGGCGACACGGTCATCGATGCGGGCAGGCGCTTCCTCATGCCCGGCATGGTCGAGGGCCACGCCCATCTTTCCTTCGAGAACGTCTGCGCGACCGAAGACCTCATCAAGCCCACGCCCGAGGCCCAGTGCTTTGCCACCGCGCGCGGCGCCGCTGCCCTGCTGGAGGCAGGCTTCACCAGCGCCTACGGCGCGTCCGAAGCGCGCCTGCGCCTTGCCGTCGCGGTGCGTGATGAAGTCAACGCCGGGCGCCTGCCCGGTCCGCGCATCCGCGCCGGGGGTCTGGAAATCAGCGTCACCGGCGCGATGGGCGACGAAGCGCGCGAACACGATCCGCGCACCGGCCCCTCCAGCATCGTCGATGGAGTCGAGGAAATGCGCAAGATGGTACGCCTGCACTGCCGCGAGGGCGTCGACAACATCAAGATCGACGTCTCGGGCGACCCGTTCTACCCCGGCACGCCCGACCACACGACGCCCATGACCGTCGAGGAAGTGCGCGTCGCGGCCGAGACGGCGCACGCCTACGGGCGCCGGATCAACGCCCATACCCGCTCGATCGAAGGCTCCAAGCGCTGCGTGCGCGCAGGCGTCGATGCGCTGTTCCACTGCGAGTACGCCGACGAGGAGCTGCTCGACATGATGGAAGAGGCGAAGGAGCGAATCTTCGTCGTCCCCACGGTCGGCCTGTTCCACCAGATCATGGCGGGCGAGGCCGCCGGGCATGGCCTCTCGGCCGAGGTCGGGGGCTACATGAACATCCCCGAGCTGCTCGAGAACAGCTGCCGCACCCACACCGAACTGCGCAAGCGCGGCGTGCGCCACCTGATCGGAGGGGACTACGGCTTTGGCTGGAGCCCGCAGGGCACGCAAGGCCGCGATATCGAGTTCTTCATCGACTACTACGGCTACTCCCCGCAAGAGGCGCTGGTCTGCGCCACCGCGAACGGGGGCCAGGCAATGATAGACGATGGATCGCTCGGCACCCTGCAACCGGGCAAGCTTGCCGATCTCATCCTTGTCGACGGCGATCCGCTGGCCGATCCGCGCGTACTGCAGGGGCCCGGCCACATCGCCCTCGTCATGAAGAACGGGGCCTTGTGCAAGACCTCCCTTCCCCTCGTCCCGGCCGGGCCGCGCACCGCGCCCGAAGCGGTGACGCCCTGACTTTCCCCTCAAGGAGACCTTCACGATGAACGTCGAAACCGGCCCCTTGCGCCCCGGCGAAGCCCGCCACCCCGCCGAGAGCACGCAGGACATCATCGCGCGTGACCGCAACACCGCGCCCGGATGGGCCCGCGATGTCAGCTACACGT
The DNA here is from genome assembly GCF_022818885.1 of Novosphingobium mangrovi. NCBI lineage: Bacteria > Pseudomonadati > Pseudomonadota > Alphaproteobacteria > Sphingomonadales > Sphingomonadaceae > Novosphingobium > Novosphingobium mangrovi. The sequence goes on along the minus strand of NZ_JALHAT010000039.1, from coordinate 35,856 downwards.
ACCTGGGCAGCGAAGACGTCTCGAAGGACCGCTACACCAGGGCCGAATTCGCAGACGGCGAGTTCGCGCGCCTCTGGCCGCGCACCTGGCAGATGGCCTGCCGCGAGGACCACATTCCCGAAGTGGGCGACTATTATGTCTACGACCTCGGGTCCTACAGCTTCATCGTCGTGCGCAGCGGCGAGGACGAGATCAAGGCGCACTACAACGCGTGCCTCCACCGCGGCACCAAGCTCAAGCCCTCGGCAACCGAAGGCTTTGCGATGAACCTCAAGTGCCCGTTCCACGGCTGGACCTGGAACCTCGACGGTACACTGGCTGAGATCCCGGAGAAGTGGGATTTCGCCCACACGAAGACACGCCGGATGTGCCTGCCCCAGGCCCGCGTCGCCCGGCTCGGCGGGTTCGTGTGGGTCAACATGGACCCCGCCGCTCCCTCGCTCGAGGACTACCTCGGCCCCGAGGCCCTCGCCCATCTCACGGCCTGGAAACTGGAGGACCGCTACATCTACCTCCATGTCCAGAAGAGCTATCCGGCCAATTGGAAGCTCACCATGGAGGCCTTCATGGAGGCCTACCACGTGGGCGACACGCACCCCCAGGTCGCGCCCGCCAACGGCGACGTCAATTCGCAGTACGACGTCTATGGCGAACACGTCGACCGCTTCATCTCGACCCTGGGTGTGGTCAGCCCCAAGCTGCGCGAACGCTACAGCGAGGCCGACATCATCGCCAACTTCACGCTGGGCGACAGTTCGGCGCTGGGCGGCGCGCGGCCCGAACTGAAGGAGGGCGAGCGTGCCCGCCAGGTCATGGCCGACATGTTCCGCCAGATGTTCGAAAGCGCGAGTGATACCGATCTCTCGCATGTCTCGGACACCGAACTGCTCGACACCTACAGCTACACCTTCTTCCCCAACCTGTTCCTCTTCCCCGGCATTTCGCTGCCGATGATCTACCGCTTCCGGCCCGACGCGCGCGACCATCGCCGCACCATCTACGAAGTCATGTTCATGCGCCCCAAGCCGCGCAGTGGCGACTTCGAGACCGCCGAGGTGCAGGTCCTCGCTGACCACCAATCCTTCGCCGAGGCCGAGGGCATGGACCCGGGCTTCGGCCGCATTCTCGACCAGGATACCGACAACCTCCACGCCCAGCAGGAGGGCCTGGAAGCCAGCGCCAAGGCGGGCCTGACCCTTGCCGACTATCAGGAGATCCGCGTGCGCCACTTCGAGCAGACGGTCGATCGCTACATGGCGATGGCCCCGTTCTCGGCAAAACTCGAGGACCTCCAGCCCTGACATGACAACAGACGGACACAGGCCATGACCGCGCTTTCCGGTACCACCATCATCGAAACCGCCGAGCGCGTGTGCGGCGAATGGACGGCCCGGCTCCTTGCCGACTTCGGCGCCGAGGTCATCAAGGTCGAGCGGCCGGGAGGTTCGCCCACGCGCCGCTTCGGCCCGCCCGTGGCCAACGGGTCCAGCGCCGTCTTCGCCTATGCCAACACCGGCAAGAAGTCGGTGGTGCTCGACCTCGAAACGCCCGAAGGCTGCGCCGCGCTCGAACGCCTGCTCGCGCGCGCCAATGCCCTGATCGATGACCATACCCCGGCCTGGTGCGCAAACCGGAACCTCGCACCCGAAGACCTTTCGGCCCGCTTCCCCCGGCTCGTCCAGTGCCACATCACCCCCTTGGGGCAGGATGCGTCCGAGGACATGGCCCGTGCCTTTCCGATCAACATCGCCGCGGCAGGCGGCTGGGCCTGGCACACGCCGAGCGAAAGCGGCGACAGCGATCCCCCCCTGATGGGGGCCAGCCCCTTCATGCCCGATTTCGACACCGGTTACGACGCCGCGCTGGCCACCGCCGCAAGCCTCTTCCACCAGCGCCGCACCGGAGAAGGCCAGGCGATCGACCTCAGTGAAGTCGCCGTGCAGCTGAGCCGCGCCGACGTGGTGCTGGGCCGGGTGCTCGCAGGTGACGACGAGCCCAGCCACTCGCGCCGCCGCTACGACATGGGCGGGCCGGGCCGCGTCTTTGCCTGCGCGGACGGGCACGTCCATCTCATCATGACCACCGCGCGCCACTGGCGCGGCCTCGTCGGCCTGATGGGCGATCCCGCCTGGGCCCAGGAATTTCCCGAGGACTGGCTGGAGTTCCACTGCACGCCCGAACGGGTGGCGAGCTTTCGCGAGCATTTCCGAAGCTGGATCGCGGACAAACCACGCGATGCAATCACGCACGAGGCGCATCGGCGCAGCGTCATGCTCGCCCCTGTCAATCTGGCGCCCGATCTCTTCACCAATCTGCAGTACCGCCACCGTGGCTTCTTCCAGACGCTGGACGGGATCGACACCCCGGCTGCGCCCTACCGCATGACCGCCTCGCCGCCCCGGCTCACCCATCCCGCGCCCGAACCCGGCGCCGATGACCGGGAGCTCGCGGCATGAACGGACATGCACGCGGCGGCCCGCTTGCCGGTGTCCGCGTCCTCGCCATCGCCAAGGTCTGGGCCGGGCCCTACACCGCCAAGCTCCTTGGCCAGCTTGGCGCCGAAGTGCTCAAGGTGGAAAGCACCTCCTCGCTCGACGAGATGCGCGCCTATGGCGGGCTCGACATCGAGCACGCCCCCTACTTCCTCAGCCAGAACACCGAGGCGCTGAGCGTGCGCGTCAACATGAAGAGCGCCGAGGGGCTCGCCCGGCTGAAGGACATGATCGCGATCAGCGACATCGTGCTCGACAACCTGCGCCCGGGCGCAATGGCCAAGCTCGGCCTGTCCTTTCCCGAGATGCAGGCCATCCGGCCCGACATCATCCACGTCTCGATAAAGATGTACGGAAGCGAAGGCCCGCTTGGACAGCAGACCGGCTATGCCCCCAGTTTCGGCGCAATCGGCGGAGTCACCGGGCTCGTCGGTCACGAAGGCGGCTTGCCCGAAGGCATGAACATCCGCTTCGGCGATACCAGCGCGGGCGCGGCGGCCGCCTTTGCCGCCGTCGCCGCTCTGCACCACCGCGAACGCACCGGCGAGGGCCAGCAAGTCGACCTCTCCGCCGTCGAGACGATGTCGAGCCTCGTCGGCGACCGCCTCCTGGAATACGCGCTGACCGGAGACGTCCCGCGCCACAGGGGCAATGCCCACGATGCCCTCGCCCCACACGGCTTCTTTCCCTGCGCCCAGAACGGCTGGATTTCGATTGCCTGCGAGGCGGAGCGCGACTGGCAGGCCCTGTGCGATGGGCTCGACAGCCCGGCCCTGGCAAAGGACCCACGCTTTGCGAGCCTTTCCCAGCGTCTGGCCCATCGCGGTGAGCTGGAGGCCGAACTCGCCGCATTGACCGCTGTGCACGAGGCCTGCGAGCTTGGCGCGCGGCTGCGCGCGGCAGGGGTCGCGGCCTATCCGGCCGCCTCCTCGCTCGACCTCATGGCCAGCGACACCTTCTGGAGCAACGGCACCTACCGCACCGTCCTCAACGGCAACGGCGATGCGCGCCCAGTGGTCGGCCCTAGCTGGCGCATGACACCCGGCGAGGCGGACATCGCGAACGGAGCCCCGACGCTCGGCCAGCACGATGACTACGTCTACCGCGAGCTTCTCGGCCTTGAGGAGGCCGAGTACGACCGCCTCAAGGCCAATGGCGCAATCAGCTGAACCGCCTCACAGCCGCGTCGCCCCCAGCGCCTCGGGCGCGAGGTAACGGGTGGCGGATATCCCGCCATCGACCGCAATGGTCTGGCCGTTGACGAACCCGGCCCGGTCCGAACACAGGAAGACCACCATTTCGGCAATGTCCTGCGCCGTGCAGTCGCGGGTCAGCGGGGTGAACTCGTGGTTGATCCGCCGGAAGGCATCGGCCTCCCAGAAGCTTTCGGTCATGCCCGTCTTCACGACAGTGGGTGCCACATAATTGCTGCGGATGCCGCGCGGTCCGTATTCCGCCGCCATCGTCTGCATGAGCCCGATCTGCCCGGCCTTGACTGTGCTGTAGGCCCCGCCCCCGCAGGTGCCATAGAGCCCCCAGGTCGAGCCGATGAAGATCACCGCCCCGCCCATGCCGTCGCCCCCCATGTGCGCCAGCGCCTCGCGGCACAGGCGGAACGGGGCGCGCAGCGAAATGCCGAGCACTTCGTCGAGCATGGCGTCGGTGGTCGCATCGACCGGGCCGATGTTGAAGGAGCCTGCGTTGTTGACGACAAAGTCGATCCGGCCGAAGCGCTCCATGGCGCGGGCCACCACCGCAGCGGGCCCCGCATCGGCGGCAAGATCGGCCACCGCGTAGTCAAATTCCATCTCCCCCTCGAGCCGCGCCTTGAGATCGGCGAGCGCAGCCTCGGTGCGCCCCGTTCCCAGGACCGCAACGCCCTCTTCGCCGAAACGCCGCACGATTGCCTCGCCAATCCCGCCGGCCGCGCCCGTCACGATGGCCACCTTGCGCGCGTTCATGCCACGATCTCCCCTTCATGTGCCGATTGGTCTTCGTCCCCACGTGCGGACGCACTGTTGCCCGCCCGCTCGGCAATGTCATTCGCTGCGACGAAGCCAAAGGTGAGCGCGGGCCCGATGGTCGCTCCGGCGCCCGGATAGCAATCGCCAAAGGGCGATCCCGCGCAGTTGCCCGCCGCGTAGAGATTGCCGATCGGCACGCCTGCCCCATCGAGCACGCGCGCACGCTCGTCGCAGCGTAGCCCCCCCTTGGTGCCCAGGTCCCCGTTGTTGATCGGCACCGCGTAGAACGGGGCCTTCGCAATGGCCCCAAGGCACGGGTTGGGCGCCACGCCAGGATCGCCGAACATCCGGTCATAGGCATTGCCTCCGCGCCCGAACTCGGGATCGGTCCCGCTCGCGGCGTGGGCGTTCATCCTGGCAACGCTCTTCTCCAGCGCGTCGACAGGCACATGGATCTGGCGCGCAAGGTCGGCCAGGCTTTCGGCACGGAAGAGGTAGTGCCCCCACCAATCGCCCGGCACCTTGGCATCGGGCATCAGCACATTGGGCATCAGGCCCCCTGCACTGAACTTCTCCCGGAAGGTCGCATCGAAGACGAGCCAGCATGGGCAATTCGCGCCCGTCGCCAGATGGTCCGCAACCATGGCCTGCCCGAAGCGGTCATAGCCCGTCGCCTCGTTGACGAAGCGCACACCCTTGCGGTTGACGCACAGGCTATGCGGGCGCCCGACGTCAAAGGCGGCCTGGTGGATCTCGTGAAAGTTGGAAGCCCGGGGCATCGGCAGCTGCATGGTTGGAATCCACCAGCCCTGTTCGGTGTGCTCGGTGCTCGCCCCGATCTTCTCGCCCGCGATCAGCGCCTCGCCGCGGTTGGCATCCTCCGGGGTGGAGCTGTGGCGTGTGCGGCCGGGGACGGGGTAGAAGCGCTCGCGCAGTTCCTGGTTCCACTCAAAGCCACCCGCGGCCAGCACCACACCATGGCGCGCGGCAATGGTGTAGCGGCGGCCATAGTTGTCGACTTCCAGCGCGCAGACGCGCCCTTGCGCGTCGGTCTGCAATTCGACAAGCGCGGTCTCGGTGCGCAATTCCACCCCGCGCGCGAGCACTTTTTCATAGATCTCGCCCATGAGCGCGGCGCCTTGCGTGAAACGCCGGTCGCGCCGCCCCACCTTGCGCGTCTCCCGGTCGAGCCAGTAGCGGCGCAGGATGTTGGTGACGGTGCGCCGCCAGCCCTTGGCCTGCATCATCAGCGTGAAGGTCTCGGTGAGGTCCATGGCGTAGCGCCCGAACAGCTTGAAGCGGTTGTACTGCTCGCGCATCGCCGGGTAGACGCTGTCGCCCAGCCGCCGTCCGTCAAAGGTCGGCACGACCAGCGAGCGGTCGCTGCGCGCGCCGGGCCGGTCGGGGAAATAGTCCGGCCAGACGCCCGAGGCGACGGGCACCCCCGCGGCGTTCAGGAACGCGAGCATCAGGGGCGCCATGTCCACGTAGGCCTCGAGGCGCGCCGCGTTCACCGGCACCGTGATGATCGCGCGCAAATATTCGAGCGCCGCCTCACGGGTATCGCCCACGTCGCCATCAAGGCCGTGGTTGGGGACCCACATGACCCCGCCCGAGACCGCCGAAGTCCCGCCGAACTTGCGCTCCTTCTCGACGATGAGGACCGAAAGACCGCGCTCCGCTGCGCGAAGGGCCGCCATCGCGCCCGCCGCGCCGGAGCCCACGACGACGACATCAAAACTCTCCTGCGCGCTCATGAGCGGGGCACTCCCTCAAGGTGCGAGCCGGGCGGGAAGATGAAGTATTCAAGGAAGTGGCCGGTCTCCGCGCGCGCATCGAAATAGGCATATTCGCCCCCCATCGTCTCGGCCGCGACGGGGCGGGCGTAGCGCGCCTTTGCGGCCTCCAGCTGGCGGTCGAAGTCGGCGCGCTGCGCAAAATGGCGGCCGAGGTGATGGAAACGCTTGGCATAGCCCGTTTCAGGAAGGCCCGCACGGTAGACCGCGCAGTCGCCTGCGACGGGCTCGATCACCTCGAACTGCAGGTCCCCCTTGAAGGCAAGCGCGAAGTGGCAGACCGCCTTCGTGCCGGGCCCTGTATCAAACTCGGCCTCGGGCATCTCCATCCAGGCGGCGATGTCGTGCTGCGCGCCCAGTTCCTCCAGCGCGCGCCGCCAGTCGGTCGTGACATAGGCGAATTGATAGTAGTCCTGCTGCGCCATCGCTCTCTCCCGATGTTCGTGCCTGGCGGTTCAGCCGCCCTTTCTGAATTCCTGTGCGCGGCCGGTTTCGCGGCCGTTTTGCCATTGATCGCGCCAGCGAATTGCGCGCGGGCGAATTGCGCGCCGCCCCCCTCGCGCGGCATGCCCAAAGGCATGACCGACACCAGCTACACGGCCGCCGCCCCGCTCGATTCGCTGCCCGAAGGCGGCGTTGCCAAGGTCGACATCGACGGGATCTCGATCCTCCTGTGCCGCAGCAAGGGGCAGGTCTTCGCGGTGCGCAACAAGTGCAGCCATGCCGACGAGGAACTGGCCTGCGGGCGCATGCGCAGCGGCTGGATCGCCTGCCCCGCGCATGGCGCGCGCTTCCGCCTCGAAACCGGTGAGGCGATGAACCCGCCCGCGACCGAGCCGATCCAGACCTTCCCCGTGCGGGTCGTCGAAGGCATGATCGAGGTGAAGATCTGAGCCCACCGGACGCACTCCTTGCCTAGGCCGCGCCCTGCGCCAGGAGGCGCTCGGCAAGGGTGCGGATCGCGGCGGGCTTCACCTTCTCGTTGCCCGTGATCGCAAAGTCCTCCTCCCGGCAGACCAGGACCTGGCGGGGCACCTTGAAACTGGCAAGCCGGGCCTTCAGGTGCGTAATCAGCGCGTCCTCATCGATCACGGCCCCCGCGATGGGCACAAGGCAGGTCACGACCCGCTCACCCAGCAGTGGATCAGCCACCCCCACGGTCTGCGCGCGCTTGACGCCGGGCCAGTTGGCGACCAGCTCGTCGATCTCCTCGGGCGCGACATTGGCCCCGCCGGTCTTGATCATCGCGGTCAGCCGCCCCTCCCAGAAGAAACGCCCCTGCGCATCGACGCGTCCGCCATCGCCGGTGCAATAGAAGCCCTGGGCATCGAAGCAGTCCTCGTCTCGCTTGCCCAGATACCCGCTCATCAGCGTCGGGCCCTTGATGCACATCTCGCCATGCGCACCTACCGGCACGGCCTCTCGCGTCTCGGGATCGACGATCTTGAGTTCGTTGCCGGGCAGGGGCACGCCGTAGCTGCCGGCGTAGTCCTCTTGGCTGGCATGATGGCCGATCGAGGTGCACAGCGACATGGTCTCGGTCGTCCCGAAGGTCTGCGGAACCTCCCAGTCCGCCGAACAGGTGGGATGGGCGTAGACCAGTTCGCCGCGCGGCACGTAACGCAGAGAGGACAGGTCGGCCCCGGCCCACTTTGGCGAGGCCTGAAGACGCGCCCACTGGTGCGGGCGGCCATTGGCAAACGTGACCTTCTCCGCCGCAATCACGCGCAGCGCCTCGTCCGCGTCGAAATAGCGCTGGAGGACCACGCAGCCACCGGTCGAAAGGCCGGTGCCCACCACCATCGAGATGTTGCCCGACCAGAAGAAGCCGTTGCCCGTCCAGGCGCGAACGGGCTCTGTCATTCCAAACAGGCGCGGCCAGCGCCACCACTGGATCGCGAAGGCCTGCTGGCTATGCGCAATGCCCTTGGGCAGACTCGTCGTTCCCGAGGAGAAGAAGATGCCGCCCGGATCCTCGGGCGTGACCTGGGCCAGACGCGCATCGACGTCCCTTGCGGACACACCCTCCCCGCCCGCGCGCCACGCCGCCCAGTCGCGAATGGCCCCGCGCGGCGCCCCGCCAAGAGCCACAAGCGCGCGCAAGGCCGGGAAACGGGCCGAAACAAAGGTTTCGGGCGAGGTGGCCGCCAGCGCGGGCTCCAGGTCCTCCAGCATGGCCACGAAGTCGGTCTTGAGAACGCACGCTTCGAACAGCAGCGTGCGGATTTCGGAAGCCCCGATCAGGTGCGCCAGTTCCTCCGGCGTGGAAAAGGTGGAGAGCGCCACCGCGACACCGCCCGCAAGCGCGATACCGAAGAAGGCCGAGAGGAATTCGGGCCGGTTGGTCATCAGGATGCCGATCCGTGCCCCCGGCTCCATGCCCTGCGCCAGGAGCGCGCGGGCCGTTGTCCTGGCCTCGTCCCAGAGCGCGTCATAAGTCCAGGACAGCCGCTCGCCCCCCTCGTTGAAGACGACCGCTTCGGCCGGGCCATAGCGCGCCGTCACCTCGCGCAGATAGCCCCCGATGGTGCGCGCGCCGATGCCGGGCTCCTCGTCCAGCGGGATCGCGACAACACGCGAGAGGCCACTGTCACCGGGCGCCTCGCGCACCAGATCGGAGAGCACGCTCATCGCACGTGGGGCAGCGCGACATCGGCGCTGCCGGTCAGGATCGTGTCGCCGTCCTGCGTGGTCAGGCGGGTCTTGATGCGTACGGTCGGCATGCCGAATTCGCTGGTCTCGAACTTCTCGACAACCTCGCCCTCGAAGAAGGTGACGTCGCCTTCGAAGGCGGGTTTGCGAAACTGCGTCTTCGAATGCCAGACATAGCCCCCGTGCCCGGCCCAGTAGGCCACGTAGTCAAGGTGCCACGCGTTCATCGAGGCGCCGTAACCATAGGTCCCGCCCATGCCGATCTTCTCGGCCTTGGCCGGGTTCAGGTGGCCGCTGGAGGGACCGTAGTAGAGCCCGTCCTTCTGTCGCGGATCGATCTTCTGCGCTTCGAAATCATAGGTCATGTCCTTGTCGAACCCGGCGTTCTCCTTGGCCGGATCCTGATACCCCTCGGGCGGGTTCCAGCGCCAGGTGCCCCAGATGTTCTGGCGGTGCGCGCGGTACTCGAAACCGAAGGTGAGCGGCGTGTGCGGACCGATTACCCGGCGCGGGAGCGTGTCGCCCACCGTGACCGCGTGCCAGTTGGGCGTCGCGCCCTCACGGTTGGAGAGGATCCAGTCGAGCCGGATGCGGTCGATCTCCTCCATCTCGGCGGCGGTCCAGCTTTTCACCCCGCGGCTTTCCTTGCCATAGACCCCGCGCCGGTTGGCCTCCTCGCGCAAGTAGCGGATCGAGGTCGCGCGCTCCTTGGCAAAGAGCGTGCCGTCCTCGCGGTAATGGTAGGTGTCGCCGTCCGAGAACATGGTGGGCCCGGCGAAGCTGGTGTCGGTGACCTTGTAACCGGCGAAGAAGCGTTCCTGGCGCAGGAAGTCACCGGGGCGGATACGCCCGCCGTAGAACCACCATTCCTCCCCCCCGAAGATAAGGTGGGTGCCTGGCACGTTGCCGATGCACGAGGGATGGCAGCCATGGCCATAGTCCATCGCGACAGTGAAGCTCTGCGGGGCAATGATTCCGCCAAAGCGCGAGGCGCGCGCGGCTTCCTCATCGTAATGGAGCGGGTTCGCGTAGTCGAGCGCCTGAACCCAGCGGCGGATTTCCGTCGCGCTGGCAGGGTCCCACATCTCGGCAAAGACGACCTGTTTGCCGACGTAGCGGTCGACATCGCGGGTATCGAGGATGAGGTCGGTCTCGGGACTGGTCTGCGCCATGGTCGGTACCTTCAATCGATGGGTTCAGGAGCGCCGCGCCCGACATAGTCAGCGAGCACGCGGTGGAAATTGACGATGGCCTTTTCCTCGACGGGGCTGGGGTAGATCCCTGCAAAGGCGCGCGAGCGCAGGCCCTGCTGGACCGCCTCCATGTTCGAGAAATCCTGGCACAGGACCTTGCGCCAGTTCGCCTCGGTCATCTCGGGGCGGTAGAGGTTCTCGGGCCGCGGCTCTGCGCCTTCGGGGAACTTCTCGAGCGTATAGACCTCGAAGATGCAGCGGTTCGGGTCCTCACCGCAGGGCCGCGCGCGGTAGCACAGCGCGAAGACCGGACCATGCACGATGACCGTGTTGGGGAATATGTGCAGGACATTGCCGACCTTGGCGAAATGGGCCGGGTCGATCCGGGGCCAGAGCACGCCGCGCTTGGCGTCTTCCTCGATCGTGCGCTTCATGAGGTGCATCTGCACCTCGGCAGGTGGTGTACCCTCGGGCAGTTCGCTGGGCAGGAGATTGGCGACATCGACCATGGTCTGCGTGGTCGTCGCGTTCACTTCCTCCCACAGCTGGTTGAGCGAATGCTTGAGCCCCTCACGCATGTCCGCCGCACCGGCCGCCCCGCTGCTCGCCCCGCCCGAGCCTTCCCGCGCGGCCGAACCGAACACCCCGTGCAGGCCCCAGGCATCGCTCCAGGTCGGCTTGACCGAAAACTTGGTGAGCTGCGGATGGGTACCCGCGACATGGTAGCCCTCGTTGAAGGCCTCGATGGCCACTTTCCAGTTGCAGGGAAAGGTGAGGTACTGGCGCCAGCGATAGCGCATCTTCTCGAACTCGAAGGGCGCAAGGTTGCTCGCCACTTCGCCCAGATACTCGGCAAGCGGCGGCGCATCCTCGTCCATCGTCACGAAGACCCACCCGCCCCAGGTCGCCGCGCGGACCGACAGCAGCGGCACGTCCTCCTTGCCGAGCGCCCCGTCCCAGGCATCGCCCCGCGTCATGCCAAGGCACGCGCCGGACAAGTCCCAGCTCCAGGCGTGGAAAGGACAGGTGAAGCCTTTCCTGTTCCCGCAGCCTTCGGCGAGGCGCCGCGCGCGGTGGCGACACAGGTTGTGAAAGGCGCGGATGTCCCCGTCCTGCCCGCGCACGACAATCACCGAATCCTCGGCGATGTCATAGGTCACATAGTCCCCGGGGGCCGCGACCTCCTCCTCGCGGCAGGCGATCTGCCAGACCCGCGGCCAGAGCCGCTCGGCCTCGGCCCGCGCGTAGTCGGGGGAGACATAGGCCTCGTTCCCGATGCGGACCGCGCGGTCGATCAACCGCTTCTCGACGCTTGCCTGCACGCTCATCGCATTTCCTCTCCGGTTTTTCCTCTCCGGGTCCTGCCGAACCTAGGCGATGACCTCGCCAATGGCCTCGCCCGGAGCGCAAGCATCGCTCGCCCGATCCCTGAATTCCGGCAGCGTGCGGGCGACGAGCGCGCGCCACGCGGCCATGCTTTCCTCCTTCACCGGACCGTAGCCACGCACGCCGCTCACGCTCTGGGCGATCTCGATGGCACGCGCGGCATTTTGCGCGCTCAGCCCTTGTGCCAGTTCGCGCAGCAACGCGCCGTACTCCTGCACCAGAGCGCGCTCTGCTCGCCGCTCGGCGCTGTACCCGAAGGGATCGAAAGGCCCTCCGCGCAGGCGTTTGCCTCGCGCCAGCAGACGCAGGGGCGGGAATATCCAGGACCCGAAGCGGATCTTGCGCGGTCGTCCGGTCTTGCGGTCACGGCCCAGCGGCAGGAAGGGCGGCGCCAGGTTGAGCGCAATGCGCACCTCCCCGTCGAACGCCGCGTCCACAGAGCGCGCAAACTCGGGCCGGGTGTAGAGCCGGGCGACCTCATACTCGTCCTTGTAGGCCATGAGCCGGGCAAGCTGGCGCGCGGCCGTGCGCAAGAACCTGTCCCCTACGTCCCCGGCTTCCGGCGAAATCCCGGCGCGCAGGTCCGCCATGCGCTCGCGATAGGCGCGCGCGTAGGCCCCATCCTGATAGGCCTCGAGATGCGCTGCGCTGCTGTCGAGCACGCCCTCCAGCGTCTCCGGCTCGTCGCGGCCTGTGTCCGCCAGGCCAGCCAGACGCTCCAGACGGCCCGGATCATGCGCGGCCAACCGGCCCAGCGCCAATGCCTTGCAATTGGCTCCAACCGCCGTGCCGTTGAGCGCCAAGGCCTCCTCGATCGCCGCCAGCGTAACCGGCAGGAGGCCCTTCTGCGCGGCATAGCCGACCATCAGGAAATTGGTGAAGATCGCATCGCCCAGGAGCGCGCTCGCCAGGTCACCCGCGTGCACCGCAAAGGCGCGCGCGGGATCACCCCGCTGCTCCAGCGCGGAGAGGAAGCGTGCCGCCGACAGGTCGAGGCCGGAGTTGGTCTGGAACTCGGCCGTGGGCGCGACGTCCTCGTTGGCGACGAGCGTGGTCCCGGGCCCCTGCGCGCGCCGCACATCGGGTGCACTCGCCACGACGAGATCGCAGGCGAGGATGACGTCGGCCTGCTCGGTGCCGACCCGCGCGCAGGGGATCTGCGCAGGCTCGGGCGCGATGCGTAAGTGGCTGACGACCGCCCCGCCCTTTTGCGCCATACCGGTCATGTCGAGCAGGCTGGCCGCCTTGCCCTCGATCTGTGCAGCCATCGCCAGCACCGCACCGACGGTCAGAACGCCTGTCCCGCCGATTCCGGTCACGAGCATATTGAAGCCCTGCGCGCACGACACGCACGCCGGTTCGGGCAGGGCCGCAAGCTCGCCCTCAAGCCCGTCGAGATCCGCCATGCGCCTCGCCGGGCGCCCACCCTCCACGGTCACGAAGGAAGGGCAAAAGCCCTTGATGCAAGTAAAATCCTTGTTGCAGGTCGACTGGTTGATGCGGCGCTTGCGGCCCCATTCGGTGTCGACCGGCTCGATGCTGAGGCAGTTGGACTGAACCGAGCAGTCGCCGCAGCCCTCGCACACGGCCGCGTTGATGAAGAGGCGCGTATCGGGATCGGCGAGCTGGCCGCGCTTGCGGCGGCGACGCTTCTCGTTGGCGCAGGTCTGCTCGTAGAGGATCGCCGAGGTGCCCTTCACCTCACGCAGGTCACGCTGCACGCGCTCCAGCTCATCGCGGTGGAGGACGCGCACCTTGGCGGGCAGCCCCTCGCGCGCGAAAGCCTCGGGCGCCTCGCTCACGACCACGACCGGATCGACACCCTCGGTCACCAGCTCGCGCACGATCTGCTGGGGAGTGAGCCCGCCTTCCATCGGCTGCCCCCCGGTCATCGCGACGGCATCGTTGTAAAGGATCTTGTAGGTGACCGCGCTCTTCGCCGCGACCGAAGCGCGGATCGCCAGCAGCCCGGAATGGGTATAAGTGCCATCGCCCAGGTTCTGGAAATAGTGCGGGGTATCGACGAAATGCTGCGCAGCAATCCAGGGCGTGCCCTCGCTCCCCATGCCCACCGTCTGCATCGTGCGGCGGCCGGGCATGTAATGGGCAAGGCCATGGCATCCGGTCGCCCCCATCGCCGAACTGCCCTCGGGAACCTGGGTGCTGCGGTTGTGGGGACAGCCCGAGCAGAAATAGGCCGGGCGCGCCGCGACCATCGACAGGCCTTGCGCGCGTTCATCGGACGCCGCCAGAGCCTCGGCCCGCGTATCGAGCGGCGGATCGCTGCGGCCCAGATCCCGCAATCGCCTGACCAGCCCCGCGCGCACCTCGCTCGGGTCCAGCACCCCCTCGGCGCGCAGCAGGGGCCTGCCCTGCGGATCGGTCTTGCCCGAAAGCGCAGGAGCCTGCGATGCGCCGTAGAGGATCCGCGCGATCTGGTCCTCGATCCAGCCCCGCTTTTCCTCTATCACCAGGACTTCGCGCGCAGGTGCGCAGACGTGCTTCACGATCTCGGGATCGACCGGCCAGGTCAGCGCGAGTTTCAGGACAGTGATGCCCAGTTCCCGGCACCGCGCGGCATCCAAACCAAGATCGAGAAGCGCCTGCGCGGTGTCGAGCCAGGCCTTGCCCGCCGTCACGATGACAAGCCCTCCGCGCGTGTCCGCCTGTCCATGCGTGACCCGGTCAAGCCGGTTCGCGCGCACGAAGGCGTGCGCTGCGGGCAGGCGGTGGCGCACCGTCAGCGCCTCCTGTTCCAGCGCGGACATGCCTTCGCGCAAATTGCGGACCGGGCCGGGCGCGTTGGGGGTGTGAATAGGAAATGTCCAGCCTGGCAGGTCGACACTTGCCGTCAGATCGAGCGTGTCGGTCACCGCCTTCATCCCGCAGTACAGGCCGGAATGACGCGAAAGCGCCCAACCGTACTGCCCATAGGCCAGGATCTCGGCGTTGGTGGCGGGATAGAGCGTGGGCACAAAGGCTGCGGCCAGGTTCTGGTCGGACTGGTGCGCGCTGGCCGAGCTTTTTGCCGCATGGTCATCGCCTGCCAGAAGGAGCACACCGCCCCGGTGCGCGGCACCTTCCAGGTTGCCCAGCTTGAGCGCCTCGTGCGCGCGGTCGACGCCGATGCCCTTGGCGTACCACAGCGCGAAGACCCCCTCGACACGCGGCGTGCCGAACCAGCCCAGTTGCTGCGTGCCGCGCAGCGACGTCGCGGCCAGTTCCTCGTTGAGGCCCGGCTCGAAACGGATATCGTGTTCGGCCAGTAATTCCCCCGCGCCCCAGAGCTGCGCGTCGAGCGTCGTCACCGGCGAGCCCCTGTAGCCGCTCACATAGCCCGCACTCGCCACCCCCTCGGCCCGGTCGCGCCGCGCCTGGTCGAGCAGGAGGCGCACATAGGCCTGCAAGGCGCCGATCTGGATGCGCCCGCTCTCCTCGACGTACTTGTCGGTGAGCGTGGTGACACTCTTGGTCAAACGTGCCTCACTGCAGCGTCGCCCCGACAGCGAGGCGATGCGGCGTGCGGGCAGTTCCTGCGAGCGCCGAGCGCCCCGCGCCCTCACGCTCCCGGTAATCGCGCGGGTTGAGCCCGAAGACCTGTTTGAACTTGCGGCTGAAATGGGCGGTGCTCTTGAAGCCGACCCCGTAGGCGACCTCGCTGATCGCAACCGCGCGCGGATCGCTGCGGCCCAGCCATTCCTTCGCCTTCTCCAGCCGCTTCGACCATACCAGCTCGGAAAATGTATGTCCGGTGCCCTGGAGCAGGAGCGAGAGATAGCGCGGGCTGAGCGCGCACCCCTCGCCAACCATGGCCATGCACAAGTTCGGGTCGGAGAGGTGAATCTCGATGAAGCGCAGGACCTCCTCAAGCCGCTGCTCGCTGAGCGTACGGCGCGGCGGGCGCGCCCTGGCCTCTTCGTCGAGGGCAAGTCCGATCAGACGGCAGGCGGTTTCGGTCAGCAGCTGCATGGCCTCGCCGCCAAGAGCATCGCCCTCCTCGAAGACCTGCGCCAGGATCAAGCCCGCAGTCGCGACCGCACGGCAGTCGGCATCCAGAGCCGCGCAATCCTCCACTTCGCCGCGCAGGAATCCGCGCAGGACATGGGTCGGTACCGTCATGTGCAGGACATCGAGCACTTCGCCCGCCGGCGGCTCGAGCTCGATGAAAAAGGGCGACATCGACCGGGTGAGCAGGAACCCACCCGGCGCAACGGTCAGGCGCCCCTGCCGGTTGGAATACTTGAGGCGCCCCTTGCGCACGAACCACAAGACACTGAGGTCGCTGGCGTTCGTGCGGATATGGCGCTGGGTGCGACGAAAGAACTGGCGCGTCGCCGCGCGTGTCTCGATGATCGTGCAACTGCCGCTGGTACGCTTACGGGCGCGCACCTCGACCGGCATCGTCTCATCGATCCAGAAATCGCCTTCGTAGTATTCACTGCGGCCTGGGCCGCGAAACATGTTCTGGCAGTCGCGGTAGTTGTCCGCATCGAGCGCAAAGAGCGTCTCGGGCATACCCGTTCTCCCGTCGGGACCGGGTCTTGGCGCCCTGGTCCGCTGCCCTGCACCCTAGGCCACGCCTGCAAGCCAGCGCCTGACCGCAGGCGCAAGGGCTTCGACAATCTGCGCAAGATCGCGCGCGCAACGCCGGCGGGCCGAAGTCCGCGCAATGGTGCCGATCAGTCCTTGGCCGCGCGCCCCTTGCGGCTGAGCCGCCATTCAGGAGGATAGTTAAGGTCGTTGTTCTTGACCGTCCTGGCTATGCCGCCCGCAAAGGCATCGCCGCCCAAGTCCACGCCCGTCTCGCGGTCGGGCTTCATGGCGGGCAGCATTCCCTCCAGCCAGCCGGTGAGCAGGCTTCCCAGGTACTCGCCCCGATACTGCTTGTAGGCTTCGAAGAAGGTCTTTTGCGCCACCACCACGTCGAGCGGGCGCGAGCGCGAACAGGCATCGGCGTACTTGGCGACCTCGGCCTCAAGGTCTGCGCGCGGCACGACCGAGTTGACGAAATTGCAGTCGGCCATCTCGTCGGCCGTGAAGGGACGCCCCGTGAAGACCATCTCGACGAACTTGCGGTAGCCCATCGTCTCCAGCCAGCTCCACATGCGCGGCCCCCAGCCCGCATAGCGGAACGAGGGGTGCCCGAAGAGCGCATCGTCCGAGGCAATCACCATATCGGCATCGCCGCACTGGTAGAAATGCCAGCCATAGCAATAGCCCTTGGCCTCGACGATGCTGATCTTCTTGAATTCCTGGAGCGGACGCTGCCCTGCGGCCGCGCGCGTGTAGTAGTCGGTCAGCGAGTGGAGGTGGCGGTAGGAACCTGGCGGCGGCCAGGCGACGTCCTCGTCCGGGTCGATCTCCAGGTCGGGCAGGAAGCTCTCCCCGTCCTTGGGGTTGAGGTACATGTCGCCGTGCTCATCCAGGTCGCCTCCGGTGCCCAGATCTTCCCCCTCGCCGCGAATGACGAGGACCTTCACCTCGTCATCGACATTGGCGCGGTGGACATAGTCGGCATAGAGCATGCGCATGCCGATCGTGGTCGCGTTGCCGCGCGCCGGGCGCACCAGCGTCAGCGTCGCGATGCGGCGCTCGGTGTCCTTTTCGTAGCGCACGTAGGCGCGCGCGGCCTCGCGGTGTTCCTGGGGTGTCTTCATTTCGGCCATTGGGCTCTCTCCCGTTCACGTGACGGCACGCTGCCAGCGCCGTTTCCGGCTGCCCAGCCGCAGGCCAACTCATCGCCCGTGCAGTGTCATCGGTGTTGGACCCCGCGCGCGAGGCGGCGTAGAACTGCACGCTCGATGAGCGAGGATGCGATCTTCTTCGGCCTCGAAGGCCCGCTCGATGCGGTGCCGGGCAAAGGCCAGATGCGCGCGGCGAACCTGCGCGGCTTTTCCGATTTCGCGCGGGGGCATGGGCGCGATGCGCGCGCCATCCTCGAGCGCACCGGGATCGACATGCGCGCGCTGGGCGATCCCGACAGCCACGTCGGCGCGCAGGCGCTGGTCGACACCTTCGAATACTGCAGCTCCCTGTTCGAGGATCCGCTGTTCGGCCTCCACTTCGCGCAAGGTCAGGACGCCGAGGTGTTCGGCTGCATCACCGCGCTCGCCCGCGCCGCGGCAGACCTGCGCACCGCCATCGACGCGCTTGTCAGTTACCTGCCCATCATCCACTCGCCCGAAGCCGCCCCCGAACTGGTCGAGGGCGAGCGCAGCGCGGAACTGCGCTGGGGCGTGGTCCATGACCTTGGCATCAATGACCAGGCCAACCTGCAGGCCGTGGTGCTGCAGATGAAGCTGCTGCGCCAGCTGGGCGGAGCGGACTTCACGCCGCGCTATGTCCAGCTCGCCATCGATCCGCGCCCTTGCGACGTCGCGGAGATCGAGCGCGTGGTCGGCTGCCGCCTGCACGTGCGTGCGCCGGTCAACGCCATCGGCTTCCAGCGCGCCCATCTCGACCTGCCGCTCGCCAGCAGCAACCGGCTCCTCTACCGCCTGCTCGGCGGCTATCTCGACCGCGTGCGCTCTGCGAACCGGATCACCTTCACCCAGCGGGTGCGCGACTACATCCGCGGCGACCTGCCCAAGGGGCACTGCACGATCGAGCGCGCCGCCGAGCGCTTTGCGGTCTCGGTCCGCACGCTCCAGGGCCGCCTTGCCGAGGAGCAGACCTCGTTCAGCGCGATGGTGGAGGACGTGCGCCGCACGCTTGCCGAGAGCTACCTGCGCCGCCCCGATGCCAGCCTCGACGAGATTGCCGAGTGGCTGGGGTATGGTGAGCAGACCAGCTTCGGCCGGGCCTTCAAGCGCTGGACCGGTACCACGCCGCAAAAGTACCGGCAGGACCTCAAGGTCTGATAGCGGCATGGCGTCCCACGCCTCCGATCAGCACCGCACCAGCATGTAGTCGCCCGCCGCATCGACCTCGGCGCGCCAGCTGGTGGGAACGACAATGGTGGTGAACGTCTCGGCGATGACCGCTGGCCCTGCCACGAAGTCGCCCGGCTCGAGCGCGGAACCCGCCACGATCGGCGTCTCGGCATAGCCCTCGCCCAGCTGGACCGGGCGCGTGCTCGCGATCTTCGCCGCGCGCGGGGACGGTGCTGCGCCCTTCCGGACTGGCGGGCTTGGCGTGGCCGCCCGGCTGACAAGACGTACGCCGGTCACCTCGGGCAGTTCATGCTCGCGGATATGGCCGTATTCCTCGGTGTGGCGGGCGTTGAACAGCGCCAGCGCGCTCTGCCCCAAGTCCCTGTCCAGCCACGCGAGATCGCTCAGCGCCCCATGTGCGACATCGAAAGTCAGCGCGAAGTTCTGCCCCGGATACCGCATGTTGAGCTGCCAGGAGGCGGCGACCTCGTCCTCGGCGAAACCGGCGGCCTGAAGGCTTTCCCGCGCACGTGCCGCCAGCTCCTCCCAGAGCATGCGCAGCCGTTCCAGCGGCAGGTCCTCGACCGGCGCGATAAGCGAGCGTTCCTCATCAACCGTAGGATCAGCCACCAGCGTACCGAGCGCAGAGAAAGTCGGGCTCGCGCGCGGGATCAGCACCCGTGCAATGCCCAGTTCCGCGGCCTGGATTGCGGCGAAAGCCGGGCCGTTGCCGCCATAGGCCAGCATGGTGAGCCCGGCCGGATCGACACCCTTGCTCGCCGTCGTGCGGCGGATGCCGTTGACCATGTTCGCGTTGACGAGGCGGAAGGCGTCGTAGGCGGTCTCCTGCGCGCTCTTGCCGAGGTCACGCCCGAGCGCGGCGAAAGCCTCCTCGACGCCGGCCCGCTGCAACGCGAAATCACCGCCCGCAAAACCCTCCTCGTCCGAGAGGATGCCCAGCAGAAGGAGCGCGTCAGTAACGGTCGGGCGCGTGCCACCCCGATCATAGCAGATCGGCCCCGGCACCGAGCCCGCGCTCTCCGGCCCCACCCGCAGGACACCGCCCGCAACCGAGACGATCGAGCCGCCGCCCGCCCCCAGCGTCTCCACCTTCACCATCGGCACACCGACAAGATAGCGGTGGTGCATGTTCCAGCCTGCCTCGGCGGGCGCGGCGCCGTCCTGCACGAGGCTCATGTCGTAGGACGTCCCGCCCATGTCCACGCACAGAAGGTCGCGGTAGCCTTTCGCGGCGCCGACATGGGCCGAGCCGATGACCCCGCCCGCCGGGCCCGAGGCGAGCACCCGCACCGGAGCGCCCTCGATGTAGTCGACGCTCATCACCCCGCCCGAAGCCTGCATCACCATCAGGCGGTTGGCGTAGCCCGCCTCTTCAAGACGCGTGACCAGCCGTTCCAGATAGTCCGCAACGCGCGGGGCGACGAAGGCGTTGACCACCGTCGTGCTGGTACGGTCGTATTCGGGCGCACGGGGCAGGACGCGGTGGCTCATCGAAATGCGCGCGCCGGGCATTTCCTCGGCCACGATCTCGGCCGTGCGGCGCTCATGCTCGGGATTGAGGAAGCTGAACAGCATGGCGATGGCGACCGAATCGACGCCCTGCTTGCGCAGCCGCGCGCATTCCTCGCGCACGCCGTCTTCGTCGAGCGCGAGATGCACCGAACCGTCCGCCATGATCCGCTCGCGCACCGGACGGCGGCGGCGGCGCGGCACGATCTGGGGCGGCGGGCGCAGCGTCGGATCCCAGATATCCTCCTTGAAGCCGCGCCGATACTCCATCTCGTCGCGAAAACCCTCGGTGCACAGGAGCCCCGTGGTTGCCCCATCCATCTCGATCAGCGCGTTGTCCGCGACGGTCGTGCCGTGCACGATCATGTCGCAGGCGCCGAGGAAAGCGCCGAGATCCAGCCCTTCCATCTGCGCCAGGCGTTCGAGCCCCTGCATCACGCCCAGCGAGCGATCCTCGGGCGTCGTCAGATTCTTGTAGAGGCGCACGTCCTCCTCCGCGCTGCCCAGGAGCGCGAAGTCGGTGAAGGTGCCGCCGATATCGATGCCGACCCTGTAGGCCATCCCGTCCCCCGTCTTTCGTCGTGTGTCTGTTCTCTGCCCGCCGCCAGCTATTCGGCCACGACAAGTCCGGTGTCGGCCTCGGCCATCTCCGCGCGCAGGTGCCGCGTGGCCTCGGCATCGACGGCAAGGTCATAGTCCTCCAGGCGCCCTGTCAGGACGACGCCGTAGCGCGTGCGCGCGGCCTCCTCGCTGACGAGTTCGTCGAGCACGTCCTCCTTCACCGCCTCGGGATCGCGCGCGGTGGGCGGGCCGAAGCCGCCGCCGCCACCGTGCTGGTAGGCCATGACCGCGCCTGCCGGGAGCATCGCCTGCTCGGCCAGCGCGATGCGCCGCTCGTTGGGCGAGCCAACCTCGAAGCGATTGACATAGGGCGATCCCGGATCGCCGCCGCCCATGCCGCTGATCGGGTGGTCGTGGCTTACCATCCAGGCGGTCGCCATCATCGGTTGCAGGACCTGCTTGACGTTGCAGCTGCCCGGCATTCCCCGCCACTGACCGGCTCCGCCCGTGTCGGTGGTCAACTCGCGCGCGATGTTGAGCACGGGAAAACGGCTTTCCGCATCCTCGGCCTGGCCGAGCAGGAGGTTGCCCAGACTGGAAGGGCAGGCCCCCCAGCCGTCAAGCCCGGCAACCGCGGAAACATCCATCGAACGGCAGTCGACGCCCTGATCCATGTACATCTGCCCCGCCGCATCGAAGCCGATCACGGCATTGGGCATGCCGATCTTGTAGACCTGCGGCTGCGCGCGGGCGGGCACGATCCCCGAGAGCGCCACACAGACCGCCTCGGTAATCTCGCAGGCGGGGTGGAAACTGCCAAGCGCCGCAGGCTTGTTGGGCGGCGGGTTGGCAATGCAGCCTTCGGGAATGACGATCTCGACCGCCTGGAAGAGCCCCTCGTTCTTGACGATGGCCGGGTCGATCATGGCCGCGAGCTGGACCATCACGTAACCGCGTGAATTGGCAAAGGTGTTCCACACGCCCGTCAGGTTCGCGCGCTCATCGGTGCCGGTGAGATCGACCGTCAGGTCCTCGCCCGCAACGGTGACCTCCACATGAACCTTCACGTCCTTCGTCCCGGCGGTATCATGGTCGATGTAGACAGTGGCGGGATAGGTACCGTCGGGCCATTCCGCGATTTCGCGGCGGAACTGACGCTCGGTCTCGTCGATGGCGTGGTTGATCGCTGCGCGCACATGATCCGCGCCATGGCGCGCGATCAGGGCCTCGATCCGCCGCGCGCCCTTCTCGACCGCGCTGATCATGGCGGCCAGGTCTCCTGCAAAGGTTGCAAAGCGGTTGTTGCGCACGATCATGTCGATGACATCGACGCGCTTCTCCCCGCGATGGACGAGCTTGACGCAGGGGATCGCCAGACCCTCGGTGAAGATGTCGGTGGCCTCCAGCGTGAAGCCGCCCGGGTCCTTGCCTCCGGTATCGCCCTGGTGCGCCTGGAGCGCGATGCAGGTGACGAGCTCGCCCGCATCATCATACACCGGGGCATAGACGTTGTAGTCGGGCAGGTGCCCGCCCCCGGCATCGGGATCGTTGCCGAGGAACACGTCGCCCGCTCCCCAGTCATATTTCGCCTGCTGCAGAAGCCCGTAGCGCACGGTCAGCTGCGAGACGAAGGTGAGGTGCGGCGTCCCGATCGAGCCCATGGCAAGGCGCCCGTGGGCATCGACAATGGCCGCGTTGCGCTCGTTCGACTGATTGATGATCGGCGAGGAAGCCGCCCGGCCCAGGTGCGTCGCCACCTCGAAGCAGATCGTCTCGAAAGCCCCGCGGATGATATCGGCGCTGACCGGGTCAATGGTGACGCTCGTGGGCAGTGCCCCGGGTTTCTTCGCCAATTCGCGGCGCAGCGCGAAGGCAGGGGCAGTGGCGGGCGCGGTCATGGCTGGGAGCTCCTCTCCGGCGCCGGTTCGCGCCCTGTCTTTCCCTCGCACGCTAGGGCGCACACGCGCTGCGCTTCTCGACAGGAGACGCAAGGCGCTGTGCCGATGGCGCAGGGGCGCCCCGGATCAGTGGTGATCGTCCTCGGTAATCAGGCCGATGTCGGCGTGACCGGTACGCACCGCGCAGGACGCCGGCCCCGGTACGGCAAGATCATGCGTGTAGAGCGCGGCGCCCTGTGCAGTGCGGGCACAGATGTAGAGGATCTCCGCCCCGCGTCCGCCAAAGCCGAGGCCCGTGACCTCGCGACAGGGCACGTCCAGTTGCGCGTGCAGCGTTCCATCCGCCGCGTAGTGACGCAGGTGCGCGCTGCCTGCAAAGGCGAGCCACACACCGCCCTCATTGTCGCGCGCAAGGGCCGCAGGACGCAAGGCGTCCGCCGCCAGATCGAGGAAGGGCGCCTCCTCCCAGAGGCTCCCGGCCCGGCTGACGCGGTAACGGCGCACCCGGTGGGCCCCGCCATCGGCCAGCAGCAGCTCGCGCGCCTCGGGATCGAGCGCCATTCCACCCGCCATCGGCATATCGAAGACCATGCGCACCAACCGTTCGTCATGGTAGCGCACCAGCCCGGCCTGCCCATGCCCTGCCACCTCCGCAGCAGCCTCCCCAAAGGCTTCCATCGTGAACCACACGCGCCCGCGCGCATCGACGTGGACGTGGCCTGTCTGCTGCGCGCCGGGTTCGAGAAGGAACTCGCGCGACGCCCTCCCCTCACGGTCCAGCACCAGCAGTTCGCGCGCAGTCCCGACCAGCAAGCTTCCCTCCTGCGTCGGCACCCCGAAACCGGGCTGCCCCGGCACCGCGATCTCGCCGCTCTCGCCGGTGTCCGGCGCGAAGCAGCGCAGCGTCCCGTGTGCCCTGTCGGCCAGCACCAGCATGTCCGCCCCGTCGAGCCAGACCGGCGCCTGAAGATGGGCCCCGGGCACCTCCCAGCAGCAGTGCATGGTGTTCACGAAGCCCTCCCTTGGTTGCGGCAACGGCCAATGCCTCGGCCCGCCCCGGACCTTGGTCAAGCCGCGGCGCCGGGCATCGCCTTTGCGGTAAAATCGCGCCTGAAGAGAGGACGTAAACAGGGAAAAACAGACTCAAGGGGCCATCGCCCCTTGGACCCCGAAATCGGCGGCCTCACTTTTCTCAGCCATGGCGGCGCACGAATGGGTGGCTCGACATTGCGGATCGCGCGCGTTTGCGGGACAAGCGCAAGCACCGATGCGCAAGGAGAGGGAATTGGACGGTACACCGCTCAAGGATTTCGAGGACCCGCGTCGCACGGCGTCGGTGCGGATCACCGTGCTCGCCCGCCTGCTGCGCGCCCGCTTCGACGAGATGGTGGCGGACCTTGGCGTCACCCGTTCGCAATGGGGCGCGCTCGTCGTTGTCGGGCAGGAAGAAGGCATCGCCCAAAGAGGGATCGCGCAGAAGCTGGAGATCTCCGACGCCTCGGCCGGGCGGATCGTCGACCGGCTGGTCGCCGAAAATCTGGTCGAACGCCGCCGTCAGGAACAGGACGGCCGGGTTCAGGCGATCCACATGACCGAGGCGGGCCGGGGCATCACCCGCGAGCTGGACCGGATCGCTGCGCACGCCGAAGAGACCGCCTGGCGCGGCTTCAACGCGGACGAAATGGCCACGATGAACGCGCTGCTTGGCCGCCTCCACGCCAATCTCGCACCGCCTTCGGAGAGCGAAACGAGGGGCTGACGAGCCCCCCTCAGTCGAAGGACGTCCAGACGGGCGCGCGTTTCTCGGCAAAGGCGCGCGGGCCTTCCTGCGCATCCTCGCAGCGGTAGGTCCATTCCGAGGCGTGGCGCGCGGCTTCCAGCGCGGCGCTGCGGCCCATTTGCGTCGCCAGCATCACCGTCTCGCGTCCCGCACGGACCGATTGCGGCGCGCCCTGCAGCACCTCGCGCGCGAGTTCGAGCGCGACCTCCAGCGTCTCTCCGGGTTCGGCGAGGCGGTTGACGAGGCCGATCTCGTAGGCGCGCTGCGCATCGATCGGCTTACCGGTGAGTATGATCTCCATCATGATGCGCTGGGGGATCATATGGATGAGCGGCGCGGCCCAGGGCGAACTGCGCCCGACCTTGACCTCGGTGATCGCAAAGCGCGCGGCCCGGCTCGCCACGCACAGGTCGCAGCCCTGCGCGATCATCCAGCCGCCCGCAAAAGCGACGCCGTTGACCGCCGCGATGGTCGGCTTGCTCAGCTGCACCGTGTCGTAGGGCACCGGAAACATGTCACGCGGGGGCACCTGGAGCCCGGTCTCGACCATCTCCTTGAGATCGCCGCCCGCGCAAAAAGCCTTCTCGCCCGCGCCGGTGAGGATCGCGATGCGGTACTCCGGGGTCGCCTCGAAAGCGTCCCAGGCCGCGTAGAGCCCGGCCCGCACCTCGGCCGAAAGCGCGTTGCGCTGCTCCGGGCGATTGATCGTGATGAGGGCAATCCCCGGCTCGGGGCTGGTCAGGGTGACCGCATCGGACATCGTCAGAAACCTCTCTGGCACGTGGCGTGGGCCTCACGTTCGAGGTCCTCGCGGAAATCGGGGTGGGCGATGGCGCACAGGCGCCGCGCCCGTTCGGCGAGCGGCTGGCCCTTCAGTTCCGCAGCGCCAAACTCGGTGACGATCACGTCAACCTCGCTGCGCGCGGTGGTGACCGGGCCGGAGAGGTTCGCCGTGATCCGGCTGATCGTGCCGCCGCGCGCCGTGGCCGGCAAGACCATCAGCGCATGTCCGCCCGGCGAACGTGCCCCAGCGCGCACGAAATCGACCTGGCCGCCCGTTCCGCCGAGATAGCTTTGGCCGCTCTGCTCGGCGTTGACCTGTCCGGTGAGGTCCACTTCCAAGGCGGAATTGATCGAGACAAGCCCCTCGATCTGCGCCAGCACCGCATCGGCATGGGTATAAGTGCCCGGGCACATGCGCAGGGCCGGGTTGCGGTGTGCCCAGCGGTAGAGCCGCTCGGTCCCGATCAGCGCGCCATTGACCGAGACGCCCCGGTCGATGGCCTTGCGCGCGTTGGTGACGACGCCCGCCTCGATCAGGTCGACAAGGCCATCGCCCAGCATGCCCGAATGGACGCCCAGGTCGCGGCGGTCGGTCAGCTGGCGCAGGATCGCATCGGGGATCGCGCCCACGCCGGTCTGGATCACGGCGCCGTCACGGATGTACTGCGCGGCGTGCCCGGCAATGGCGCGGTCGGTCTCGGTGATCGCGGCGGGGGCGACCTCGACCGGCGTGCGCGCGACCGGGACGGCGACGTCGATCTCGGCGGCGGGGATCGCCTCGCCCGCCGTGTAGGGCACCTGCGCGTTGACTTCGGCCAGGACCACGCGCGCCCTGTCGGCCGCCGCACGCACATGGTCGGCGATGAGCCCGCAGCTGTGAAGGCCATGTTCATCCGGCGTGCTCAGCTGCAGCATGGCGACATCGCAGCCGATCACCCCCGAGGCGATCATCGCGCCGACCTGCCCGACGTGAACGGGAATAACCGAAAGGCGGTTCGCCTTGCTCATCGCGCGAAGAGCCCCGATGGCACCCATGCTGGAAAGCGCGATGGCCTGGCTGCGTTCCGGCCGGAACAGCCCGGAAAAGCTCGTCGCGATGAAGACCTTGAGATCGCCAATGGCGCTGGCCTGCTCCAGCAGCGCCTCGACCAGCGTGGTCGGCTCACCGCAGGCCTGGCCGATGACGATGCTGTCGCCGCGCCGCAGGTAGCGGGCAAGGTCAAGGTCATCGGGCGAGACGGTCACGCTCATGCGCGGCCTGCCAGGCGCAGGACGGTTTCCGCTCGGGCGAGATAGGGCCGGTCAAGCATGCCGCCCTTGTAGCCGATGGCCCCGACGCCGGGATTGGCGGCAAAGATCGCCACGATTTCCTGTGCCTCGGCAATTTCCTGCTCGCTCGGCGTGAAGGCGGCGTTGATGATCTCGACCTGCGCGGGGTGGATCGCGAGCATCCCGCGATAGCCCTCGGCGCGCACCTTCTCGGCGCGCGCGCGCAGCCCGTCGAGGTCACGAAAATCGCCGTGGATGGTCTCGATGGGAAGAACCCCCGCGCTCGCCGCGCCGATCAGGCACAGGCTGCGCGCCAACTTGTAGGTAAAGGCATAGTCGCCATCTGTATCGCGGTTGGTGCTGGCGCCGAGCGCATCGGCGAGGTCCTCTGCCCCCCAGGTCATGCCCACCAGGCGCGGCGCGTCGCGATAGTCGCCGGTCGTGAACATCGCCTCGGCGGCCTCGGTGACGAGCGCGATGACCTTCGTGGTGCCCTGTTCGATCCCGTTCGCCGCCTCAAGTGCGGTCAGGTAGTGGTCGAGCAACTCGACATCGCCGCGCCCGCGCGCCTTGGGCAACATGATGCCGCCGGGGCGTCCCGGCATAACGGCGGCCAGATCCTCGACCGCGAAGGGCCCATCGACCGGATTGATGCGCACCCAGAGGCGGGCGTGGTCATCCCCGCGCCCTTGCAAGAACTCGCGCACCAGGGTGCGGGCGGCGGGCTTCTGCTCCACCGTCACGGCATCTTCCAGATCGAACAGCGCGATGTCAGCCGCGCTGTCCGCACACTTCTCCATCTTGCGCGCCGCATCGCCCGGCGCGAACAGCCAGGAGCGCATGGGCAAGGTCTCAGGCATGGTCTCTCTCCGCCTCTTTTGCGATACAGCTTAGTAGGAACGCGGTTGTTCCAGAACCTTTTCGGCGAGAAAGTTGAGGATCATGTGCGGGCTGACCGGCGCGGTGCGCGGGATCAGCACTTCGCGCAGGTAACGCTCGACATGGTATTCCTGCGCATAGCCCATGCCGCCCAGCGTCAGCATCGCGGTGTGGCATGCCTCGAAGGCGAATTCCCCGGCGAGGTACTTGGCCGTGTTGGCTTCCACCCCGCACTCCGCGCTGGCATCGAACAGGCTCGCTGCCTTCATGGTCATCAGGTTCGCCGCCTCAAGCTGGGCCCAGCACTTGGCCAGCGGATGCTGGATCGCCTGGTTCTGGCCGATTGGACGATCGAACACGACGCGTTCGCGCGCATAGTCGCTGGCGCGGCGGATCGCGGCGCGGCCCAGTCCGATAGCCTCGGCCGCGAGCAACGCGCGTTCGGGGTTGAGGCCGTGCAGGATGATGCGAAAGCCCTCGCCCTCGGCACCGATGAGGTCCTCGTCGGGAATGAACAGGTCCTCGATGAAGAGCATGTTCGAATCGACCGCATGGCGCCCCATCTTGTGGATCAGGCGCACGTCGATCTTCGAGCGGTCGAGGTCGGTGTAGAACAGCGAGAGGCCACCGGTCTTGCTTTTGACCTCTTCCAGCGGAGTGGTGCGCGCAAGCAGCAGGATCTTGTTCGCGACCTGCGCGGTGGAGATCCAGATCTTTTCGCCCGAAACGCGGTACCCCCCGTCCACCTTCTGCGCGCGGGTGGTGATGCGCGTGGTGTTGAGCCCGGCGTTGGGCTCGGTCACGCCGAAGCAGGCCTTGTCCTCGCCCGAGATGATGCGCGGAATGTGGCGCGCGCACTGCTCCTTCGTGCCGAACAGGATCATCGGCTGAAGCCCGAAGATGTTGATGTGGATCGAGGAGGCACCCGTCATGCCAGCCCCCGATTCCGCGATGGCCTGCATCATGATCGAGGCCTCGGTGATGCCAAGGCCCGCGCCGCCGTATTCCTCGGGCATG
Organism: Novosphingobium mangrovi; assembly: GCF_022818885.1. Lineage (NCBI taxonomy): Bacteria > Pseudomonadati > Pseudomonadota > Alphaproteobacteria > Sphingomonadales > Sphingomonadaceae > Novosphingobium > Novosphingobium mangrovi. Next base: position 7,784 of record NZ_JALHAT010000039.1, on the reverse strand, counting down.
GCGATGCCCAGCCACCCCTCGTCGGCCATGGCGCGGTAGAAGTGCTCGGGGAAAGTGCCCTCGCGGTCGCGCTCCAGCCAGTAGTCGTCATCATAGGCGGCGCAGCGTTTCAGGATCGTGTCCCGGATTTCCTGCTGGTCCGCCGAGAACGTGAAATCCATTGCCCGCGCCTCGTCCCGTTCCATCGCGCGCCTTCGCGCCGAATTGTGCAATCGGGCTAGCAAACAAGCCGGACAGCGCAAATTGGCGCCCGCGCATATTCGCTCGGGCGATCCAAATCGGCGCGAGAGGACAGCGCCCGGCGAGACGGTTAGCTTCCCTTGCAGAACGGGAGGAAGCACAGGTGTCCGAACACGGCAGGCAAGGCCCCCTGGCCGGCATCAAGGTCATCGACCTTACCGCCATGGTCATGGGGCCCTACGCGACGCAGATCATGGCCGACATGGGCGCGCAGGTGATCAAGATCGAGCCCCCTGAGGGCGATGGCACGCGCTTCATCTCGGTCGGCCCGGAACCGGGCATGGGTGGCGTCTTCGCCCATGTGAACCGGGGCAAGCGCAGCCACGTGATGGACCTGTCGCAGGAAGCCGCGCGCGCCCAGCTGCTCGACATGATCGCCGAAGCCGACGTCTTCATCCACTCGATGCGGGGGCGGGCGATTGCCCGCCTCGGGCTCGACTACGCGGCGGTGTCCAGGGTCAATCCGGGCATCGTCTATACCAACTGCTACGGCTACGGGCGCAAGGGCCGCTACCGCGACCAGGCCGCCTACGACGACACCATCCAGGCCGAGTGTGGGCTGACCTCGGTGCAGGAACTACTGAACGGCGAGCCGGGCTTCGTCGGTTCGATCATGGCCGACAAGATCGCCGGGATGACCGCGCTCTACGCCACCGTCATGGCGCTCTTCCACCGCGAACGCACCGGCGAGGGGCAGGAGGTCGAGGTCCCCATGTTCGAGACGATGAGCGCCTTCATGCTGGTCGAGCACGCCAACGGCGCGCTGTTCGATCCCCCGCTCGGCCCCGCGCACTACCCGCGCGCGGTCGCCCGCAACCGCCGCCCCTACCGCACGCGCGACGGCCACGTCGCCGCGCTCATCTACAACGACAAGCACTGGCGCCTGTTCACGCAGGCCGTGAAGCCCGAATGGGTGACAGACGACATGGCGACGCTGGCCCAGCGCGCGGCCCAGATCGACACGATCTACGGGCTGCTCGCCGAGACCTTCCTCACCCGCACCACGCAGGAGTGGCTCGATCTGCTACTCGAACTGGGCATTCCCGCCGCGCCGCTGCGCACGACCGACGACCTCCTCCACGACCCCCACCTTGTCGAGAGCGGCTTCTTCCAGACCGTCCCCTCGCGCTGGGGGGACATTCGCTATCCGGGCATCCCGGTCGATTTCTCGCGCACGCCCGGACGCATTTCCGGGCCGCCTCCGGCGCTGGGCGAAGCGGACGAGGAGCCGTGCGACGAGATGACCCGTGAGGTACAGGTCCGGTCATGAGCCCGCTTCCCTCCTTCGAAACCCTGATCCTGGAGCGGCGCGAACGGCTGCTCGTGCTCACGCTCAACCGCCCCGAGGCGCTCAATGCAGTGAACCTGACGCTCCACGACGAGCTGCCCGAAGCCCTCGTCTTCATCGCGTCCGATCCGGGCAGCGACGTCGTGCTGCTGACAGGCGCGGGCCGGGCCTTCTCGGCAGGCGGCGACCTCGACCACATGGAGCGCAACGCGCGCGAACCCCACCTTTTCGACCACGAAGCCCGGCAGGCCAAGCGTATCATCGAGGCCCTGCTGACCCTGGAAAAGCCGCTGGTGGTGCGCATGAACGGCCACGCGGTGGGCCTTGGCGCAACGATTGCGCTCATGGGTGACATCATCGTCGCCGCGGACGGCGCGAAGATCGGCGATCCCCACGTGGGTATAGGCCTTGTCGCGGGCGATGGCGGCGCGCTGATCTGGGCCGCACGCATCGGCCTCACCCGCGCCAAGGAATTCCTGCTGACAGGCGAACTGGTTCCCGCCACAGAAGCGGAGCGCATCGGCCTCATCAACCGCTGCGTACCCGCAGACGAACTCGATGCCGTAGTCGAAGACTATTGCCGCAAGCTCACCGGCGGCGCGCCGCAAGCGCTGCGCTGGACCAAGGTGCTGACCAACCTCGAACTGCGCCGCGTAGGCGCCGCCCTGCTCGATGCCGGGATCGCCTATGAAGCGCTCAGCGTGCGCACGGCCGACCACCGCGAAGGGCTGACTGCGCTAAGGGAACGGCGAGCGCCCCGGTTCAAGGGGGAGTGAAGGTCACGCAGAAAAAAAGATGATTCCGAGGGCCATTGCCCTCGGGCTCCCGAAACCGTCTAGCTCACGATTGGCAAGCAGCCTTGCGCGCAATACGCGAGGTCGACCGTTTTGGGGTCAAGGGGTAATAACCCCTTGCATCCGTTTCTCCTTTTTCTTGTTTGCCTCCTCCGCAAAGCCCCGCCACCGCGATATCGGTTGCCCCAGCGCCCGGCTTCCTTGCCGCGCGCTTTCGCGCTGATACGCTCCGAGGCGAAACAACAGATCACGATCGGGATGGGGCATGATCTTCACCGAAACCCAGGAGGCCATCCGCGAGGCCGTGCGCGCCTTCGCGCAGGAGCAGATACGCCCCAGAAGCGCGGCGTTCGAGGCTGCGGGGGGCTATCCGCCCGCGCTGTTCGAGGAGCTGGCGGGCCTTGGCCTTATGGGCATGACCGCGCCCGAAAGCTTCGGCGGCGCCGAGGCCGATTTCGTCTCCTACGCGCTGGCCCTGATCGAGATCGCCGCGGCCGACGGGGCGCTCTCGACCATCGTCTCGATCCAGAACAGCCTCATTGTCTCCAGCCTCATCAAGGACGGCAGTGCCGAACAGCAGGCGCGCTTCCTGCCCGATCTCATCGCGGGCCGCATGATCGGTGCCTTTGCCCTGACCGAGACCGACGCAGGATCCGATGCCTCGGCGATCCGCACCCGCGCGCGCAAGGTGGAAGGCGGCTACGTTCTTGACGGCGCCAAGCAGTTCATCACCTCCGGCAAGATCGCCGGGCTGACGATCGTCTACGCGGTCACCGATCCGGAAGCTGGAAAGCGCGGGATCACGGGCTTTCTCGTACCCACCGACAGCGAAGGTTACAGTGTCGACAAGGTCGAGCACAAGCTGGGCCAAGGCGCGTCGGACACCTGCGCGATCCGCTTCGACAATCTCTTCGTGCCCGAGGACCTGCGCCTTGGCGCAGAGGGTGCGGGCTATGGCCTGGCCCTCTCGAACCTGGAGGTCGGGCGCATCGGCATCGCCGCGCAGTGCATCGGCATGGCGCAGGCCGCACTCGAGATTGCGGTCGCTTACGCACGCGAACGCACCAGCTTCGGCAAGCCCATCCTCGAACACCAGGCCGTTGGTTTCCGTCTGGCCGACCTCGCCGCGAAGCTGGAGGCCGCGCGCCATCTGGTGCTCCACGCGGCCAGCCTCAAGGACGCAGGGCTCCCCTGTCTCAAGGAGGCCTCGATGGCAAAGCTCGTCGCCTCCGAAACCGCCGAGCAGGTGGTCTCGGGCGCGATCCAGACACTGGGCGGCTACGGCTACCTGGAGGAATTCGGGGTCGCCAAGATCTACCGCGATGTGCGGGTCTGCCAGATCTACGAAGGCACGTCCGACATCCAGCGCATGGTCATCGCGCGCGCGCTTCAGGCCGCGTGACGCACACAATATCAGGGAAGGATACAAGGGATGAAGGTGGAAGGGCTGGCGGCCGTCGTGACAGGCGGCGCATCGGGTCTGGGCGGCGCCACGGCGGCGCGCCTCGCCGGGCTGGGCGCGAAAGTGACCCTGTTCGACCTCAACGAGGAAATGGGCACAGCCCATGCCGAAAGGATCGACGGGCGCTTTGCCAAGGTTGACGTGACCGACGAAACCGGTGTCGCGGCAGCCCTGGATGAGGCCGAGGCTGTGAACGGCAAGGCGCGCATTCTCGTCAACTGCGCCGGGATCGGCCCGCCGCGCAAGGTGCTTGACCGCGATGGAAGCCCGATCCCGCTCGGCGACTTCGCAAAGATCGTGAACATCAACCTCATCGGCAGCTTCAACGTGCTGTCGAAGTTCGCCAGCCGCCTCCACGATGCCGAAGAGGTCGAGGGTGAGCGCGGCGTTGCCATCAGCACGGCGAGCGTCGCCGCGTTTGAGGGGCAGATCGGGCAGGCCGCCTACTCCGCCTCGAAGGGCGGGGTCGTGGGGATGACGCTGCCCATCGCCCGTGAGCTTGCCCGCTACGGCATTCGCGTGATGACCATTGCGCCGGGTCTCTTCCTCACCCCGCTGATGGAGAGCTTTCCCAAGGAAGTGCAGGATTCGCTGGGCGCGCAGGTGCCCTTCCCCAGTCGCCTGGGCTATCCCGACGAATACGCGCAGCTCGTCGAATCCATCGTCACCAACCCGATGCTGAACGGCGAGACGATCCGCCTCGACGGCGCGATCCGGATGTCGCCCAAGTGAGCGCGGCCTACATCGTCGAGGCGGTGCGCACCGCCGGAGGGCGGCGCAAGGGCGCCCTCGCCGAGGTCCACCCCGCCGACCTTGGCGCGACCGTGCTCGACGCGCTTGTCACGCGCGCGGGGATCGATCCCGGGACAATCGAGGACGTGCTCATGGGCTGCGTCACGCAAGGGGGAGAACAGGCCTTCGCCTTCGGGCGCAACTGCGTGCTCGCCTCGGGCCTTCCCGACAGTGTGCCGTCGGTCACGATAGACCGGCAGTGCGGCTCCTCGCAGCAGGCGCTGCAGTTCGCCGCGCAGGCCGTCATGTCGGGCACGCAGGACCTCGTCATTGCAGCCGGGACCGAGAGCATGACCCGCGTGCCGATGTTCTCGAACATGTCGGTCTACGAGAAGATGGGCATCGGCACAGGTCCCTTCGCGCCCTCGATCCAGAAGCGCTACGGCGTCCCCGCCTTCAGCCAGTTCACCGGCGCGCAGATGGTCGCCGACCGCCACGACCTCACCCGCGAGGCGATGGACCGCTTCGCGCTCGACAGCCACCGCAAGGCCGCAGCCGCCATCCAAACCGGCGCGTTCGATGCCGAGATCGTTCCCGTCACGACCGCCAACGGCGCGTTCGCACAGGACGAAGGCGTGCGCTTCGACGCCACGCTGGAAGGCATCGGCGCGCTCGATCCGCTCACCGAAGGCGGCACGATCACGGCGGGCAACGCTAGCCAGATGACCGACGGCGCCTCGGGCGTGCTGGTCGCCAGCGAGGCCGCCATCAAGACCCATGGCCTGACCCCGCTTGCGCGCATCCACGCCTTTGGCGTCAGCGCGGGCGATCCCGTGGTCATGCTCGAGGAGCCGCTGCCCGGCACGCGCAGGCTCCTGGCCAGGACCGGCCTCTCGCTCGCGGACATCGACCTTTACGAAGTCAACGAGGCCTTCGCCTCGATCCCGATGGCCTGGGCAAAGGCGCTGGAGGCGGACCCGGCCAAACTCAACGTCAACGGCGGCGCCATCGCGCTGGGCCATCCGCTCGGCGCGAGCGGCACCAAGCTGATGACGACCCTTATCCACGCCCTGAAGGCACGCGGGGGGCGCTATGGCCTCCAGACCATGTGCGAGGGCGGCGGCATGGCCAACGTGATGATCGTGGAGGCGATGTAATGGCTCTCAAGACACGGATTACGCAGCTTCTGGGGATCGAACACCCCATCGTCCAGGGCGGCATGATGTGGGTGGGCCGCGCCGAACTGGCAAGCGCGGTCTCGAACGCGGGCGGCCTTGGCATCCTGACCGCCCTCACCCAGCCCACGCCCGATGACCTGCGGCGCGAGATCGACCGCTGCCGGTCGATGACCGACAAGCCCTTCGGCGTGAACCTCACCATCCTGCCCTCGGTAAACCCGCCCCCTTACGCCGAATACAGGAAGGCCATCATCGAGAGCGGGGTGCGCATCGTCGAGACTGCGGGCAGCGGCCCGCGCGAGCATGTGGAGGATTTCAAGAGCCACGGCATCACCGTGCTGCACAAGTGCACCGCAGTGCGCCACGCACTTTCCGCCGAGCGGATGGGCGTCGACGTCATCTCGATCGACGGCTTCGAATGCGCCGGCCACCCCGGCGAGGACGATATTCCAGGCCTTGTCCTGATCCCCGCCGCCGCCGACCAGGTGAAGATCCCCATGCTGGCGAGCGGCGGCATCGGCGATGGACGCGGGCTTGCCGCCGCGCTCGCGCTGGGCGCCGAAGGCGTCAACATGGGCACCCGCTTCTGCGCCACCAGGGAGGCGCCGATCCACGACAATATCAAGCGCTTCCTAGTCGAGAACGACGAACGCGCGACCAACCTCATCTTCCGCCAGTTCCGCAACACCGGACGCGTCGCGAAGAACAGCATCTCCGACGAGGTGGTGACAATCGCGCAAGTCCCCGGCGCGCAGTTCCAGGATGTCCAGCCGCTCGTCTCGGGCGCGCGAGGACGCACCGCACTCGAAACCGGCGATACCGAGGCCGGACTGGTCTGGGCCGGACAGGTGCAGGGCCTGATCCGCGACATCCCCTCCTGCGCGGAGCTTCTCACCCGGATGGTGTCCGAGGCTGAAAGCATCATCGCCACGCGTCTGGGGGCAATGCTGGCCGAGCCGGTCGCGTGAACGCGCCTCCCTCGCGGGGGGCGCAAGGCCCGCTCAAGGGCCTGCGCGTCGTCGAGTTTCTTGGCATCGGCCCCGGGCCGCAGGCGGCCATGATGCTCGCCGATCTGGGTGCCGAGGTCCTCCGGATCACCCGCAAGGGGGGCAACGGCTGGCCCAACCCGGTCAATGACCGGGGCCGCGCCGAAATCGAGATCGACATTCGCAGCAAGGCCGGACGCCTGCAGTGCCTCGAGGCGCTCGATCGCGCGGATGTCCTCATCGAAGGCTTCCGTCCCGGCGTCATGGAGCGCCTGGGCCTTGGGCCCGACGACATCGCGCCGCGCAATCCCCGCCTCGTCTACGCACGCATGACGGGCTGGGGGCAGGAGGGCCCGCTCGCCCGCACCGCCGGGCACGACATCAACTACATCGCGCTCTCGGGCGCGCTTGCGGCCATGGGGCGTCCCGGAGAGCCCGCCGCGATCCCGCTCAATCTCGTCGGCGATTTCGGGGGTGGTTCGATGCTGCTGGTCACGGGAATCCTGGCCGCACTCTTCGAACGCGCCACGTCCGGGAAGGGGCAGGTCGTCGATGCCGCGATCCTCGACGGGGTGACGACGATGATGTCCTTCTTCGACGGGCTGACCACGACAGGCCAGCTCTCGCTCGACCGCACGGACAACCTGCTGGGAGGCGCCGCCCCCTACTACCGCACCTACCTGTGCTGCGACGGGCGCGAAATGAGCGTGGGCGCGCTGGAGCCCCCCTTCTTCGCCGAACTCATCGCCCGGCTCGACTTGCCTGAGTTCGCCGACGGACAAACGCCGGAACGCTGGCCCGCGCTCGAAGCCGCCCTCACCGCGCGCTTTGCCGAGCACGACCAGGCCCACTGGATCCGCCTGTTCGAAGGCAGCGATGCCTGCGTGGCCCCGGTCCTGACCCTCGCGGAAGCCAAGGTCCACCAGCACTTCTGCGCCCGGGAAACTTATGTCGAAGGCGACAGCCTCATGCAGGCCGCACCCTCGCCGCGTTTCTCGCGCACGCCCGGCGCCGCACGAAGCGATGCCGGGGAAGATGGCGCGGCGATGATCGCGCGCTGGCGGGAATCGTAAAGAAAGAAAATACTATTCAAGGGGTTATTAC